>JADFKK010000027.1 GCA_022564995.1 Planctomycetota bacterium | reverse complement strand
GGGTCAGTTAGACCCTCTCAAGAAAAGTTCGCCCGGCCCGGCAATTTGACGACACATGAAAGGAAAACGGAATATGAAAACACGACTTTGTTTTATCGCAGCAGCGCTGTCGCTGTTGATTGCCCCGTCTGTCAGCGGCCAAGTGGTCAGCGGCCTGATGACCGTGACCGGCGCGGAAATGCACTGATGAGCGGGTGTGGCGTGTGACGCCACTGCACGTCTGTATGACGTGGACGAAGATTCGGTGGTCTTCAAGAAATTGCAAAAGACCAAGCGGTACGATCAAGGCACGATCACCTTCCGTGCCCGCAAGGGCAAGTTGATCGACCTCGACAAGCTGCATGAGAGTGTCTGGGCGACCCGGCTTTCCGGCGGAACCCGTAGCGGGCTGGTGAGCCTGGAGGTGACGGCGGTCGGTCAGTTGGTTGTGACGAAGGACGGAGCCATTTTGAAGGTCGCCGGTTCCGATTCGCAATTCATTTTGATAAGAAGTCCCGACGAGAAACATGCTGCGCTGTTGGGAAAACTCCAAGCTGAGGCCGGCAGCGACGCGCTGGTGCGCGTGACCGGACGAATCGACAAATACGCGGGCCGCTGGCCGGAAGTCCTGCGTAATCGTCCGACCAACCCTCGCCGGATTCTCGTAACCAGTTTCCAGGTCAACAAGAAACTATGAAACCGAACAGCGAACGTGAAAACAGCGAATCTGACAACAGCGCGGAGAAAGAAAGTAACACCACGCTGTTCGGAGCGCTGACCGGCGCGGCCGCCGCGGTACCCAACTGAACGGCTGCCGGCATTTTCGCCCTGCTCGGGCTGGCAGGCGGAACTGCGGCGTCGATAGCCAGTTGGTTATCTCCGGTATTGATCGGCCTGACCGTGGTGCTGTTGGGAAGGGCGCATTACATGTTGCACTTCCTCAAACGGGGCAACCGGCTCAGCGCGACGATCACCTGGCTGGCGACGGTTTTCGTCGTCGGCTATTGGACTTGGCAGTGGGCTATTAGGTGAGCCGGAAACAGCTACGAACTAGACGTGGGGCAGGTTTCCCAACCTGCCGGTGACAAGCAGTGAGCACTACGGGCTGATTGTTTTTGGCAGGTTGGGAAACCTGCCCCACGTAAGATGCCTCTGAATGCAGGATTGGAAATGAGCAGCGAACTGGAGCAACCTGACCGGCCGGACGAAGCCGTGACCGCTGCGCTTCAGCAGATTTCGCAGCGTTACGGCACGCCGACCTATGCGTTCGACATCCAGCGGATCAGGGCTCAGGTAGAGAAGCTGCATCGCCACTTACCGAGCGAAGTCGAAATGCTCTATTCGCTCAAGGCCAACGCCTCGCTGGGAATCTGCGACGTGTTGGCCGATTGCGGCATTGGGGCCGACGTGGCCTCGGCCGGCGAGTTCGCCACGGCCCTGGAAGCCGGCTTCGGGCCGGAACGGATCTTCGTCGCCGGGCCGTTCAAGATGCCCGAGACCGTCGCGATGCTCCACGACACTCCGCAAGCGATCCTATCGGTCGATTCACTCAGCGAATTGCGGTTCCTCGCGGCCGAAGGACTCCGCAATCGAATCGTGTTTCGCCTGCGGCCCGATTTCGATTCGCACGCCGTGGTTCGCGCGGGCAGCGAATGCCGATTCGGATTAACGCACGACGATTTGCTGCGCTGCGGCGACGAACTGACCTCGTGCGGATTGGAAGTGATCGGATTCCACGTCTTCGCCGGCTCACAGGTATTGGACGCCGACAAGCTGAACGAAGCGCATTTGCGGCGGGCGCTGGATTTGTCGCAGCGTGCGGCCGACATGCTCGGCATCTCGCCCAGCTTCATCAACCTCGGCGGCGGCTTCGGAACGCCTTACGGAGCGAAAGATCAACCGCTCGATCTGGCACGGGTTGGCGACGAACTCGCCCGGCTGGTCGAACGAGCCGCGCCCGCTCGGCTCGTGTTGGAACTCGGCCGCTACTTCGTCGCCGAGGCCGGCTATTATTTGGTGTCGGTCCTGGGTCATCAAACGTACCAGGGTCGCGCCGCGGTCGTCGTCGACGGCGGAGTTCACCAGCGGGCCGACCTATGCGGGCTGGGCCTGCGATCGAAGCAGAAACCGCCGATTCCGCTGGGCGTCGAATCGAATTCACTGCGGCCGACCGCCGTGCTGGGCTGCCTGAGCCTGCCGGACGACGTGCTGCTCGACGCCGGTGCTCTTCCGGAGCTTGCCGCCGGCGACGTGCTGGCGTTTTCCAATGCCGGCGCCTACGGACTGTGGTCGTCGCCGGCGATGTTCCATAGCAGCCCGCTACCGGCCGAGGTGGCTTTCGACGGAGCCGAGCTTCATTTGATGCGGCAGAGACAACCGGCAGAGAGTATCCTAAACGACCAGCTTCACGTTCCGCAAAGGCAAGAGGTGGCTCCCTCGTAAGGAACCGCTCAAGAATAATGTCCACAAATCGCGAACTCCGGCGAGCGTCGGCCGTTAGGCCGATGGTGATTCCTCGATCTGGTTCAACATTTCCCGGGCCAAATGTAACACCCCCGGGCTAACGCCCGCGGCTCGCCTTTTCCTGTTCGCCGAACCACGAGGCTCATTCAATATCCGCTCTTAAAAGACAAAGACTATGAAACATCGAACCTTCATCATCGCGGCTGGCTTGACGATTGCCTTAATCCCCATGCTGCGCAGCGTGCCGGCAGCCGAGCCGAAGACCATCACCAATTCGATCGGCATGAAGCTTGTGCAGATTCCGGCCGGCACGTTTAAGATGGGCTCGCCGCGGAGCGAGGCCGAACGCGACGACAAAGAACTGCGGCACGAGGTAAAGATCAGCACACCGTTCTACATGGGCGCCCTCGAAATCACACAGGCCGAGTATGTCGGCGTGATGAAAGACGCGCCGAAATTCCGTAACCGCGCCGCGTTCAAGGGCGACGACAATCCGATGGAAAACGTCGAGTGGAAGTCGGCCAGGCAATTCTGCCAGCGGCTCTCCGCCCGGGCCGCCGAGAAGAAGGCCGGACGCACGTATCGACTGCCGTCCGAAGCCCAGTGGGAATACGCCTGTCGCGGCGGTAAATCGACCCCGTTTCACGCAGGTGAATCGCTTTCGTCGAAGCAGGCCAACTTCAACGGCGGCTATCCTTACGGCAAAGCCGAGAAGGGCCAGTATCTGCGCAAGACGATCAAGGGCGGCTCCTACCAGCCCAACGCCTTCGGGCTGTACGACATGCACGGCAACGTCGCCGAGTGGTGTGCCGATTGGTACGATCCGAAGTATTACGAGGACAGCCCGGAGGAAGATCCGCTGGGGCCGCCGTTCGGCGTGGTCGACACGCGATTTACGAATTTCGACAAGAACAATTTTTTCGTCGTCGTCCGCGGCGGCAGTTGGGTCGACGACGCCCGGGCATGTCGCTCGGCCTATCGATTTCGTGCCATGCCGAATACGCAATACCGGCTGATCGGTTTCCGCGTGGTTTGCGAGGTGAAAAGTGATTGACCCGTTGACAAAACGCCTCGTCATGCTGCTAGCGGTCGCCGCCTTGTTTCTCGCCGGCTGCGACACACCAACAACGGCCACGGACGACTCCGTCGACTCGGCGAAGCAATCGGTGCCGCAGAACGATTCGACCGACGCACTGAAGAAACCGGCCGGCCAGAAAAACGTCACGTTCTACGTCGCGGGAATGAACGAGCGACTGAAGATATTGTGAGGCGACTGAAAGAATGAGATCAAACAGGCTCTGTCAGAGCTTGACGGTGTGGTGTCGGTCGAAGACGAGTGGGAACGCTATCCGGATTCGACGGAGGATCTCGACTTGTTGTTTGTGACGTACGATCCAGGGAAGATCAGTATTGAGGAATTGAAAGAGACGATTACGAAGCACGAGTTCACCGCCGCGATTCGTGACGACGCGAAGGAATGACGGAGACGTGGAGCCGTCATAAACTCCATTCACGTCCGAGAATGAAAATGGGTTCTTGCCGTACAAGCTTTGCATTCGGAAGCAACACTTCGCCGCCACCCGGGGCAAGCCCGGGTGGGGAGCTATTTTCATGGGAGTTTTTTCATGCCAGATGAAACCGCCAAAGACGCCGTGCCCGCGCCCGATTGTTGAGCTTCAAAGGTCAAGTCGCCGGGCGCGACTGGGAATCAAGGTGTCGGACCCCGCTCCGGGCGCTTCGCGAGTTTCGGAGCGTTGCTCTCAGCATTCATCGCGTCGAGCTGATGCTGGCTGCCGCCCTTGTTCTTGGGCGGAATCTCCGGTGCGGGGATGACGGCGTATCTACAAGACAATCAACCGATCTTCATGGTCGTAACCTTCGGCTTCCTTGCTCTCGCGTTTTACTTGACGTATCGCCCGCGCTCGACAACGACGAGTGGCGGCGAAGAACGCCGCGCGCCGGCTTCAAGAATGATGGCGTTGAACAAGATCATGCTGTGGGCCGTGACCGTGATGGCCGTCGCGTTTCTTTTCGGCGGACCGTATCTGTTCAATCCCGACGCTGAACCAACGGCCGAAATAACCGCCGACATGACCCAGACGGTGGTTCAGATCGAGGGCATGACGTGACATTCGTGAGTTCCGATGGCCGAACAGGCCATCCTTTCAGCACCGGGCGTGCTGGCCGTTGAAGTCGATTACAATTCGAGAGAAGCTACTATTGGCACGGCGGCCGGTAGCGATGTGCCCCGGCAAGAGATTCTCGCTGCCTTGGCGGAAACACCGTACCGAGTTGTGTTCGCCGACGAAAAACAGGAGGAGCCGAAGACGCCAGACGGGCCGGTGCTGCCAAAGACGCCGCTGGACTACACCACGCTGCGCCTGCCCGCCCACGTAAACCGTGCCGCGTTGAAAGAGACCGACAGCACGCCGGCGGACAATCCGATTACCGACGCGGGCGCGACGCTGGGGCGAGTCCTGTTCTACGACACGCAGCTTTCGGCGAACAACACCATTTCCTGTGCCTCGTGTCATCTACAGAAAAACGGCTTCGCCGACCCGGAACGACTGAGCAAGGGCTTCGATGGCGGCCGCACAGGTCGCAATGCCACGAATATCGCCAACGTGCGGTTCTCGAACATCCAGGATCACGTGCCGGGCTTCTTCTGGGACGAACGCGCCGCGACGCTCGAAATCCAAGCGCTGATGCCCATTCAAGACAAAGTCGAGATGGGCATGACGCTGGCGAAACTCGAACGGCGAGTGGCCGGCCTGGCGTATTACCCGAGCCTGTTCAAGGCGGCCTTCGGCTCGCCGCAAGTGACCAGCGACCGCATCGCCAAGGCGCTGGCCCAATTCATGCGGGCGATGGTCACGATGGACGCCGCGTTCGATCGCGCGGCGCCCAAGAGCGGCGATTACACCGCGCCGTTCGCCGCGTTCAGCGAGCAGGAAAATCTCGGCAAGTCGATGTTCATGGACGGCGTCGACGGAATTCTCGAACATGGCTGCGCCCATTGCCACGTGCCGCCGACGTTCAACATGGCCAGGGCGCATAACATCGGGCTGGACATGAAGTACAAGGACCAAGGGCTCGGTGCCCGAAAACTCCCGAAGACCGATCCTTTTCTTCCGTCGAACGACGGCAAGTTCAAGGCGTCTTCGCTGCGTAACATCGAGCTCTCGGCCCCTTACATGCACGATGGCCGCTTCAAAACGCTCCAGCAGGTCGTCGACCATTACAGCGAGGCGGTGCAATTGCACGAGAATCTCACGCTGGCCTTTCCCGATCAAGAGTCGGCCAAGTCGCCGTCGGGGCTGAAGTTCACCGCGAAACAGAAGGCGGCGCTGGTGGCCTTTCTCAAGACGCTGACCGACAAAAAATTTGTTACCGATCCGAGATTCTCCGACCCGTTTGTCCACGTTGATCCAGCAAAGAATTAAGGTAACCGTTCACGGGGATTGAAACAGACAACCGCTAATCAACGCTGATGAACGCTAATAAGTCGTCGCATCTGATTCCGTTTTGGGTTTCGACAAATTGGATGGATGGTCCCCCGGCCTTCTTCTTTCCTTTGCGACCTTCGAGACCTTCTGTTAAAATGTTGGAGTCCGTTTCGTCCTCGCTTATTTTTCAAACAGAAGTTGTGGAACAGAAGGTCTCGAAGGTCGCAAAGGAAGGAAGTTGCTCGGCTCGCGTGTATTCGTGGCGAGGAAACAAGGAGATTGTGCTTCTCTTCATCGCGTCATCAATTCTACTTGGAGTCAAAGCGACGCGGTTCATCATTTCGTGGACGGTTATGAAGTAAACATCCATTTCAGGAACATCTTATGTTGCGAGTCGTGACCATTCTGACCGTTGCATTGTCTTTGTTTTGTCCTTCGGCGCACGTCTTGGCCGAGCAAACCGCCGATACCTCGCCTGCGGCGAAGGCCTACCAATCGCTGTTGGACGAATACGACAAGGTCGGCAGCGCGCGGGAAATGACCGGAAAGTTTTTCGAGTTCGCCAAGACGCACGCCAAGGCACCCCAAGCGGTCGACGCGCTCGTGTGGATTGCCACACATCGGCGCTATCGACCGGAAGCTGACCGCGCCGTGGGGTTGCTTCAGAGCGATCACCTGCAAAGCCCGCGCTTGGGCAAAGCCATCGGCCCGGTGGCCAAAGGGCCGACCCCAGCGGCCGAGCGTCTGTTGCAGGCCGCGCTCGAAAAAAGCCCGCACGCCGATGTGCAAGCGCAGGCCTGCTACCATCTTGTCTCGCTCCTCGACTTGCAGTCGACGCTTGCCGCACAGATCGCCCAGCAGCCCTCGCTACGAAAACGCGCATCGCAATACTACGGCAAGAAGACGGTCGACCACCTGCTGTCCTTGAATGCCAAGAAAGTCGAGGCCCGCAGGGAGAAGCTCTGCGAGACAATCCTCAAATCATTCGCCAAGGTGCCGGCGCCCGAGGGCACGATGGGCCAGTTCGCCAAACGGGCGCTGTTCGTCATCCGCCATCTTTCCGTCGGTAAGCAGGCGCCCGAGATCGCCGGCGCCGACGTCGACGGCCGCAAGTTCAAGCTCAGCGACTATCGCGGCAAAGTCGTCATGATCAGTTTCTGGGGACACTGGTGAGGCCCCTGTCGGGCACTCTACCCGACCGAGCGGTCGCTCGTAAAACGTCTCTCAAAGAAACCTTTCGTGCTGCTGGGCATCAACAGCGACGAAGATCGAGATGAACTGAAGAAGACGATCAAGAAAGAGAACCTCACCTGGCGAAGCTGGTGGGACGCCGGCAGCATCGACGGCCCGATCCAGACCGAGTGGCAAGTCGAGCAGCGGCCCACGATCTACCTGCTCGACGCCAAGGGAATCGTTCGTCACAAAAACGTGGACGAGGACGAATTGAAAGAGGCCATCGACGGTTTGCTAAAAGAACTGGCCGGCACCTCGGGCAAGCGATAGTCGAGGGCGACAATTAGTCACCAATAAACACGCCTTGCTCCATCGGCCGGAATATGAGAGCCTTCGCAGCAGCGTTTTTTCAGCAGCGGTACTGCAATTGCGGTACGATAATATCTAATTGACGTGGAGTTATGAGAGATGGTTCGGTCTGCTTGGGATTCGATCGGGGTGCCGACGGATGGCGGAATCGATGCCGTTAAACGCGGACTGCCGATTCAGCATCTCGAAGAGTTCTTGAAAAAAACCCAACTTCCCAGAGCAGCGGTTCTCGATGTTCTGAGGCTGACAGCAAGCGACGTTGAAGGCAAGGTCCGGTTGACCCAAGAGGAATCGGAGCGGTTATGGCGGCTTGCCAGCATCTATCAGAAATCGCTCGGTCTCTTTGAAGATGACGCCGAACAAACCATACAGTGGCTGCATGCTCCGCAAAAGGCTCTAGGTGATGTTTCTCCCCTCAAACACATCGTCACCGAACCGGGCGCTGCCCAAGTACAGGAACTGATCGGCCGAATCGAGTACGGAGTGCTTTCATGAGTTGCCGTGCGGCGTTCCGGTTATACAAATCGGAGCATGCTGCGACCGCCATGACAGGCGACGGAGCGAAGAAGTTTGGAGGCCGATGGAATCCAGTGCATCCAGACTTTCACAAAATCGAGTCAAAATCATCGGACCCGGTTGTGTGGGATCCTCGCTTGATAGAGCTGTCGAAGGGCGTCTAAGACGGAATCCGACTCGGCAATTCCCCTAAAACGACATGGCGGCGCTTACGGTTCTTCGCTAAACTACCCCGTCGATCTATTGCGGCGCCCGCCCGGACGCCGTTTGCGGGTTCTCGTGCGCACGGAGGCGCGGCATGTCGAATTGGCCGTTTCGCTTTATCCACGCCGGCAATTTCCATCTGGAACAGCCCATCTACGGTCTGGCCGAGGTGCCGGATCACTTGCGCGAGACATTTCTGGCGGCCCACTTCCGCGCGGCCCAGCGGGTGTTCGACGCGGCGTTGGCCGAGGAGGTCGACTTTGTCGTACTCAGTGGCGATTTGGTGCAGTCGCAGCGGTCCTCGCCACGGAGTCTCGTTTTCTTGGTTCGGCAGTTCGAGCGGTTGGCCGAGCGCGAAATCGCCGTCTATTGGGCCGGCGGCTCGGTCGATCCGCCACGCGCCTGGCCGGCGGCCATGGCGCTGCCGGAAAACGTCCACACATTTCCCGTCGGACGAGCCGCCGACTTTCTGCATTCACGCGATGAAAAGCCGCTGGCCCGACTGGTCGGGCGCAGCCGCGAAGATCAGGAAAATATCGGTTCCTATCAACTCCGCGCCGACGTCGGCGGGTTGTTTACCATCGCCATCGTTTCGGGCTCCGCCGACGAGTCGGAGCTGACCGGTTCGAGCGTCGATTATTGGGCTCTCGGCGGTCGACAAAATCGTAGCACCCTTTGCACGTCGCCCGTGGTGGCTCATTGGCCGGGCAGCCCGCAAGGCCGCAGCCCTCGGGAAACCGGGCCACACGGGGCAACGCTGGTGCAGGTCGACGAGAGCCGCCGGGTGCGATCGAGCCTGCTGCCGACCGACGAGGTGCGTTGGCATCACGAGCGAATCGAAGTCGATGCTTCGACGCACGGTGAGCAAATCGAACGAATGCTGCGCGAACGCATCGAGGCAATCCGCGACGGCACGCGCGACGTCGACCGGCTGATCCGTTGGACGATTGCCGGCGACGGTCCACTGATGGCGCAATTGCGACATGGCACACTGGCCGCCGATTTGCTCGACTGGCTGCATGTTGAATACGGCACCGAGCCGCCCGTGTTGTGGACGATTTCGCTGGAGACCGAGGCGGCCGCCGCGCTGCCGCACGATTGGTACGAACAAGAGTCAATACTTGGCGATTATCTGCGGACGATTCGCGAGCATCAGACCGACGAGGAACTGCCGCTCAGCCTCGAAGCGTATCTTTCCGAGCGTCATTTGGCCGGCACACTGGCCGGCGCCGTCGAACTTTCGGGCGCCGTAACCCGGCAGCGAGTTTTACGTCAGGCCGCGCTGCTGGGCGTTGATTTGCTCAGTGGAGATAACGGCATGAATGACAGCGGGGCGGATGCGCCCAAGGGGGTGGCATCGTGAAGCTGACCTCGCTCAAAATCGACGGTTTCGGCATGTGGAGCGACCTGGAGCTGGAAGGGCTCGACGAACCGCTGTCCGTGTTTTACGGTCGCAACGAGGCCGGCAAGACGACGCTGTTGCAGTTTATCCGCTCGATACTGTATGGGTTTTCGCCCCAGCGGCGGCAGCGATATTTTCCGCCCTTACATGGCGGCCAGCCGGGCGGCATGTTGCAGGTGACCAGCCCCAACGGAAGTTTCTGCGTCAGCCGGCACCAAAATGACGACACCCACCCCGAGGGTGACGTGCTGCTCACCGCCGCCGATGGCACGCAGCAAGGCGGGCATCTGCTGGACGTACTACTGTGCAACGTCGATGAGGCGGTCTTCAACAACGTGTTCGCCGTTGGCCTGCGAGAAATCCAGGAACTCGGCACCCTCAGCGACACCGACGCCGCCCGGCTGCTTTACGATTTGACTTCGGGGCTCGACCGCGTGTCGCTGCTGGAAGTCACTCGGGCATTGGAATCCTCGCGGTGCCGGCTGTTGGCCCCGGACGATCGACCGAGCGTCGTTACCGATCTGCTCGCCGAGCAGGAACAATTGCAGGGAGAAATCGAAGAACTCGGCACGCTCAGCCGGCGTTACGGGCGATTGTCCGCGGATCTGGGCCAGCTACGCGGCAAGGCCGAGCGGCTGCAAGAGACGATCGACGAACTAGAGATGCAGGCCGGCGTGATCGATGTCGCCACGGCCATCGGGCCAAAGTGGCACGAGTCGACCGCGCTCGGCGGACAGATCGAAGCGCTCGGTCCGATCGACGGATTGTCGACCGATGCCGTGCATCGTTTGGAGTCGATCAACGCGAAAATCGCAGGGCGGCAATCGCGCCGCCGCGAATTGCGCGACCGCCGGCGAGAGCTGCGCGGCGAGGCCGAGCGGCTGAATTTCAACGAGACATTGTGGCGCAACGGCCCGCGGATCGAGGCGCTCGTGGAACAGCGCGGGTGGATCGAATCGATTCGACAGGACGTCGACAAGCTGCAGAGCGAAGTCGAGCAGTTGCAGCAGCAACGCCGCGCCGAGTACGAGCGATTGGGACTAACGCCCGATGATGCCTCGGCAGATCGAACGGCGGCACCGCAGGTCACGCCGCGGACGTTGGCCGCGCTGCGCACGCCGGTTCGGGCGCTGCGCGAGGCACGGCAGGAGCGGACCCATGCAGAGCAACAAGTCGCCGCGGCGGCCGGGTCGCTGGAAACGCTGGAAGCGGAAGTTCGTCGGGCGATGGCTTCTCGGCCACATGGAGATCTTACCTCGGCACTGGAGACGGCCGGCAATCGTGTGGCCCAGGTGCGACGGCGCGTGCAGCTCGACGAGCGGCTGTTGCAGCTTTCCGGGCATCAGAAAAAATTGCAACAACGCAGCGACCGGCTGATGGAGCGGCAGATGCTCTCGCTGCCGGCGCTCGCCGGGCTGGGCGTGCTGTTCGTGGTCGGCATGGTGTTGCTGCTGTGCGGCGTAGTCGGCATGATCTTGCCGTCGCTCGGATTGGCGGGGGGTTGGCTGGTGGCCGCGTTTGGCATTTTGCTGTGCGGCGGAGCGGGCCTGGCCAAACCCGTGTTAGAGCGAACGGCGGCCACCCGGCTCGAAGCCTGCCAGAAGCAGGCCACGATGCTCGAGCTGCAAGTCAAACAGGCCGAGGAGGATCGCGACAAGCTCGACGAACAACTGCCCCACGGCAGCGGCCCTTTGGCCTCGCGATTAAAAGACGCCGAAGAACAGTTGGCCAAACTCGAAGCATTGCTGCCGCTCCAGGCCCGCCGGCAGATCGCCGAGGATGAATTGTTGGCGGCCGAAGAGCGCCAGGAGGCGTCGGACGCCACGTATCGACGGCACGTCGGTCACTGGCGCAGCGCCCTGGGCGAGGCCGGCCTGCCAGCGGGGCTCTCACCCAAGCAGGTGCGCAATCTGGCCAACAACGATGCGCGGCTGGAGACGATCGAACGCGACCTGGGGCGCCGCGACGAGGAACTTGCGCAGCGACGAGGGCAATGGGAATCGATCGTCGGGCGGGTCCATCAACTCGCCGCCGATGTTGGCTTGCAGGATGTGGCTGGCGATCCGGCGACTTGCCTGGAAAGACTCCGGGAGACGCTCGGCCAGCAGGAAGCTCTGGTGTTGCGCCGACAACAACTTCGAGATCAGTCACGACGCTGCCGACAGGATCAGAAGAAGTACGCCCGGGCGGTCGAATCGCTTCAGATGCGCCGCCGGCGGCTGCTGCACGAGGCGGGCACCGACAGCGAAGCGGAATTTCTCCGGCGAGCCGAGCTTCAGCAGCAGGCCGAAACGCTTCAGCAGCGTCGCGCCCAGCTAGAGGCCGAGATCGAGGCGGCCATCGCCGGGCGGTGCTCGCGCGGCCGGCTGGCCGAATGTTTAGAGGGTGAGGCAGGCGCCGCGCTGATCGAACGCCGCGAACAAATCGCCGCGCGGCTGGAAAAATCGCGGGCCGAATTGTTACAAGAGACCGAAAAACGCGGCGCGCTGAGCCACGAGCTAGAGACGCTCGTCGATGACCGCCAGTGGACCGAAAAGCAATTGCAGCTTGGCTGCGTGCAGCGCCGGCTGCAAGACGCGATCGAGCAATGGCAAGTCCAGGCCACCACCGCGCACGTGCTGGATGTGGTGCGGCATCGCTACGAACAGGAGCGGCAGCCTGAGACGCTGCAAGAGGCCTCCGGTTATTTAGGCCGATTGACCGAGGGTCGATACCGCCGCGTCTGGACCCCGCTGGGCGAAGAGTCGCTGCTGGTCGACGACGCCGAGGGGAACGTGCTGCGCGTCGAGGTGCTCAGCCGCGGCACGCGCGAGCAATTGTTCCTGAGCCTGCGGCTGGCATTGGTCGCCTCGTATGCTCGCCGCGGGGCGCAGTTGCCGCTCGTGCTCGACGACGTGCTGGTAAATTTCGACGTACCGCGGGCGAAAGCGGCGGCCCGCGTGCTGCGAGATTTCGCCAAGGCGGGGCATTCCTTGCTCGTGTTCACTTGCCACGAACACATCAAGAAAATTTTCACCGCCATGCGAGTCAAGGTGCGGGAGTTGCCCGATCACCAGCCAAGCGTCGATGAAGTGCCGGCGCTGGTGGAATCAGAAAAAGAGGTAGCGGTGCCCGCCAAGCGCCGTCGACGCGCAGCCAAGAAACAGCCGGTCGAAGTAGTTGAGGAAATCGACGAGCCGATGGAAGAGGAAGAGAAGATCGAACTGAGCGACAAAGATTTCGAGGACGAAGAGGAAGATGAGTACGAGGAAGAAGACGAAGAGTCGGACGAAGATGAAGAGTATGATGAAGATGAAGAGTATGAAGAAGAAGACGACGAGTCCCAAGCCGCTTAACCATTCGCTTGCGGATTAGCCGCGCATTACCCCCCCCATCATCGCCCGATACCGCTTCCGCAATCCCAAAAAATTCCACCCCAGGTAAACATTCCCGCCGATCGAAACGAACAGCCCCAGCATCGTCAGCACCAGCACGGTCCAGGGCTTGGACTCGTTTTCCGATTCTTCCTGCTGCTCGTCGGAGGCGTCGGCCGACGTCTCTGGTTCATCGTCCGATTCCGGCCGTGCGACCGGCAGCGGTTTCACACCGGTCGGCTGTCGAAACTCCGCCGGTTCGGCCTTGCCATCGTCGACCGGCGGCGGATCGACCGATTTCGCCGGCGCCGGCACAAGCAGCTCCTCGGGCAAATCGGCCAGCGCCGTCACCCCGACCGGTAGCGGCCCCTCGCCGACGATCACCCGACATCGCCGCGCTCCGCGCAAACCCGGCGGAATGTCGCTGCTGACCAACACTCCGCCCGGTTGCGAATCGAGCAATTGCGGCTCGATCTGAATCACATATTCAAACCCACCCCCGGGCAATTCCGCCCGCCCGGTCACCACCCCGCTAGCAGCCATCGCCAACATCAACATCACGGCGTTCATAGCATCTCCCTAGAATAAGACATGTGTATCCTTCCATCCTATTCCGGCAGCGTAAGAAAGGCAAAGCCACCCCTGTAGACGATCGACGTTTGCCGTCATCGGCTGGGGATAAGTTTTGCCCGGGGTCTGTTTCTGCGTTGGAGTTGTCTTTGGTAGCGGTTTTCATCATACGGGGTGCGGGTTTTCCCCATCCGATAGATGATCCGCAGCGACTTGCAGGCCGACGTGCGGACGGCCGCATTTTGGCGAAAGCTAGACACTGCGAGCGTCGCTGAGCGACGGGTATCGCTTGCGGTTTTTGGCCCACCACTGTTGCCAGGTTTCGATGCTGGGCTGGCATTGGATCAGAGCTTCGCGCCACTTGTCGGCCGGGCGACCGTGATCGAGGCCCGTGAGCCGATGCAGTGCTTTGGCGGCCAAATAACGCGTGTTGGCGTCGTTGTCGCAGAGCAGTTCGATGAGATCGGACACGGTCCAACTGGGGGCGATGTCGGAGAGTATCCGCATGGCGGTTCGCCGCCGCGGCGGTTCGGTTTGGAAGAGCGGTGACTGCACGTAACGCAGCAGCGGCAGCACGGCGTGCCCGCCGAGGCTGCGAATCTCTTGCTCGTAGAGCAACGTCAGCTTGGATCGGCCCAGCCGGGCGATCAGCTCATCGACGCGGCCGGCGAGTTCTTTGTCCGCATGACCTTTGCGAATTAACAGCGGATGCATCCAACTGGCGGCGAGAAGCGGATCGGTGGATGGCTGTTCCTTGACGAACTGACCTCCCACAAACGTCGCAGTTTCGCCTCGCCGCAGCCAGTCGCGGCCGGTCGGCGTCTGCAATTCAATCTCACCGTTGGCGGCGGTGACTCGTACGCTGCCGTCGCGCCGGACCACGGCCATCAGGCGTGATTCGGAAGGGCATACCAGCATCCACAGCATTTCTTGCGCAGCAGCGGGTGGCGGCGGCTCGCTTGCTTTGGAAGCCGACACCTTTAGCGAAACATTCTCCGGCGCGCTACACCAGACTTCTCCTCGCTGCACCTCAAGGGCGCTGGCGGAGGTGAGCTTAATCTCCGTATCGGCGTTGAGTCGAATGACGCAGCCGTCGGTCGTTTTTAACTCGCAGCGAACATTGGGGCCCGTCTTGACCATGCCGCCGAAGGCGCAGCGAAAGTCAGCCGAATCGGCGTAAACCTGCCAGGCGTCTGCGCCTTGTTCGCGGACTTCGACGCTGCCGGTGGCGACGACGAGGCTCGCGACGGTCGCTTCGACCGATGGGATGGGCGGCTTGGGTGGACTGTTGACGGAGGGGCTGTCGTTGGCAGAACCGGTCGGGTTCTTGACCATCGGAACATTTTCCTTCCACGGCTGAAACATCAACACCGCCAGTAAGAAGCCGGCCGCCGCGGCAAGCACCGGCGTGCCCCAGCGCAGAACGATCCCTCGGGCTGGCGGCGAAACATCCGTCGGCTGAACCTTCCAAATGTCGATCACCCGATCGGCCACGCCGTGGGCCGCTTCGCGATGCGGCCCAAAGGCCCGCAGCAGGTCGGCGTCTTGCGCCCGCTGCGCTTCGCTCGCCGAACGGCATTCGCCGCAGACGGACAAATGCGATTCCAACGCGGTCAGTTCGTCGGCGTCGAGTTGCCGATCGATCCACGCGCCAATCCGATCTTGGGTTTCGTTGCAATTCATCGATTCATCTCCGCGAGCCGCTCAGTCGTCGGCGCAAGATCGCCCGGGCTTGGGTCAGCCTGGCATTGACGGTCGCTGTCGAGACGCCCAACAGTTCGGCCAGATCGCGATACGTCACGTCCTGATAATAGTACAGCATCAAAACCTCTCGGTGGTCGTCGCCGAGCGATTCGACTTCGTTCATCAATTGCCGCAATTCGTCGGCCCGATCGACTTCCCCCTCGGTGGCTTCCGGGTCGGTGGAGGCCAAGTCGTCCGCCCCGCAATCGGGCGCGATCGACGTGAACGGAACCTGGGACGACTGCTTGCTCTTTCGCCAATCGAGGCAAACCCGCGCGGCGATGCCCCGCAGCCAGGGACCGAACTTTTCGGGCGATTGGAGCGTGTGCAGCCCCCGCAGCCCGCGGAGCAGCGACTCCTGCGCGAGGTCTTCGGCGAGGTGCCGATTTCCGACTCGGGCGTGACAAAAGGCGAGCACGCGCGCGGACCAGCGGCGCACGAGCTGTTCGCACGCATCGCGATCATCCCGCAGAGCCTGGCGAACCAACTCGCCGTCGGTCATCAATGTTTTCCCTCCGGGCATGTCCGGCTATTTAGTGCCCTCGTTCGGGTTCAGTTTTTTTTGCAATCGCTGTACCGTGCGAATTCGCGAATTCGCTACATTCTCATCCCAACTGGCTTCCCAGCCAGTGTAATGAATTCTCGCTTTGCGCTCGTGAGCAAGGATGCCCAGGACGGTTGCCGGCCACCACTGGCCGCCCGATTCGACGAGGATCTCCTGACCGATCGCCAGCGAGGCAAGGACTCCCTCGAAAGGAACGAGCTCGGCCGTGCCCACGATCCACGGCGAGAGGGCTGCTTTCCGGGCCTTTTTTACGGCCTGGCGGTCAAGTTGAAGCCGCGACCTGACGACGGTCTCGTCGTATTCGGATCCCCAACCGACGTAGCGAATCCTCACCTTTCCATCTCGACGAGCGCGCAATACGCGCGCCGCCCACCACTGCTGCTGCCATTGGACCTGTAACACCTGCCCGACCTTCAGGCGAGTTCGCTTCGTCACGCATCGTCCACTGGAAGCAATCGGCCCAAGCATTTCGCCGCGGTTCGGAAGTGGCTGCGTTGGCAATACCGGCCACGATTCTCTCACATTGGATCGTGTCGCCTCTGTTGCCGCGGCGATCTGTTTTTCCAGCCGATCAACTCTCTGTTGCAATGTACGAATCGTTTTCCTGAGCCTCTTTACCTCGGCTCTTTCGCCGGCTCGAATGGCGGAGGGCAGCAACAACGCGACCGTCATTGCGGTGACTGTGACGAGTCGAATCATCGTAATACCCTCCAGTCGGCCCGAAACGGAAACGACCCGGCCCTCTTAGAGATAGTAGAGCGAGAGGCGGAAGTTAATAGTGCGAATCGAGGATTTCCGAGAAATTAAGATATTAACTTGCCGCGGCCGGTCTACTAACAAGTTAGGCATCTTTTCGGAGGCCGTGTGTCAAGTAGTTGTCGTCCAGCGTCCATCAACGCGATTGAAGGAGATTCCCCCACATGCAACGATCCATCCTGCCGCTGATCGGCATAAGCTTGATTTTTCTGAGCCTCACCGTGACGGGCAGCGCCAAGGACGAAAAGCGTGAAGCCACTACGAAGGTCGTGCTGCTCACGCCGGGAGTCACCTGACAGGGGCGATATGAGGACGCCGTGCGCGATTCCTTCAAGCTCTGTCGCGGTGTCAAGTCCGTGGAAGTTGAGTACATTCCGTACCGTGAGGAGCATGGCCCCGTTGGTCCGTTCGGCGGTCGAACCGCAAGAGTCACGCTCGTTCTCGGTAAGTTTGCGGACGCCCAGGCGCTCGCGAAAACAATCCAGGATCTTGGCTTCACCGTCGTTGAATAACCGAGTCGGCAACGTACCTAGCCGATCTTTGCACCAAATTCGGCTCGTTTTTCGATCGTTCAAAGCCGTTTCATACGTTGCTGCTTTTTGGTGGTTCCCCGTTCAGCGTGTTGGTCCGCCAGACGGGTGAAGTCAATCGGTGGATGCTCATATCCAAGGGGCGGCACGAATTACCAATTCTACAAAGGAGCAGACTTTCCCAACGGCGCCGCCTGCGCGTCGTTATGCTAAAGCATAACCTACGGTCGCTCTCCGCGACGAAGACGCGCTTCGATGTCGTCCAAACATGCCACGGCGTCGCTGATGCCGTCGACGACGTAGTGCGCGCCCGTTTGGGCCATCCGCTGATAGGCTCGGTCGATTCGCAATTGATATTGTTCGGCCGGCAAGGCGTCGATCTCCTCTTCGGTCAGGCCGATTTCGTTGCCGGTCTTGGCCAGGCCGATGGTCCACATGCCGGCGCTGAGGCCCTCGTCTACGTCGGGCAGCGTGTCGCCGATCTTGACGATCGCTTCCATCGGAAATACGCCCAGGTTTTCGGCGTTTTTCAGACACATCCACGGCTCGGGCCGGGCGGCCGGCACATCGGTGGCGCAGACGGTCGAGTCGGGCTCGTAGCCGCGCTTTTTCGCTTCGGCCTGCAAGATTTCCATCATCTCGCCGGTGTATCCGGTGGTCGAGCCGATCTTCAAGCCTCGCTCGCGAAAGGCGGCCACCGATTCCAGCGTGCCTGGGATCAAATCGGCATAGTCGGCCAAACACGCTAACTGCAGCGGAACGAACTCCTCGAACATCGCCTCGACGTCGCTCTCCTGACAAGCCCGGCCGTGGGCCTCTTGCCAGCGTTTGGCGACCGCGGGGATCTGCGAAACGCGGCGGATGTGAACCAGCTTATGGGCGCCCATCGGCTCGCGGGCCTGTTCGATGGTGATCTCGACGCCCTGGCGTTTGTAGACCTCGACAAACACCACCGCCGGTGCGTAGCAACCGTAGTCCATCGTCGTGCCGGCCCAGTCGAGCAGCACGGCCTTCAGCGGGCCACGGTAAGTACGTTGATATCTGAAGTCGGTCATGATTGTATTCGCAAAGGGATCAAGGGAAATGAACCACGAATAACACGGAAGGCACGGATAGGGTTTTGTTGGTCATGGGTCATGTTGGCCATCGGTACGACATCGCCAAGTCGACGACGACGTTCAAGGATTGAAGGCGTGTCAGGATCGATCCTTTCCCTGGACGCAGGGGGCTAGGGGCTAGAGAAGTGGGAAGCAAGGTTTCCCCAGTCCCCAGCCCCCAGTCCCCAAATACCTTGCACGGCATCGAATTTCACGACCTAGCGCTGTAATATTAGTTTATCCGTGCCTTCCGTGAAATCCGTGGTTCTTATTCAGTGAGACGCATCAACTCGGCCAGCGTTCGACGCACACCTTGGCGTTGCTGAAGAAGCGGAAGGCGTCTTTGCCTTGGGCGTGCAGCGATCCGAAGAACGAATCCTTCGCGCCGCCGAACGGGAAATACGCCATTGGTGCCGCCACGCCGACGTTAATGCCGATGTTGCCGGCGCTCACTTCGTAGCGAAACTGCCGGGCGGCCTTGCCGCTGCGAGTGTAAATCGCCGCGGCGTTTCCATAGGACGAATCGTTGATCGTCGCGATCGCCTCGTCAAGACTGGCCGCTCGCAGCAAACACAGCACGGGGCCGAAGATTTCTTGCGTCGTCACCTCCATCGCCGGCGTGCAGTCGCCCAGCAGCGTCGGGCCGACCCAATATCCGTTGGGATAACCGTCGACGCGAAGGCCCCGCCCGTCCAGCGAGGCTTTGGCTCCTTGAGAGATGCCTTGTTCGATACAGCCTTCGATCCGCTGCTGGGCGGCGCCACTGATCACCGGCCCCATCTCGACTCCCTCGTCGAGCGCGAAACCGACCTTCACCGCCCGGGCCGCGCCCAGCAGCCGGTCGTGTAGTTCGTTATAGATTTCGTCGACCGCGATCACGCCGGCCAGCGCCAGGCAGCGCTGGCCCGAGCAGCCCATCGCCGAGGCAATCAGATTGCCGATGGCCGCGTCGAGATCGGCATCGGGCATCACCACCGCGAAGTTTTTCGCCCCGGCGGCGACTTGCACCCGCTTGCCGTGTTCGGCCGCCTGTCGATAAACGGCTTTGCCGACTCGGGTCGAACCGACAAAGCTAATCGTCTTAACGGCCGGATGCGCGATCAACGCCTCGCCAGCCTCGCCAGCCCCCAACACCAGGTTCACCACGCCGGGCGGAAAGCCGGCTTCGTCGATCAACTCGAACATCTTGACCGCCGTCATCGGCACCCGCGGGCTGGCCTTGACGATCATCGTATTGCCGCAAGCCAAGGCGTAGGGCAGCGACCAGAGCGGGATCATGGCGGGAAAATTGAACGGGCTCAGACAGGCCGAAACCCCCAGCGGCTGGCGAATCGTGTATTCGTCGATCCCCTCAGCGGCATCTTCCAACAGATCGCCCTGCATCAGCGTGGTCACGCCACAGGCGACTTCGATGTTCTCGATGCCTCGCTCGATTTCCAGGTAGGCTTCGCGGTAAGCCTTGCCGTGTTCCAGGGCCAGCACGTGGGCCAACTCGTCCTGCCGCGCGTCGAACAGATTCTTCAGCTTCATCAACACCCGCGCCCGGGCCAGCGGCGGCGTCGCCCGCCAACGCAGCCAAGCCGCCTCGGCCGCAACGGCGATTTGGTCTGTTTCCGCGGCCGTCGTCGCGCCGTAAGTGGCCAGCACCTCGTCGGTCGCCGGGTTGCGAACCTCAATGGTTTCGCTCGACGCCGAGGCCGTCCAGCGACCATCGACGTAGTTCTTCAAAGCTTGGACGGAGGTGGTCGTTGCCATGATCGCAAATCTGAAGCCCGAATCACATCTTCACAAGAGGCTACTTTATACCGAACGCCAAGCACTCTGGCAACCGTTCGGGTGTGTCGTGTGAATATCGCCCCAGCCTCGAATGGCACTTAGCATCGTTCGAGAAAATAAGTGTCGCATTCTTGCATGGCGAGCCCCGGGCGTTAGCTCGGGGGTAATACAACGGCGCGCGAAGAGCTTGACGCCCAGCGAGGAATTACCGGTGGCCCAGCGGCCTCCACTCGCCAAATGTCTCATTGCCGGTAAACGATTTCACCCAGAAGAGGGAAGTACGTTGACCGCGCGCCTCCGCTTACCGCGACCGTAGGCGAACAACGAAATCAGGCCGCTGACCAACAGGAGAACGCTCGATGGTTCGGGAATCTCCGCCCTCCAGGCTTCACTTTCGCCGAGGGGATTGCGGCCCGAGCCAACGATGACCGAGCCGTCGTCGGAGATATCGTATACCGAGTTGAGCGTCCAACCAGTCAAGTTCAGGCCAAACTCATCGGTAAGCACGTCCTGGAGATTTCGCATCCCGTGCGTCGCGTCCCAAATGAACGCCTCGGGCGACAGGGACTGACCGCTTGTTCCCACCACCACGGACCCGTCCGCGGAGACTGCATCCGCAGAACTCTTCTCCGTGCCTGGCAGGTATCCTAGACCGACCATCCCTCCATCCGCCGTCCACATGAACGCTTGATTGAGGAAGGGGAAATCGAAGTTATCTCTGCCGGACGATCCCACCACGACGGAGCCGTCCGCACTGATCGAATGAGCGCTGCTCGTGACGAAGCCATCAAGGACTCCCAAGCCAACCATTCCGTTGTCGGGCGTCCAAAGGAAGGCCTCGCGTCCCGATTCGGACTCGCTCCGCCCGACGACCTTCGACCCATCGGCAGAAACGGCCATGGCGGAGCTGGAAACGGATCCACCCGGCAGATCGCCCAGGCCGACCATCCCGCCGTCTGCCGTCCAGCGAAACGCCTCCGAATTGACGGCAGCATCGCTCTCACCGACCACCACCGACCCGTCGGCCGAGACGTCAAGGGCATTGCTGCTGAAGCTGCCGCCGGGCAGGTAGCCCAGACCGACGAAGCCCTGGTCTGCCGTCCATCGAAACGCCTCTCCCACCCCAACTCCCGAGATACTGCCCTGCCCAATCAACACCGATCCATCGGCCGAGATCGCCCGTGCGCTGGCATAGGTATCGACTCCCGTCGGGTCTCCGAGGCCAGTCATTCCGCCCTCGCGAGTCCAGATAAAGGTCTCATTCGAGTCGGAATTGGAACCTATGCCCATAACCACCGACCCGTCAGCGGAAATCCCTTTGGCTCTGCTGCTATTCGTTCCGGGCAAGAACCCTAGGCCTTCAAAGCGGGCGCCTTGCGATGTGTTGCCAAAGGCCATCGCAAGTGAGGCACATAACATGGCAGAAGCAAGAATCTGATGGTGCCCACTCACGGCCAGCCCTCCGGGTTAGAGAAACGGTGTGGACCCATTTTTGAGTTCCGAGCCCACTCTACTAGCATACTCAGTTTTCCCCCAATTCGTCGACTTACCGTCTCAGTCTTCCCCAATTCGTCGACTTACCGTCGTCGTTCTGAGGATTACGAGGGTTATGCCGAAGGCAGTCGAACGTGGCCCAGATCACTCACCGCCGCCCGCCGGATTGTGACCGGCACGTTAATACACCACGTCGATGCGCTGCCAGTATCCGAGCGGCAGGGCTCCTTGCGTGCCGGTTTGTCCGACCAACAACTGAACGGTTTGGCCCGCGAGATGGGCTAGCGACACGTCGATTTCGAGCCAGCCGGCAGGCGTGGTGGCCGCGTTGATCGGCATTTCGAGCAGCTTGACGCCGGCGGCCCGAACTTCCAGCTTCCAGGCGGTTCCGCCCGGCGGACGGGCAACCTTGATTCGCAGCGCGACTTGCGATTCGCCCTTGGGCACCGTAATCTGCCGCGCCAGCCAAACCGGCTTGCCGACGGGCGCGGGCAACGCCAAGACGTTGTTTTGGCCGGCATGTTGCTTGAGATGCCCGGCGGTGGGCGCGGCCGCGCCGATGAGGCCCGTGCCGGCAAGCAACGTCCAGCCCGGCAATACTTCGGCGGTGGCCTGACGCATCCGCTCATCGACGTGCGAAGTCCAGACGCGCTGCTTTGCAATGCTCGTCGTCGCTTCACCCTTGACGGTCAACTCGACCAGATCCCGCGTCCGTCCGCCCGCCGCCCGGCCGAAGAATGCCCACAGCCGCTTGTTTCCGGAAATGAAAGGTCCGAACATCGGCTCGGCGTCTTGCAGCTCGGCGATTGAAGTTCTCGCCACTTCGCGGCCCGTTTTTACATCGAGCCAGACCAGCGCGACGCGCCACGGCGTGGCAGCGGTATCGCTTTTTTCTCGCATCGCGTACATCAGCCGCCCGGAACCGTCCCAGGCCCGCGCATTGAGCATTTCGCTCTCGTCGTGGTGCCAAATCGGCTCGCCCGTTTTGGCGTCGAGGCCGACCAGTCCGCGGTCGGTTTCTGCCAGCAGCACGCCCTCGACCTTGCCGATCAGCCGGCGCACTTCCGGCAGGCTGCGACTCCAGACGGCGCGGCCCGTGTCGATATCGACACATTCGATCGACCGCATCCCCGGCTGGGTGAACAGCACGCGGCGTGCGTCGACGAGTGGCCGATCGTATCCCTGGTATCCGTAGCTGGGGTCGACTTCGCGCGGCAGCCAGGAAAGTTTTCGGACCCAGCGAATCTGGCCTTCAACGTCGCAGCAGAGCAGCCCTCCGCCCAGCGACACGAGCAGCAGGTTATCGGTAGCGGTAACTTCACAAACCGGCCGTTGCAGCCATTCGCTGCGCACGTCGATAAGATGCCGCTCGCGGATCAGGCGCCCCGTCTCGTCATCGAACCATGCCAGATGAAGAGACGTGTGCCGGTCAGCGTGCTGCACCGTGATCGTCACAAGCTGACCCTGCAAGTAGATCGGATCGCAGGCGATGCTCCGCCGCGGCTGAGCGGCCGAGGCGGTTTTCAATTTAGTGCTCCAGACGATTTTTCCCGTGGTCGCCTCCAGGCAGACCATCTGTGGTCCGGAAACCGGAAGGTGGCGGGCATAGATCCGCGTGCCGACCAGCAACGGTTTCATGGGGGCCAGCGACCAGTCTCGCATTCGCCATCGATCGGCCCCCAGCGACGTTTGCCAGCGACGAGCGCCTGAATTCAAGTCATAGGCGGACACCTGAAAGCGATTCGAGACGTACATCATGTTGCCGGCCACCGTCACGCCCATTTGCGCCGCTCGCCAGTCGAACCGTGTCTGGTCGACGCCGTCGGGAGGGCTGTTGGGGTCGGCGCTCAACTCGCCGTCGAAACGCGCGCGGACGTGCGCGGTAAACGCGGCCGGCGCCGGGGCCTCGTGCAGCCCGGCTGAATCGGCGCCGGCCGAGGAATTGGGACCGCCATCTAGGGCGTGTGCGGTCCGCATTTCGGCGACCAGTTTTTCAAACTCCTTTGCGGTCATCTCGGTCTCGCCGAATTTAACCGACGCGGTCACCGCCTGTCCTAAATCGCGGCCGAGCATCGCTCCGGCCAATCGCCGCCGAGCCATCACTTCGCCGCGACTGGCCAGATCGACGAATCGAAGCGCCCAGCGGTAGCGATCGATCGCGGCGCTAAAGTCACCGCGAGCCAAGGCGCGATTGCCCAGCCACCGGTGTGCCGCTCCGGCGGCTTCGGTGCCATAGAATTGCACCGTGATCGCCTCGACCTGTGCTTCATTGCCGGCGGATGTTGCCGAGTTCAATCGTAACTTGCCCAGCGCGCCGAACTGCGAATTCATCGTTCGTCGTAAGTCGGGATGATCGGTCATGCCCAGTTCGATGGCCCCCCGCATCGAGATCAGCAGGCGCCGGTCGTTGCGATCGGGCAGCAGCCCCAGATTTTCATTTGCCGTGGCTGAGGAAATGATACGGCAGGCGGACCCGTACGACTTGCCACGCAGGGCCGCTTCAAATTCGGCCACGACGTTGAACGCCTCTTTGCCAACCTCGACAATCAACGGATGTCGCCACTTGGCGGGCAGCAACACAGCGTCGTCGGCCACAACCTGTGGAATGCGTCGCGTTGCCCAGGCCTCGGTCCAACGGATCGTGTGAAACGTGTGGGCCTGATCCCAGGCGCGGAGTTGTCTGCAAAACTCCCATCCCTCTCGCCAGTTGTCGGCGGCGGCCAAGGCGAGCAATTCTGCCTGCATCGTCCGCACGGCCGACGGAACGGGAGGGTTGTCGAACGGATGCCTGGTCCACAATGGAACGGTCATCCAGCGGCGTGCGATGCGCGAAAAGGGGCGCTGCTGGCCATCGCGTCGCTCCGCGTCGGCAAGATCGAAGTAGCGTTGCAGCACCCGTCGTAGCTCCGCCTGATCGGACCAGGTATCGCTCACCATGGCCATCTGATCGAGCAGCCGCAGCTTGTCATCGACGTTGAGTGACTCGGCCGGCCGCGAGGCGAGCAGCCGATCGATCAACTCGCGGGCCAGCGCGGCGTTGGGCCCGGCCGCCAGCGTGTTGATCGCACAGGCTCGTCGCCAGGCGTGGCTCGCCGCGTCGTCTTTGAGATGGCCCGGCTGTTGCTCGGTGATGGCGGCCAGCCAGGCGACGTAATCTGCCGCGTCGGTATCTACTGCGTCACTGGCCGCGATAGCCTGCTTGAGCATGTCGGCCGGGGCAAGGGCGTTGATCGCGTCCAACATTCGCACTTGCAATCGACGCAGCTTAACACCGCTCGATTGCTTTCCCGGCAACGTGTACAGCCCGGCGTAATGGGCCCCGCCGCGGAGGTTGACGATGGGATCGAAAGCCCGCCCCCAATGCTGCCCGTCGCCGCTGACCCAAACCTTGAGCACCCCGGAGCCCAACAGCAGCTTGACCCAATGCCGCTGGCCCAACGCGGCGATCGGGTAGGCGTGTGAGTTGTTGGGCGCCTTTCGCGCCTGCGTTCGCGGAGTGCCCGGCGCGAGATACTCAAGAATCACGCGGTCCTTGTTTTTATCGTGAAAGAAACCGATGCGGTGGCGCGGCCGGCCTTGCTCGTCGCCCAAGAAAATACCGGCTCCCGGGCGCGGGTTTTCAATCTCGAAGACGATCTCTTGCAGTCCGCCGCGCGGCAGCGGCACGGCCGACCAGGCCAACAGTTTTGTGTTTTCCGTTGCGGCGATTTCGACGCTACCGTCGTCCGCCTTGCGCAGCGAAGTCCCGTCGGCCAGTTCGCCTACCCAGGCCAACGAGGCGGGTCGTTCCACGTCGAGCGTTACGGGTCGCGGCTTCCGCTCATCGGGCAGCCCGGTCGAGCGGACGAGCGACACGCCGCGAATCGTGCTGGTACCCACGAGATACACCTCTTGCGGCGTGCCGTCCAGCGGCGCGCTGAGCAGCGTGATTCCGCCCCGGCTGAGCACGATCCGGCCCTCTTCGCAGCGCAAGTCGATCATTCCGCCGAGACGCTCGATGCGCCGTTCTCGATCTTCGTCGGTTCCCACCAGCACATCGGTCTTAGACGTCGGCTGGCCTGCTTCGCGCGTCGAGCGATACGCCGCCCAGGTCGCCCGCCCGGCATCGCAGCGGATGAACGTCACGCCCTCGGTGCCGTTCCAGAAGTGCATCTTGAAAAGTCGCGGCTCGTACAGCGAAATCCGCAAGGCCTGACCGTCTCGCCAAGGAGCAAGGAGCTTAACGACGCCGCGAATCGCCACGCCGGTTACCTTGCGCGGATCGCCAAGACGTGGCGTGAGTTCCTTGTCAGTCAAGGTTCCGGCGACGCCCTCGATCGGAGCAAACCACTCCTTCACGTTGGTCTCAGGACGATCTCGGCCGTCGATCGGAAAATCGTCGAAGGCGATCTCGGAAAAATCCTTGGGCTCGGCCGCCAGCGTTGCCACCCACGGACCGGCCGGCGGCTCAGGAACTTGTGGCTCCGGCTCAGGCGGCTGGGGCGTTGGCTCCGCGATCTGTTCGATCGTTGGATCGGGATTGCGCGGCGCCGGCTTCCGTTGCGGCCCGTCGACTTTTTTCGGGTCGCCGTCGTCTACCGAGGCGATGGCGTTCTTGCCGGTCGGTTCGTCTTCGCCGGCTGGCAGCGCTTCATCCTCCGTGTTGCTATCGTCTGCGTTGTCACCGTCTTGGGTAACTTGCCCTGCGTCGAAGTCGAACATCTCTGGGCCGACAATCGCCGCCAGCAGTCCGCTCGCCAGCAGCCCGCCGGCCAACAGACACAGCAGCGCGCCCCACAGCGACATCGACTGGCTCGGCGGCTGATCTTCGATTCGACCGGTCAGTTGGATGATCTCGTCGAGCGGCACATTGGCCCGCCCCAGCGCGTCGGCCAGATACTGTTCGATCTGGAGTTGCTCGCTGAGCGCTTCGCGCAGCTCGGCCGATTCGCCCAGCCGCGCATGCAACTCGTGGATCTCGTCGATGGTGAGATCTTCCGCGGCCTTCTCGCGCACCAGGCGGATCAGTTCTTGGTCAGTCATGCGTCTCGCCGCGCAGTTTTCCGTCCAGACCATGCCGCAGGGCCGCCCGGGCTCGATATATTAACAGCTTCACTGTACATTGAGGTCTCGTCTTGATTGCGACCATCCAACGCCAGGCAAAGCTCCGTCCAGGCCACCTCGTTGCGGCGGATCATCTTGCGAATGTGCTCCCGCAGCACATTGCCGCGTTCTCGGTACGTTCCCCCTCAAACCCCGATCCTCCCATGGTAACCCATCGCGGCGATGAGATGCAAACTTCACGAAAGGGAGGTAGTTTGAGCGGGGAGGAAGCTGGGGATGTCCCGCAAAGGACTTGCAAAAAAGCGGGAAGATCGATTCCAGCCCGCCGCGCCAGCAAGGGATCTAGCAGCCTGTTGAAAAAGTGGCAGGAGGGGGACAGGTCCAAGTTTTCGGCCAACGTCCTGCGGCGAAAAACGTCGTCCCGCCGAAAATTGGACCAGTCCCCGACTTCTTCAACAGGCTGCTAGGGGGCGGCCGGTACATAACTCGCCAGATCGGATAACGGGCGGCTGCTGGCCCTGATCCCGCGGTCTACCATCTGCTGAAAATAGAGAACTTTAAGGTTGATCCTGATGAATTGTTCGCCGACATGAACTTGCCACCAGAACCCCTCGATTTTATGAAACAGCAATTCGCAAATCTTGATATGGCGGGGTGTGAACTCCGGGCCATTTGCTGACGCCGCTCGGCGGCCCGGCAGCTCATCTCTAGACTGCCGAGCCGCGGCGGCTCATCGAAACGGACGCGGACTTACTCGATCTTAATCGTGTAGCTGAGCACTCCGATCGGCTCGCCCGGCTTGGCGTCTTTGTAGTGCTCGTGGCACATGATGCACTTCTTGAGCACCACGGGAATCGGCGTGGCGGCGCGAAGATAGCGCTGGCCGTTTTTCTTGATGACCGTATCGTAGTACGGGGCGCCCGCCTTGAGCTTCTTGACGGCCGTCTTCTCAAAGTCGTCCTTGGGAGAATTCTTGTCCTCGATCGGATCGCCGGTGGCGTCCAGCAGCCGCACCTCGTGCCAGCCCTTCTTCTTGATCGCGTCGAATAGGGCAATCGCCGCGGTGCCGGCCGGCAAATCGTCTTCATCGTTCACATAATGCTCCGTGATCAGCACCACGACGGTTTTGTAGATGTCGTCCAACATGCGGACCGTCTTTCGGGTGCGCTCCAGCGCGGCGTCTTTCTTCTTGGCTTTCGGCTTGGCCGAGGCCATCATCAGCGTGCCCAGCACAATGGTCGGAATCATTAACAGCAAAATACATCGTCGTAAGCCAGTCATGGGGTCTCCTCAATAAAGGGGGGCGTCGAATCGATTGCCGGATCGACGTCTGGCGGGTTGGTCTCGGGCGCGACATCCGTCGCCGGGGAGCGCAGCGCACGGCGCCGCGTGCTAGATGGACCCCGCACTTCACGGGCCAAAGAAAGGGAAGTTTCTCGCCGCATCGACTAAGTCGGCTCGCCAGAGCAGCTTACGTCGCGGGCCAAGGTGCCCTGCATGGCCGATGGAAGTGTGCAACCGGCGGCCGCGCGCGCCATCCACGCGAGCGGCGAGCCGAAACGCGCACCCCTTGTAGCGAGAATCTGGTGAATCGTAACAGTCAACGACCGGCGACCGTCAGCCGTAACACGACATCGCGGCTAGTGCTTTGTCAAACCTAAATCTCCGGATTAGCCGCTGGGCGCTAGCCCACGGTTGCCCGGCGAAAACCGGACGCTAGCGCGTCGCGGCTGATTTGTCCAACCCTAATTGTTAGTCTTAACAGAGCGCTAGCGTCGGCCGCATCGCTCTAATGATCGTGAGCCTCTTCCTTGAAGCCGCCGGTGTACGGCGTGTCGTCGACGACGCCCGAGATCGTGCCCTCGTATTCCTGGACCACGCCAAGACTCTTATGATTGCCGACGAAGCGCGAGGCGGAGCCTGTCGGATCGCCATCTTGCGGATCGGCCTTCAGCTTGACGTCCATCTTGGGATCTTTGATGCTAAGATCGATTTCTTGGGCCTTGATGGGAGTCGCCGTTTTCTCATCGCTGCCCAGAATGTAGACCGTGGCCTGCTGTTTGTCGTGGTCGACCGTGAATTCTACATGGTATTTCCCGCCGCCCCAATCGGCGATCACTCCGCCGTGCGGTCCGGCGCCATGGGCGGGGTGGTCGCCGCGCTCGGCGGATGGTTTCCCTTTTTTCTCTGAATCAGCCTTCTCGGACTTCCCGGAATCGCCACAGCCGGCAACGAAGGCGAGAGTTCCGATCGCAATCAGCGAGGTCAGTGTCAGGGCCAAATTCTTCATGGTTTCCAACTCCTTTTCAACGGGTGATGCCAGTTCATGCCGCGCGGCACGAATTGATGGCTGGCGGGAATCAAGTTTAGCTCTATACGTGTTCTTAACGATCGTCCAATTCATGCAAACGCACGACTTTCGCCGCGTCGGAGCCGCTGAATTTCCAAAACAGACCCGGGCGAATCAAGAATTCACAAAACGTCGACGTGATCAGGCCGCCCATGATCACCGTGGCGACGGGGTACAGAATCTCGCGGCCCGGCTCCTGGCCGCCGAGCACCAGCGGCAAAAGCGCGAAGCCGGCGGTTAAGGCCGTCATCAGCACGGGCGCCAGTCGTTCCAGGCTGCCGCGCAAGATCATCTGTTGCGTGAATTCCTCGCCCTCTTCCTTCATTAAGTGGAAGTAGTGCGTCATCAGCAGAATACCGTTGCGGGTGGCGATGCCCCCGAGCGAGATAAATCCTACGAGGCTGGCCACCGTCAGATCTTGTTGCGTGATCACGAGCGCCATCACGCCGCCGATGAACGCCGTGGGCAGCGCGATGAGGATTTGCAGCACAATCCGCACGGACGGAAACAAGATCATCAGCACTAAAAACATGCCGATCACCGAGACGCCCGCCAGAACCAGAATGAGTCTCGTGGCTCGCTGCTGGCTTTCAAACTGACCTCCGTACTCGATGAAGTAACCCGCGGGGAGTTGTACCTGGCTCTGAATCCGCTGCTCGATTTCGGCGACGGCGCTGGCCAGGTCGCGGTCCTGCGTGTTGCAGCGGATGACGATACGGCGGCGGGCGTTCTCGCGATTGATCGCATTGGGCCCCTTGCCTTCGCCGATGTCGGCCAATTTGCTCAGTTCGATCTGTCCACGACCGTTCGGCAGGTCGATTCGCAAACGCCCCAGATTGGCGTAGTCGGTGCGATACTCCTCTTCCAATCGGATCAGCAGATCGAATCGGCGTTGACCCTCAAGCACCTGCGACACAACTTCACCCTGCAAGGCGGTTTGCAGGATTTTCGCGACGTAGGCTCGCGTTACGCCGTAAAACGCCAGATCGTCCGGGCGAAGCCGGATGTGTAGTTCCTCCGTCATGCGGATCGGCTCGATCACCGGCGGCGTGAGGCCCGGAACCGTTTGGATAGTCGCTCTGACGCGCTCGGCGACCTGCTGCAAGGTGTCGATGTCGTCGCCGTAGATCTTGATCGCGATCTGCGCATAAACGCCTGAGAGCATGTGGCTGATCAGGTGCGCCAGCGGCTGCTCGACTTCGATATCGACGCCCGGTACTTCCTCGCTCAGTTCGCTGAGCAATTGTTTGATGATCTCCTCGCGGTGCCGGCCTGATTCGGGGTTCATGCTGAGGATGTATTCGCTCACGTTGACCGGCGCCGCGTGTTCGTCTCTTTCAGCTCGACCGGTGCGGCGGACGAAGTGCAGGATTTCGCCGTCGGGATTCTGCTCCGACTTCTGCATTTCATGGAACTTCACGTCGATTATCTCCGCGATCTTATTGGACGCGTCGAGCGACGAGCCGGGTGGTAGGGTCACATTGACCTGCACGCTTCCTTCATCGAACTGTGGCAGGAAGTTGCGGCCGAGTTGCGCGAATTGCCATCCCGCGAAGCCAACGCCCACCCAAGTCGCCAGCAGGAGCACTCTCGGCGAAGCCATGCTGAAGCGAATCACAGGGCTGGCTGCCCCCTTCAAAGCTCGCAGCAGCAGACCGTCTTGGTGGCGATGCGTGGCCTTGGACTTGGGCAGCAGATAATACGAAAGCACCGGTGTGACGGTAAGCGACACGAGCAACGAGGCGAGAATTGAGACGATGTAGGCGACTCCGAGCGGTGCGAACAGGCGGCCTTCGACGCCGGACAGCGCGAACAGCGGCAGGAAGACCAGGATCACGACGGCCGTGCCAAAGACAATGGCGCTGCGGATTTCCTTGCTGGCCTCATAAACGACCTCCAAGGCCGGCTTCGGCCGCTCGAGCGCGTTGTTCTCCCTCAATCGCCGAAAGATGTTTTCTACGTCGACGATGGCATCGTCGACCAGTTCACCCATGGCGACCGCTATTCCACCGAGCGTCATGACGTTGATCGACAGTTCCGTTCCCGACAGATATCCGATCAGGCGGAAGACCAACGTCGTAATCACCAGAGAAAGCGGAATGGCCGTAAGCGTGATGAAGGTGGTGCGGAAGTTCAACAAAAACAGAAAGAGAATAATGATGACCAGAACCGCTCCGATGACCAGCGCCTCGCCGACGTTGAAAACGCCTCGATCGATAAAGTTCTTGAGTCGAAAAAGTTCCGAGTTGATGATAATATCCGCCGGCAGCGACGCTTCCACCTCTTGAAACGCCGTTTCGATGGAATCGGTCAGCGCGCGCGTGTCGACGTGGGGTTGTTTGACAATGGTGAAGACCACCCCGGGCCGGCCGTTGATACTTCCGTCGCCCCGCTTCAGCCGCGGCCCTTCCGCCACGCGGGCAACCTGACCCAACAGGATCGTTCGCCTTGGGTTGACTTTGACGGGAACTTTCCGCAAGTCCTCCAGGACCACACGCGAGTCCGGACCCAGCCGCCCTAGAATACGGATGGGCCGTTCGGTTTCTCCGGTCACCGCGAAGCCGCCGCTGGTGTTGATGTTGCTTTCCTGCAAGGCGCGTTCGACATCTTGTAACGTGACATCGTATTCAAGCAAGGCGGTCGGATCGACGAGGATCTGGTATTGCTTGCGGTCGGCTCCCATTTGAAAGACTTCCGCCACTCCGGTGACCTTGAGAATCCGTGGCCGAATGACCCAATCCGAAATCGTCCGCAAGTCCATTTGGCGCTGTAGGTGAGTCAGGAACTTAATTTCGAACTGACGGCCGTCGATGTTCAGCTTAGCGCGAGATCCGCCGCTCCGCGCCCGGGGAGCGTCGTGTTCTGACGAGTCGAGCCACTGAAAGTCGGTGTACGACACTTGCTTCCAAGTCTCGTGCCGGCGGCGATCATCTGGCTGCCAGACGATCAATCGAGTTGATTGCCCGCCGGGCGTTTCCATCAACTCTACGAGGTAGTCCGTTTTGTCGATTGCCGTCAATTCACCGCCGTTTGGCCCTTGTTGCCGGTAGATGCCCGCGATCACAATTTGGCCCATGATCGACGACGGCGGCGTCATCTGCGGGTTGATTCCTTTCGGCAGCACCCCCTCAAGCGATGAGAGGCGCTCTTGGACCGTCTGTCGTGCCGCGCGAATCTCCGTAGTCCAATCAAATTCGATGTAGATGACGTTCAGCCCGGACGTGGTTTGGCTGCGCACATGCTGAACGCCGCTCGCTCCCAGCAAGGCGATCTCGATGGGATGCGTAACGAGCGTCTCGACCTCCTCGGTGGCCAGTCCGGGGCACTCCGTAATGATGATGACCCGTGGCCGGTCAAGATCGGGAAACACATCAATCGGCATCGTCGTTCCCAAATACGACCCGTAGATCAGCATGGCGAGACTAATCACCACGACCAGCATGCGATAGCGAAGCGAAAATCGGATGATAGCGTTAAGCATTTTTGATTTATGATTGTTGATTTTCGATTTTAGTTTGTGCCGTTTTGCGTGAGGCGACCATGATAGCGGTCAGTTCGTTGGCCTCTTGCAGTAGTGGCTCGATGAGATTCGCGGGCAATAGCTGCCCTTCGATGATCAGTTCGAGCCAGTAGGCACTTTCGTCAGCCTCTTCGACGACGATTCCCAACTTTGCGACGAACTCCGCTTTCGATCGTCCGCGACACGCAGCCCGATAATTCGCTCCGACCGACGTACTACTCCGCACGAGTTGATTTCCGATCGTCCTTGCAACCGAACCCTGCGGCAGCGCTCCCACCAACTTCATAACACGCAACGCAAATTGCTTCGTTCGTTGCTTCAATTCCCGCTCATCCATCGCTTCACCTACCGGAGCATTTTTGATTTACGATTTGTGATTTTCGATTGGTGATTATACGGGTGGACTTTCGGCTCCCAAATCGTCAATCATCAATCAAAAATCATCTGTGAGGAGCGTGGGTTGTGCCGTCGGCATGGACGTGAACATCGGCGCGCATGCCGCTGGCGGCTTGCGCTTTGAGCACGCGGTTGAGGGAGGCCGCGGAGCCTTGCGCTAAATAGACCCCTGGAGCAACGCTGCCATCGCTGGCCAGCACCACGTTCAACCGATCTTCGTGCAGCACGTGGACAGCAATGCGATTGAATAGGTCACCGTTGTGGCTGAACACATAGGCTTCCGGGCCTTCACGAACGAGCGCTGCGGCCGGGAGCACGATCACGTTCTCAAACTGCTCAACCGGCACGTGCAGCCGCACTCGCTGTCCTGGTCGAAATCGCCAGACGACAAATGTTTGTCCGTCTCTCTCGTAAGCCCGCGACTGATTCGTCAGCGGAATGAAGAAATCGAACGTGCGGCTGGCGGAGTCTATCGTGTTAGCCAGGTGGCGAATCTGAAATGTCTGCTTCAGTTCCGGCCAGTACCGACCGTCATCCTCGGCGAATTCGACCTCGATCGGCCAGGCGCTGCGCGCCGCGTTTTCGAGCATCGGCGCTTCCTGTTTGAACGCGTGCCCTTCGATGTAGAGCAACCGATGATTCGACAACACCGAGAGCAACTGCCCCGCCTGCACCTGTTGGCCAAGCTCCACCTTCAATTCCTGCACTTCGTAAATGAGCCCTTTGCCGCGCTGGCCGTCGACGAAGGCGACCGGCTGGAGTTTTTGTTGCCCACGGATCTCGCTCACGTGCGGCGGCGCGAAGACTTCGATCGTTGAGACAAACTTGCCTTCGGTGATTTGCTTTATTTGCGCAACAGCCAGCCCGCGTGTCAGCAGATCCTGCCGGTAGGCTTGGATCAGGCCTTCTTGTCGGCGAATCCGCTGATCGAGCTCAATGATGCGGCTCCCGGCGATCGACCCGTTGCGTGCGAGCCCCGCCAGCCGGGCGCGTTCTTCTTTGATCAGTTGCGTTTCGCCCGTGGCCTTGAACAATTCGGACTGCGTGTTTTGTAGGTATTCGCTGAACAACCGCAGCGTGAACAGCATATCGCCCGGCCTGACGGTGTCGCCCGCAAAGGCATGAACTCGGCTCACGACGCCGACCGCCGGCGAGGTGATGCCGCGATCCGACAAGCCCGGTCGCTCGGCGACAACTCCCGGCACCTGGACGGTTCGCCAGTAAGATCGCAGCGACACGGGCTTGGAGACTAAGCGCAAGTTTTTGCGGGCCTGAGGGCTGAGTTTAAGCACCTTGGCGTCCTCGACGGGCGTTTGCTGCTCCTCGGCTTTGGCAGTCGTTGTATCCGAATGCAGCCAGGGCAGCCAACGATCACGTGTCACGAATGCTGCGACACCTAATCCAACGACGACCGTAATGCCGGCGAGGCTGCTGACTATGCGTTTGTTAAGTCTAGAAAATGCGAGTTCCATGACACTCTCCCGGCGGAAAATAGATGACTCGATTACAATGAACCAAAACGCTGAAACGCTTGAAGAGGCCACCGGCCGATCAGCCGCGCGGCGCTGGCAGCCTGTTGAAGAAGTCGGGGTCTGGTCCAATTTTCGGCGAGAGGACGTTTTTTTCCGCAAGACGTCGACCGAAAACTTGGACCTGACCCCCTCCGTCCACTTTTTCAACAGGCTGCTAGTCCCCGGTCGTCGTCGCGCCAACCGGGGGCTAGCGCCGCCCGGCTCATCCCAAATCTAAGCGTCGGCAAGACTCTAGACGGGTGGCCGAAACGGAAGCGTTAGAAGAATCAAATCAGCAGGATTTGAAAGAAAAGATGCGCGCGAACTTCCCCACAGGCTTCGTCGAGGGGTCGATGCAACGCGACCTTGGCGGCGCCTGAAAGCTTCAACTCCGCCGGCATCGGTCGCACGCTCTGCCAGAGACCGACCTGGCTGTCAGACGGCCGTGCATCTGAGATCGAATCGGAGAGAATCGCCTGGCACGATTCACCCTCGCACTGGAGCAGGCCACCACAAGGCGAGTGCGATTCTTCCCCTTCGCGTTGACCTTCTTGCTGTTGGTCCGCGTGATGGATTGCACCAGCACAATTCAAACGGCCACCACAGGCCTGCGCGCTGGTCGAGGGCGCGTCACCGCGAGGCTCGGCGGAGGCATGTTCATGGTGCAGGCAGCACCCCAGCGCGGAGTGCGCAAGAACTTGCACAACGACGAAAATGGTGAAAAATTGTTTCATGTCACGTCGTGCCGTCGTTACTCGATTCGAGCCATGTCTCTGCTGTCGAGCCCATCGATTCGACGGCTGAATGAAGATAGGTAGCCGCAACTATTGTACCACTCTATGAACAGGATCGGCGAATAAAACGCCACCGTCCACATAAGCTCCGTTATTTGTTCATTATACGGCGACAAATCCCCCGGTCAAGACAAACCATCGCCCGAGCGGTTTTCCGAAATCGACATCAATTTCACGACAGTAGCGATCAATGCGACTACGCACATGCCGCGAATTCGACGAGACATGCCGGCTGGGAATTGGCGGTTGGGGACTGGGGGTTGGGGACTGGGGGTTGGGGACTGGGGACTGGGGGTTAGCAATTAGCGGTTGGGAAGTCGAAAACCAGCTTTCCCCGGTTTCCGAGTCCCGAGTCCCCAGTCCCCCCTTTTATCCAACCTATTGACTCTCCTGCAAGCTTCCCTTGAGCAGCAACCCTTCGATTTCGGTGGCCCGAATCCACATCTCGCGGAGCGATTCGATGTACGACAGGCGCGTCTGAAAATAGGTTCGCTGCGCGGTCAATAAGGTCAGAAAACCGACCTCGCCGCCTTGGTATCCTCTCGCGACCAACTGCCTTGCCTTATCCGCGTTGGGTAGGATCTGGTTGGAGTATTGGTCGACCTGGTAGAGGGCATTCGAGTAATCCTGAAAAACGGCGGCCAAGCGGCTTTCCAAGTTCAAACGCACGCGGTCTACGTTTCGCTCGGCCGCGGTAAGCTTTGCTTCTGCCTGCTGGATGCCGCCCTGATTGCGATTCCAAATGGGCAGAGGAAGGCCCACCTCAACTCCCGTAATCGTGTCGCCGGTGCTGCTATCTTGCTGCACACCGACTTGTACAAACAGATCGGGAATCACTTCGGCATGAGCCCGATCGACTGCCCGACGGGCGCGCTCGACCTGCGCTGCCGCGACAGCCATTTCCGGGCTTTCGCTGAGCAGCCGCCGCAGCGCATCGTCCCAAGCCAGCTTCGGCATCGCGCCATCGAGCTTGCCCGCCAGCGGCCGAGGCTGCATATCGGGATTGCCCGCCACGGTCGACAGCCGTCGCCAGGCGGCGGAGTGTTGGTTTTGAGCGTTTCGCAGCAAAATTTTCAACCGGTCGGATTCCACACGGGCTTGCAGCACGATGGACTGACTCACTTCCTTGGCTTTGAAAAGATCCTCGGAAGCCTTCACGGCCTGCTGCGTAATCGTCACCAATTCCCGGGCCGTAACCATCCGGCGCTGGGCAACCAGCACATCGTAAAAGGCGCTTCGCACGTCCGTCAGCACGCGGAATTGTTGCGTTATCAGAATCTGCTGGGCGATGATGATTTCCTGATCGACGACGGCGCGATTAAGTTGGAGTTTTGCACCCCTGACGAATGTTTGGCCGATGAATCCTCCTTGCTGCCCGGAAGTGCCTTGGTCACCCATCTCGTCGCCGGAATAACCAATGATGGGGTTGGGGGGCAGGCCGACTTGCAGCCATTTGCCGTGGGCCGCGTCCAATCTGGCGGCGGCAATCGCCATGGCTGGATTGTTACCCAGTGCGATGTCTTCCAATTCCGAAAGCGTCAGGCCGGCTTTTGCCGGAGCTGCCGCGAACCGAACTTGCGAAACGGTGGTCTTGGGCAGACGTCCCACTCCACCAGATCGACGCACTCCGTGCGTTTGACGTGTCGATAACGTGTCTCTTGGGCTGGTCGGCCCACTCCGCCGGGCGAACGACTCGGCAAGTTCCGCGGCCGACGGATCTTCCGCGGGTGCGGAATTCACCGCGCAACCACCATCGGCCAACCCAGCGTTAAAAGCCTCGCCGCCGACGCGGCATCCCGAGGAAATGAAGAGCCCCATGGCGAGCGTCGTGCAGGTTAGTTTTATCGTATCCATTTGACCACCATGGAAGCCTATCGCCGACGGATGGGGAGCACCCGGAAATCGTCCCCGTGTATCGGTTGGATCTATTGCAGTAGTTGAGCCGATTCCAGCATTTAGTGCGAATATCTTTCTTCATCCTTCAGCGTGCCGCCGTTGGACGCGAATTCCCGCTGGTCAGCTATCAGTTATGTCGGCTGGGATGGTCATCGGGATACAAGCGATATTGCCGCTTGAAACGCGATTGCGGCTTTGCTGCCCAATTCGTGCGAAGCTTTAGCGGCGGCGCAAAAGAAACCACCGAGAAGAGAGTTTCCCGGCGGAACGAAGTTCTACCAAAACCCCAATAAAAGCGCCAGCGGCTCTTAACGGTCGCTCGTGTACGACATCAGGGCCATGAAACGAGCCCGCTTGATCGCCTGACTCACGGCGTGCTGGCTGGCGGCGCTGCAGCCGCTCTTGCGGCGGGCGACCATCTTGCCGTAGCGATTGATCAGCTTGCTGAGCAGTTCGAGATCCTTATAGTCGACGTACAGCGGCCGCGGCCGCACGCCATCAACGTACAGCGGATCCTTCTTGGGAGCGCGGATCTTCGACTTCGCCTTGCGGCGGGGAGGACCGAATTTCTTGCGTTTGAACGCCATGTTGCCGTGACCTGTCGAACCAATACTGCGGGAAAGCCCGCATTCTAACCGTTTGGCGGCCGGCTGCAAGGCGGGTCGGACGGAGGTAGTGTCCTAATAGTGTGTTGCTCAGAATACGTCGGCGGATGGTTGGGTTTCGGGGGTTGGGTGACAGTGCGTATCGATTGTAGAGGCAATTGGTTGACCCCAATTCTGGTAGTTTTGCCAACCATCCGCAACATTCTCTGCTGGAACGGTTGTTTTGTGAAGCTCCATTTCTGGCCCAAGAATGTACAAGGACCTATCTTGTGGAATCTTGATTCGTGAGGTCCTCAACGAAGGCACATCAATGTCGCCATGCTGAGGCGCGAGACCGAATTGAGGCTCCGGGTGCGCGGCGCACCCTCCGACGAGAGGCAGAACGAACAGGATTAACAGGAACGCGATACGGCGCATGGCAGGGGCTCCTTTTTGGGGCCGAGAGCATATCAGATCAGGCGGGGCGGCGAAACGGCAGGCCGGGGGCGCATGGGCTGGCCTGGGGGCAGAGAGAAAGAGGGACGGGGGGACGGAGAGAAGGGGATCAACGGTGGCTTCCGCCTTTCCCTCCCTCCCTCCGTCTCTCCCTCCCTCCGTCTCTCCTTCTCTGCCTCCCCCTCCCCTTCCCTCCCTCTGCCGTCATCGCCAGCACCCTATAATGATCGCTGAATCACCAGCGGCCTAACGGCCGCCGCTCGCCAAGTGCCGCCCTATGAAACCTATCTATCTCGATCACAACGCGACGGCTCCGATGCTGCCGGAGGTGGCCCGGGCGATGGACCGTGTTTGCGGCGAGGCCCCGGGCAATCCGGCCAGCTTGCACTCGGCCGGGCGTCATGCCCGTCGGCTGCTCGAAAATGCTCGGGGCGAGATTGCCGAGATGATGGGAGCGCGGCTCGCCGGGCCGCAGGCCGACCGGATGATCTTCACGAGCGGCGGCACCGAGGCCAACAATCTGGCGATTCTCGGCATGGCGGGCGAGGTTCCGGGCCAAATTGTCATCTCCACCATCGAACATCCGAGCGTCGTCGAGCCGGCCGCCGAGCTCAAGCGCCGCGGCTGGCAGGTCGATCTATTGCCGGTCAACCGAGATGGCGTCGTCAATGTCGGCCGGCTGGACACCATGATCTCGACCGACACCCGGCTGGTAAGCGTGATGCTCGCCAACAACGAAACGGGTGTGTTGCAGCCGGTTGCCGAGATGGTCGCTGTCTGCCGGGCCAAAGACGTTGCGATCCACACCGATGCGGTTCAGGTGGTCGGCAAGCTGCCGGTCGATTTTCGCCATTTGGGCGTGCAAGCGATGACGATCTCGGCTCACAAGCTGCACGGGCCCGTCGGCATCGGGGCGCTGGTCGTTCGTGGCGATGTGCCGTTACGGCCGCTGCTACACGGCGGACATCAACAGTTGGGTCTACGACCCGGCACCGAATCGGTCGTGCTCGTTGTCGGCATGCGCGAAGCTTTCTCGCTTTGGCGGCAAGAATTGGATCAGCGGCCGGCAAGGATGACCCAGCTTAGGGACGATTTCGAGAGCCGGCTAAAGAGTCGGATTCCAGACATCGTGATCCACGGCGAGCAAGTCAACCGGCTGCCGCACACCACTTGCGTCTCTTTCTCCGGCCTGGATCGCCAGATGTTGCTAATCGCCCTCGACCAGGCGGGGGTGGCCTGCTCGACCGGCTCTGCTTGTGCCAGCGGATCGACCGATCCATCGCCGACGCTGGTGGCCATGGGCCTGGAAAAGGGCCTTTTGAATAGTGCCCTGCGGTTCAGTTTGGGGGCTGGCACAACGGCCCTGGAAGTCGATTCGGCCGCCGAGCAGGTTTGCCGTATTTGCAATGGCTTGCGGCCGGGAAATAAAGCCTCGAAAAGGGCCTCGGCACCTCGTTAATCGCCGGAAAAATCGCTATAATCCAGGCTGTTGTTGCGCCGAAGCGTGAGCGAGTGGGCGCCGGCCCTCGGTAAGGAAGTTTATCGCTATACTCACCGGCGGCTAGCGCCGTGCCGCTCACTTTGGCCGCAGCGTGGATGAGCCGCAAGGCGCTAGCCGCGGGTTTTGTGCGGGAAGACGTAACATAGATTTACCGGCGGCTAGCGCCTTGCCGCTTACATACGACGACAAGAAAGGATGGAGCCTCGCGTGGTGGACGGCATCTTTACGATTCCTCTGAGCGATCTTGATCGACGCCCGGGCGATCCGTTGGGTCGCTCAACGTCGGACGCCTCCGCTCCGACGTTCTGGGCCGGCGATGAAAATCGGCTGGCAGCCGTTGCGGTGCATTCGGTTTTTCGTAAGCCAGACTGCTCGTTCAATCCGCTGGTCCTATGTGGGCCAAGCGGGATTGGAAAAACCCTGTTGTTGCGGGCGCTGCTGCATCGATGGAAGCAGGTCTACAAGCGAAGTCGCGTGATTCATCAATCGGGCGCGGAGTTTGCCCGCCAATATGCCGACGCCATCGATACTCAATCGCTGGATGAGGTCCGACGAAAAAACCATCACGCTGATTTATTCGTGTTGGATGATCTGGGCCAACTCACCAACAAGCCGCTGGTTCAGGCAGAACTGGTTCGCTCGCTCGACGCGGTCATCGGTTTGGGCGGGCAAGTTCTGATTGCTTCGGCGGACGATCCGGCGCAGATGCCGAAACTGTTGCCGAGCCTGCGAAGCCGGCTTCGCGGCGGGCTGATCGTTCCGCTTGTTAAGCCGGGTACGGAAACTCGCCGGGCCATTTTGCACTGGCTGGCGCGGAAGCTAGAGATCAACCTATCGCCGGCTGCCGCCGAGCTGCTGGCAAAGCGGATTGATGGTACAGCCGCGACATTATCCGGAGCGTTGCTGGCCGTGCGCGCCGCTAGCCCCGCCGACGAAATTATCGATTCCGCTCGCTGTCAGAAGCATCTCAGTCGAACCGCGAAAAAGCAGCCACCGACGCTACAAGCCATCGCCGCGGCTACCGCCCGACGTTTTTCGCTCAAAGTGGCCGATCTTCGCGGGCCCCGGCGGATGCGTGCCATCGTCACGGCCCGCGGCGTCGCCATGTACTTGTCTCGTCGCCTGACTGACCGTAGCTTGCAGCAGGTCGGCGACTATTTTGGACGCCGAGACCATACCACGGTCTTGCACCATTGCCGTAAAATAGCTCGCCTCGCAGAAACCGACGGATCGGTGCGTCAGGCGGTCGAAGAATTGACGACGACGCTCGCCAAGTCGACACCCCGGAAGAATCGCCCAAAGAAACGCCGTTGTTAGACGCCCTTGCTAAACACTGTTGAATACTTGTTCGTTCTCCGTCTTTGAATGTTGCTGAATATCGCCGTCAACTACTGCCTCATTCGTCGCTAAAAACGAACTGCCCAGTTACACTCACCCGATAACATTTTGCTAACCATATGTCGACCGGTAATCCACCATCGTCCGAACATCATTCCACTCGTCGCACGTCGAGTATCCGTGAGAAGCCGGCCCATTGGTGAACATAATTTGCGGGCGTATTACTACTGCTACTCTATATATAGATAGAGTTAAACAAGACAAACACCGAAACAATCCGCTTTTCTTGGTCGTTCAGTAAAGGTAAACCACGATGAAGATTTCTTGCAATCGAGAGCAGCTTCTCGCCGCGTTTCAAACGGCCGCTTCGGTCGCGCCGGCTCGCAGTCCGAAAGAGATTTTACAAAACGTCAAAATTGAAGTCACCGATTCGGTGGTCACGTTGTTGGCGACCGATCTCGAAGTCGGCATTCGCATCGAGGTGTCGCAAGTAGATATCGAGGCCGCGGGAAAAGCGGTCTTGCCGAAAGTTCGATTCGGACAGATTCTGCAGGAAAGCTCAGACGAGAAGCTGTTGCTGGAAACCGACGAACAAGGCATCGTCGTGCGAGGTAGCAGCAGCGAATTCAAGCTGCCGGCTCAAAACCCCGATGAGTTTCCGGCGGTCGCCGAGTTCACCGAAGAAAAATTCCACGAAGTGCCGGCACGGCTGTTTCGCGAGATGATTCGCCGCACGATCTTTTCGACCGACAGCGAAAGCAGCCGCTATGCGTTGGGCGGCATCAAGCTGGAATTTGATGAAAACAAAATCAGTGCCATTGCGACCGACGGACGGCGATTGGCCAAGATGGAAGGCCCGGCCATGTCCGTCGGCGGGCACTCCGGGGGCGAAGGCATGACCATCGTTCCCACCCGAGCGATGCAGACGATTGAAAAGGCGCTGACCG
>JADFKK010000026.1 GCA_022564995.1 Planctomycetota bacterium | reverse complement strand
ATGGCTCCGGCACGGCCTCGGCGCCCAACGCAGCTTCCGGTGAACCAGCCGGTCCGGGTCCGGTCCAATCGGCAAGCAGCACGGTCAGGTCGTCGAAGTTGACCGGCGTGGTGTCGGCGTTGACGAGATTGCCTTCGGCCGCTGTTACTTCCTTGTTCCAGTTGGCGAGCAGGATGGTTAGGTCTTCGAAGTCGACGAATCCGTTGTTGGTCAGGTCGCTGGGCAACGATGGCTCAGGGATACTTGCAACGCGAAAACCAGATTCAAAGCGCTCGGCGGACGGGATGGTGCCGCTCCAGCTCGACGATCTTAAGGGTACAGAGCCGTTGCCTGAACTCCAGTAGCCACCGCGACGGACGCGATAAGACGAAACCGAGTCGTTCAACCGATCAGTCGCTGTCTCTTCCCATTCAAAAACACTGCCGCCCTGGCCGGCAGTGCCGTATGGGCTCAATACACCCACGTCCGTGATATCGTTAGGGACTGGGTTGAAACCCCCATCTGGAAACACGGCATCGAACGTCGTATCGCCCGCGAAATCAATCCCGTCAGGTACGCTGTCGCTGCCTGTGGGGTAGTCGTAGTAGAGACCTCTGGTTGCGTCATAGTAAGCTGCCTTGTGCCACTCATCGTAACTCGGGAGGAAATACTTGGCCTGATTGTTGCGATAAAAGTTGTTCGGGTTGTAACCCTCGTCGCCCGGCGTCCAGAGTTCAAAAGTGCTACCGTTAAACTTGTAAGCAGGCGTGCTGCCGCTATCGGTATTGAGCCAGTTGACGAACTGGGCCGCCTCGAACCAACTGATCCGAGTCGCCGGTTTGTTGGCACCGAGATTGTTATGCGTGACGCTCAGGCTGCCGTGTGCGTTGGCCTTGTCGATCATGTCCTCGGAGATTTCGTAGGTGCCCATCCGATACGTGTAGTCGACTTTGCCGGCGGGGTTTCGAGCGTTGGTCATATCGACGGCGTTGCCCGGGTCGCCGACTGTGACGAAGTCAATATCAAACGTGTTTGCGCCGCTGCCAAATGTGTCGGCATGGGCCGAAGAACCACAGCAGAACGCCAGCACTAGCGTGGCCGATAAGGATGTAAGAGTTGTGGTATTCAATTATCGTGTTCTTTTCTAGTGCAAGAGCGGAGGTCAAGTTGAACAGGGTTACTGCTCAACACCAGCATCGTAACCACCCCGGCAGCCAGATTCAAGCAAATTCCGGCAGGCAGCGCCGCAAACGCCAACATTTGACGCCCCACGCCCAAATCCGCTACAATCAAAGCGAGCCGCGAGGGTGGTTGAAACACCCGTCGCGGCCCTAACCACAAGCGACCCTAACCAGCAGGGCTGCATCATGGCTATCTGCCATTTTCGTTTGCATCGCGCGAATCGACAACCGCAGTTCTTGCGCTGGGTCCGCGTGTCTAGTTCGAGGGACCGCTGAAGTTTCTTTTTCATGCTCGGCCGGTACGATTCGCCGGCGGGCAGTTTCAGGCAAGGGGATAATCCATCATGCGAACGAAAGCCAGCCACTTCGCCGTAGCCCGCAAAACCGACGGCGTGCTGGGCGAGATCCTCCATCAAGGGCTGTCGCTGGACGAAGCCGAGAGCTACACCTCGGCAGATGATACGCTGGTAATTTTGGCAGTGGAGCCGGCGATTGACCGGGTGTGAGTTTTACGCCCCGCTGGTGTGAGCGGCGGGCTGGGGAACTGCTGGCGGGGATGGAACCCGCTACCGATTCATCGAAGGCAAGTCGCCGCACGAACTCGCCGCGCGCACCAAGACAACGTGGAAGCCGTCCAAGTGTCTACCGCTCGCGCCAAAACCAGTGGCGGTTGACCGCCGCCGAGCGCAAGCGGATTCTGCTGGATCACATCTACGGCGTCGACGTCGACCCGCAGGCCGTAGAAGTCACAAAACTGTCGCTGCTGCTGAAGGTGCTCGAAGGCGAGAACACCGAATCGCTCGAGCGGCAATTGCGTTTATTCCGCCAGCGCGCGCTGCCCGATTTGGCAAGCAACATTACGGTCGAAGGTCGACGTGCTGCTGAGTTGCGATGACCGCTTGTGCCGTCTGGCCAAACGGTGTCGGCGCGATTTGCAGGTTGAGGTGGCTCCGCTGTGGCTGCGCGGGTCGTTGGGAATCCACTCGCGCGAAAACAGTTCGCTGCCCACGGCGATTTGCGCCTGCTTTGCGCTCTTCTTGACCGGTTCTGCCGCCATGGCGGAATGTGCGCCGACGATCAACATCACCAAGGCGGACATAAGTGCCGATACCGCGAAAGTTCGCATGCGAGTACCATTTGAATAGACGTATCACGCGGGAATCGGCGACAGGAGTCTCCTCCTACAGCCTTCGACGACGGGCAATCGACCGGAAGCGCGACTCGGCCGTCAATTCCTGGATCGCCTGGTCAACCGCGACTGCTTGCAATCGTCGCAACGGGGCGTCCACCCGGCCGATGCGCCGTGCGACATGCCCGCGGCGTAACGAAGTCGACGTAATTTCCGGCAGCACCGCGTCGGCGAGCTCCGGTGTCGGCGCTGACGTTGTCGCACTAGCCAAGGCAGCAGCCCATTGTCCAGCGGCCGGCGCGCCAGCGGGACCAGGACCGGTCCAAGCCGCCAGCAACACGGTCAGATCCTCAAAGTCCACCAGGCTGCCGTCTGGGTCAGTGAGGTTACCCTGTTCGGCCGTCGCTGCCTGATTCCAGTTGGCCAGCAGCACGGTCAGATCTTCGAAGTCGACGAATCCATTGCCGGTCAGATCACCGACCAGAGTCGGTTCACTCTTGTCGATGACGTCCAGAAAGTACGACCCGGTGTCGAAAAATTGATCAAAGCCGCTGACCTCGAGAAAGAACGTGCCGGTGGTCGGCGCGATCCAACCGGCAATCCGGGAAGCAGTGCCCAATCCTGGCGCGTCGTCACTGAATTCCAGTTCATCGCCGTCGTCGTCGATCAATCGCAGGACCGAATCGGGAAGCGTTCCGAGGCGAACCTCGAAATCGAATTGGCTGCCCTGATCGGCCTGGAAACTGAACCAATCGACGTCGCCCGTGGTAATCTCGCCGGCGGTGGAGCTTCGCGATTCGACCGGGGTGGCGGTCAGGTCGTTGTCGCCGTGATCGTCCTCTTCGAGCCGGATGTCAAACTGGTAACTGCCGAAATCGGAGTCGAACTCGGCGCTGACTTCGGCAAAAAATCTGCCGCCGAGCGGCGGAGCCATCCAGATGATTCGGCCCGAATCCTGATTGGTTTCCAGCAGGGTTGTCCCATCGGTGTCGAACAGCCGCAGGCGGGCACCGTCCAACTCCAGCAGCGTCGTTTCCAGAATGTATTCCTTGCCACCCTCAGCCTGGAAGCGGAACCAGTCGACGTCGGCGCCGCTGCCGAGCACGCCATCGGTCGGAGGGTCTTCAACTTCGATGCGAGTCGAAGCACCAAACGTATCTCCATGGTCGTCGACAATCTGAACCACCGTAACGTCATAGGTGCCGATGCCGTTGGTCACCCCGTCTCCGACGCGAATGAAACGCTCGCCGTCGCCGCCGGCTCGAAAGGCGACTCTTGTCGTTTCTCCGGGGAAACCGGTGCGCTGTTCTATCAGCGGCGCACCGCCGGCGCCGAACAGACTCAGCCTGACCTGTGGAAGCGTGTCGGGATCGACTTCAATGAGGTAATCTCTGCCCGTCTGCGTCGAAAATCGGAACCAATCGAGGTCACCTCGAACTTCGATTTCGCCGGCCGTCACGGCGCCGATGTCGACGGGCGTCGCGCTCTGGGCGTCGCTGCCGTGGTCGTCGACGACGAGGCTCGCCTCGACCGTGTAAGTGCCCGTATCTTCGCCGAAACCCGTGACGATGAGAAAATAAGTGTCGGTGGCCGGAGCGGTCCATTCGATTCGCGACGATCCGCCGAGGCCGCTACCGCTGTCCGAGGCAAGCACTCTCGATTCGTTGCCGCTGGGAGAAATCAACCGCAAGAAGGAACCGTCCAGGGAATCGGGCACGGACCGCAGGACATACACTTCGCCATCTTGGGCAGAGAAACTAAACCAGTCGCTGTCGCCGTCGATTTCGATCTCTCCCGCCGTTGGAGCGCCCAGGGTGAGCGACGTCGCGTTCGAGGCGCGATTGCCGTGATCGTCTTCAACGAGCGTTACGTCGAGCCGGTAGTCGCCGACTTCTTCGGCAAAGGCGCTCACTTCGAGATAGTAGGTGTCGGCCGTGGGCGCGATCCACACGATACGCGAGGCGCCCTCGACATCTTCCGTTTCGAGTTCGTCCTCCCCGTCGGGGTCGATCAAACTCAACACGGAATCGCCGAGCGAATCGAGCGTCGTGGTCAACTCATAAATCGCCAGAGCGACCGTCTGAAAGCTGAACCAGTCGACGTCGCCGCCAAAATCGATATTCCCCAGCGCGAAACTGTCGACCGCCACCGCCGTGGCGCCGTCTGCGTTATCTCCATGATCGTCGGTCACCGCGGCCAGAGACAGACGGTAACTGCCAAACCGTCCGGCGTCGAAGCTCGACACTTCGAGAAAATACCGACCGCTGGCCGGCGCCGCCCAAATGATTCGTGATGCCCCGCCCGATGCGCCGTCGGTCTCGATGGGCGTGCTTCCGTTGGGGTCGATCAGCCGCAGCAGCGAACCGCCAAGCGAATCGAGCTGCGTGCGCATGACGTAGATTTGATCCTTCACTGCCTGAAAGGAAAACCAATCGACGTCTTGTCCGATTTCGATAATACCCGGCGTGAGGGTATCGCCAACAATCGCGGTCGCCTCGGCGCTGGTGTTGCCGTGATCGTCGATCACCTGCTCGACCAATACTCCATAACTGCCGAAGCCACTGACTTCCAAAAAGTAGGTGCCGGCGGTCGGCGCTTCCCACTCAATTCGCACCGGGCTGCCCGCCCCGCCGTCGTCATCGGCGCGGAGATGCGTCGTCCCGTTGCGATCGATCAGACGCAGCCGGGCGCCGCTGGTCGTCGTCTGGAGGATAAACACCTGGCCCTGCTGCGCCGAAAAGCGGAACCAATCGACGTCGCCGTCCACTTCGATCACTCCGCCGGTGAGGCTGCCGACAGACACCGGTGTGGCGCTGGCGGAATCGTTGCCGTGGTCCTCAGGCGTTACGTCGATGGTTAGGTCATAGCTGAAGGTATCTCCGAATCCGCTGACTTCCAGAAAATACTGGCCGTCGCTCGGCGCGGTCCAATCGGCGATGCGGGAGGCGAAATTCAACCCGCCATCGTCATCTTCTTCCAGTTCCGTCTCGCCGTCGACGTCGATCAGGCGCAGAAACGAATCGTCAACCGCTCCCAGGCTGACCTCAAAATCGAACGAATCTCCACGACTCGCTGAAAAGCTGAACCAGTCGACATCGCCGTCAAAATTGATGTTTCCCGGCGTGAAACTGTCCACCGCGACCGCTGTGGCACCGTCTGCGTCATCGCCGTGATCGTCGGTGACCGCGGCCAGCGACAAGCTATAGCCACCGAACCGTCCGGCGTCGAAGCTCGACACTTCGAGAAAATACCGCTGGCTTTGCGGCGCCGCCCAAACGATCCGCGACGCCCCGCCGAAACTGCCGTCCACCTCGACGGTGCTCCCGTTTCCGTCGATCAACCGAAGTCGAGAACCGTCGAGCGAATCGAGCTCGGTGCGAATAAGATAAAGCTGGTTTTGCACCGCCTGAAAGGAAAACCAGTCGACGTCTTGTCCAATTTCGATGATGCCCGGCGTGACGCTATCGACCGTGACATGGGTGGCCCCTGCGGCCGAGTCGCCGTGATCGTCGATCACCTCATCGACAGAAAGAGCATAACCGCCGGCGCCGCTGACCTCCAGAAAGTACGTGCCGGTGACGGGCACTTCCCATTCAATCCGCGTAGGGCTTCCCGGCCCTCCGTCGTCGTCCGCGCGGAGCTGTGTCGTCGCGTTCCGATCGATCAAACGTAATTCGGCACTGCTGCTGGTCGTTTGCAGAATGAGCACCTGACCCTGCGTTGCCGGAAAGCTGAACCAGTCGACGTCGCCGTTGGTCTCGATCGCGCCATTGATGGCGCTGCCGACCGACACGGCCGTGGCACTGGCCGGGTTGTTGCCGTGATCCTCGGGTATGACGTCGATCAGCAAGTCGTAACTGCCGAAAGAATCTAGGAATCCGCTGACCTCGATAAAGAACTGGCCATTGTTCGGCACGATCCAGTCGGCGATGCGCGAAGCGTTGTCCAGCCCCGGGGCGTCGTTATTCGATTCGAGTTCATCATCGTCGTCGTCGAACAAACGCAGAAACGAATCGTCGAGCGTACCGAGGTCAACTTCAAAATCAAACGTGTCTCCGCGTTTCGCCGAAAAGCTGAACCAGTCGACGTCACCCGCCTCTTCGAGATCGCCCGCCGTAACGCTGTTGGTTGCGACGAATGTGGCCGCGACCGCGTTGTTGCCGTGGTCGTCCGCGCCGGCGGCCGGCGCGGCTTCGACGACATCCGCCTCCGGCAGGTCGTCGCCGGCGGTCACGCTCAGCAGCAAACGCTGCTCCAGCGGTTCGACGACATGGCGGCCAAACGCCGTGCGTCGCGAAGCGCCGGCGGCCGATGATCGATGACCGTGCGACCGTTGTCCGTAGCGGCGGAAAATGGAGAGCATCGTGCCTGTGGGAGTGAAAGGGATCGACGTGATTCAAACGGTTCGGCGCGAACCATAGGCAACGACGATCCGCATGTGAACCGCGCACGAGCGCGCAGCACATCCAGCACTTACGACCATTGCCTCTGTTCCGGTGGCAAGCGTTGTGCGCCGCGGGTCGACGCATCTTCCGTCGACCACCTCGACCGCGGCGCAAAGGTGGGACGACGCGCCGCGAAACACACAACCAGCGGTAGTTTATAAGCGATCGCCGTGCCGTTGCCTAGGGTTTTGTGCAATTTGAGGGGCCACGGTGTCAAGACTGGTAAAGTGCGTCGCTGCGGCGATCCCTCTCGACGTCACCCGAACTGCCCGATGCGTGACCAAGAGCATACCGCCTAAAACCAGCGTTTGAAAGGAAAAAACGGGAGAATCGCGGTTGTGGCGAGAAGAAATCGCGGGCCATCAAATCAGCCGTCGCTTATGCGTTGGCCGGCGAAGCAGCAAGAACGGTTCGAGGAATCAGCGTCGCGCTCTTGCCTGGCGAGCCCCGAGCGTTAGCTCCTGCAAAAGTCTTTCATAAAAAACAAACACCACACACTTTATATACTTAAGGTAGGTAATAGGATTTATCCTATTTAAGTACCTTTATGTACATAATTGATGGGGTGCGGATGACTCCTTGATTTTCTCCCCTTTTGATTTCTTGTCAAGAGAGGCTGGGTTGTGAAAATAATTTTATGTTGTCGGCTAGAATCTACATACCGAGGTCAAAGGTGACTTTTAGCGGACACACCGAAGCGTTTCATTTCATCATTTTCTTACGGCTTTTTGATGAAAGAAAGACGACGACTTACGTCTTTCATCTTCCTTTCATCAAAATAGTATGTGGTGTTTGTTTTTTATGAAAGACTTTTGCAGGAGGCTGCCGCTACGCGGCAGCCTCGGGGGTGATACGACCACACGCGAAGAGCTTGACGCCCCGCGAGGAATTACCGGCGGCCGAACGGCCTCCGCTCGCCGAGTGTCGTTTCGTGAGACGCTTATTTCTCGAACGATGCTTGCTTGGTGAATTCGTCAATCAGGCGACCCAACGCCGGGTCGGAGCGGATTGGACCGAGGGCGTCGTCCTGCCCGATTTGTTGCAGATAGAATCTTCGCTTCTGCGGCGACATCACCAGACAACTCCGCAAGAGCCGGATGGCACGCGCGCGGTAGGTCTTGGCCAATTGCTCACGGTCGTCGGCCGTTTTGTCGTCCAACACCAGAGGAATTGCCTGGGCGTAGATGCCCGCGGCATTGAAATAAACACCCGGGTTCTTGAATTTGAGCGAGACGGCCTTATCGGCGTCTCGGGTGGCTTTTTGATAATCGCCCAGCTTAACCAACACGTAGCCGCGGCCCGTATACGGCTCGGCGTCGTTGGGATCTTCCTTAATGGCGGCTTCAAAATCGGCCAATGCCAACTGCCGGGCGCGCAGCAGGTAGGCCCAACCGCGACGCATGCGAAGACTGCGATAGCGGGCTCGCTCGAAGGCCGTGGGCGGACTCTTGGCAATCGACAGCAACTCCATCGCGCGGCCGAAATCCTCCATCGCCGGCGACACGTCGCCCACGAGATTACGGGCCATGCCGCGCTCGCGATAGACAATCGCCAGCAGCCGCGTCGGGGAGATGGTCTCCGGAAGCACCTGCCCGGCGTCGGTCTCGGTATGGACACTGTTCGCGCCCGCGGCTTGATATGCCTGGTTGACGATCGGGCTTTGCTCCAAGAATCGATCGAAGCATTCAATGGCCGCGCGGCGATCCCTTTGTGCCTCTTCCGTTCTTTGTTGCGTGGCGTGTCGCTTGGCCATGTCCATCAGGTCGATGCCTTTGAGAACCAACGCCAGATGGTAATCGGGGCGATCCTCAATCGCCAAATCATATTCGTCGAGCGCCTGTTCGTAGTGTTTCTGGCGGTGCAGCACTTTTCCCCGATCCGCATGGACCTGAGCCGCCAACATGCTGCCGGAAGGAGCCCAGCGAATCGCGTCGTCTAAGTCGTCGAGCGATTCGTCGAGCTTGTTTTGTTGAACGTGGATGATTGCCTTAGCGTGAAAAGCCCGGGCATACGTCGGCGCGACTTCGATGCAATGTTCCAGCTCGACAAGAGCATCGGACAGCTTGCCCTGCAATCGCAAGGCTTCGGCAAGATTCAGATAACCGGCCGGCTGCTGATCGTCTTGGTCGATGGCGATCCGAAAATCGTCTGCGGCCTTTTTCATTTGACGATGTCGCAGCCGCACGATGCCCCGATTGATGTACAGCCCATACTCGTTGGGATCGATCCGGGCCGCCTGGGCGAAATCGGCCTCGGCGGATTCGAGGTCACCCATTTCTCCGTAGGCCAACCCGCGCAGCATGTAAACGTAGACGAACTGATCGCCCGGTCGAACCGAAGCGTTGAAGCTGGCGATGGCCTCGGACCAATGCTCCAGACGCAGATGACAGACGCCAAGGTAATACTGCGCCCAAAAATGTTCCGGCGATTTGCGCAGCGCCTGCTGAAACTGTCGGATCGCCAGGGTGTAATCCTGGTTGCGATAATGAAAGTCGCCGACCATAAAAAAATCGTAGGCGTCAGCCGGCTGAATCGTCTCGGCACGTTGCCGCTCGATCCACGCGGCAGCCGTATCGCCCGCTTGTTTCAAGTAGAGGGCTCGCCGCAAGTGCAGCGCCTTGAGCGGTCGATCATCCCCGTCGACGCCACGATTGACATCACCGGCGACATCAACGTCCACTCGATCCAAGATCGTCAGCGCGCGAAGGGCCGCTGCGTGCCGAGCCTCTTCAGACGCCGCGTCGAGCGGTTGCGCGGCTGCGTCGGCCAACACCATGCGCAGCCGCCGGCAGGCCCTGATGACTCTTCGCTGCTCCTCCTCGCTGTACAACGAATCACTCAATTGCGGCCGACGGTCGGAGTCGGCGCGGACCGCGAACAGCGCGAGCGCGTCGGTTGCGGATTGTTCCGCCCGCTCGATACTCTTTCGAACGTCGTAACCCACAAGCAGCATGCCGTAAAAAAGCGCATCGTCGTGCAGCCGGTCGAAGTTCCTTAGTTTCGCTCGCGCGAGGGCCGCGGCGCGTGTTTTTTCGAGACGCTGCCGGGCCTCGTCGATCCGTGTCTGAATCTCCGCCTGCAAATCCGCCAGCGACGGTTCGGCCGATGCCTGTCCTTTCGCCTCGGTGAATTTTTCGGCGGCAGCGTCGAAATTGCCGTCGTTGAATGCCTGCTGTCCTTCGCTAACGAGAACGCGTGCCCCGGCAGCGACCGATTCGATGCGTTGCCACGAATGCAATCGCCACGCACCGCCAACCAGCACCAACGCCAACAAGGCCGCCGCCGCGGAAAGACAGGCCGTGCGATGCTCGCGCACAAAGCGTTCGGCCCGATCGAGCCACGGCTCGGGATACGCATCGACCGGCCGGCCCGACTGCCAGCGGCTGATCTCCTCGCCCAACTCTTTCGCCGTCTGATAACGATCGTCCGGCTCGGCGGCCATCGCCTTCAGACAAACGGCTTCCAACGCCGCGGGAATTTCCGGCTTAATTTTCCTCGGCGGCGCGAATCGGCACAGCCGGGCCTGCTCCAGCAATTGGCTCTTCTGTCCCTGATACGCAAACTGACCGGTGAGCACTTCGTACAGCGTCGCGCCGAGCGAGAAGATGTCGCAGCGCGCGTCGAGGGTCTCGACCGCTCCGGCGGCTTGCTCCGGCGACATATACGGAATCGTTCCGATGACCGTCCCGGCAGCCGTCTGATGCCGGTCGTCGTCATTGGTCTCGCTGTCATCGAAGTCCGCTTCGTCGTTTCCGTTTTCGGCGGCCGGTTGCTGCCACAGTTGCGTCGTTTTCCGTAAATCCTCCGACGCCTCGTCGTGACGCTGCTTGGTCTCGCTTTCGCGGTATAGCTTGGCCAGCCCCCAATCGACCACGAGCGTTTCGCCGAAATCGCCGATCATCACGTTCTGTGGTTTGATGTCGCGATGCAGCACGCCCCGATCGTGGGCGAAGGCAATCGCGTTACACATGTCGACCATCGCGCTGAGCAATTCGTGCAGCATCTCTGTCGCCCGGGCCGACCTTGGTTCCAGTGCGTGATACTCCTTAATCACCTCCGCCAGCGTGCGCCCTCCGATCAGCTTCATCGAATAAAACGGCTGGCCCGAGGGGTTCACTCCCAGGGCGTAAATCGGCACGATGCTGGGGTGTTCCAGTTGGCCGGTGACTTGCGCTTCGAGCAGGAACCGGTGCAGCCGTTTGGCCGATGGTGTTCGCTGGGGCAGCATCTCCTTAATCGCCACGTCGCGGCCCAGGTGTTGATCGCGGGCCTGCAAAATGCGCCCCAGCCCGCCGCGGGCGATTTCGGCCTTGAGCTGATAACGCAGCTCGCTGTCGACTTGCATCAACTTCGACCAATCGGCATCGGGCGTGGCCAATCCGCCCAGCGCCACTTGCGATGGCGTCGTCGCGCCGGCCGAGCGGAGCGTTGCCGAGCGGCGGGCCGTTGCCGGGGCCTCGATCGTATCGGCTGTATCTTCCGTCGCACCTTCGCCTATGTCATCTTCTGCGGTGGCCTCCTGCGTCACCGCCATGCGCATACCGGCGGTTTCTTCAATCAGCGAGCCAAGCTGATCCTCCGACAGCTTGCCGCGAGAGAGCAGCAGCGAATGCACGGAGATTTGTGGGTCTTCCGACAACTCCCGCAGCATCAGGCTATACTGATCGAACGAGATCAGCCGTTGGCTGAGCGCCTTGGTCAAAACGGCAACGTCGCGCGGTTGTTCCATGATTTTTGGGCGTGTTGATCGAGGCGATTAGAAGTGCGCACCTTTTAGTCCCGGAGGGACGGCATCGAATAGCCTGGGGCGTGAGCCCCAGGGATATTGTTGATTCTCAAGCGGAAAGCCCCGGAGGGGCGACACACCGTGCGCCGTCATCCGATGTCGCCCCTCCGGGGCTTTCAGAAATTAGTTCGAACACAATTTCCTGGGGCTCGCGCCCCAGGCTATTTGATGTCGCCGCTCCGCGGCTGATTTGCGCGACTTCAAAACTCACGCTTCGGGCTCATGTCTATTTAGGGCAAAGGAACATTTTTTCCGAACGAGCCATACGTTTGCTCGCCACTTCTCGCACCAGCCCAATCGCCAACAGCGCGCCGGTCGAAGCTTCCATCTCTTCTAGGGCCGCGTCGGTTGCGACGGCGCGGTTAATGGGTTCGCTGGCGTCGGTCTCGGCATTCTCGCCGACAGGCTCATCATCGGCAACCTCCGAGGGCGTTGATCGGACCGATTGGGCGTGCTGCTGCGTGTCGTCATTCACACGGCCCAACGGGTCGGCCGATTCGCGATCTTCTTCTTCCTCATCCTCTTCGTCTTCCTCTTTGGCGGCGGGCTTCTCGTCCTCCTCGCCGGGCTCTTCGTCGACCTCATCGATGGCGCGACGCAGCTTCTTAAATAGCCATTCGATCCAGTTATCGCCCCCATCTTCACGAGTTCTGCCGCCGCGAACGTCGGCGGCGATTCCGGTCGTCGATGTCGTGCTCGAAGCGTCGCTCGAGATGGTTGCCTGTGTTGCATCTCCTGTCGGATCGGCTACCGAAAAGACACCTCCGCCGACGGCATTCTGCACGGCAACGTCGAAGATCGGCGGGGTGAAAAATTGCGTCGGGGTGTCACTGCGGAAATCAATCTGCGCCACCAGCCGGTCGCTGCTGCCCAGCAGCCCTTGCAGCGGCACGCTACGGAAGCTATTGCCCTCGACGAAGATTGCCTCGCCGCGGAATTCGCCGCCGACGCCGACCAATTCCAGCGTGTACACGTCGGCCGGGGCGTTGGGAATAATCAACAACTCCGAGAAGTCGTTAGCAACGTGAATCGCCCCGGGCGCTTGGTCGACGTTCGTATTGCCGGTGTGTTCGCTGGTCACTCCCTGACTGTCGGCCAAGACAAAATCGACCGGGTCGAGCCACAAGATCAGGAAACTATCGAGCGCCCCGCCGACGATGGCCCGCACGTTGTCGACGACGGTCTGAGTGATTTCCGGCAGCCGTGGGTCGAGCCCGTCGAGCCTGTCGGAGAGATCCAATTCGTGACGTTCGCCCGCGGCCGGAGCGTCGCTGCGGGCGATCTGCGCGGCCTCGCCTGCCGAGCCGAAATAAACGACGCCGGCCTGATTCATATCCGCTAGCCCGGTTAACTCCAGCGTGTAAGTCAAGTCGGGTCGTGCGTCGACACCGTCGAGCCGCGTGAGCAGTTCGTTGCTGAACAACGCGCCAGCCAGGCGGACCGGAACCACGGCCAGCGACAGGCCGTCGGGTGGATCAGGCGGAGTCTGGAAAAGCGTCGTGCCCGCCGAGTTTTCCAGCGACAGCAACACGTCGTGTCCCCAGACGATAATAAACTCGCCCGCCGCGAAGTCGCGCAGCAAATACTCAGCGTCGCGGGCCGCGGCAAAGGCCGCTTCGATGCGAGCATTGACCGCCTCGGCGATGGTCTGCGAATCGGCCCCCTCCAGTTCGCGCAGAACCAAATCGATTTCGTCCAGCAGTGTCTTTTGAAAAGTGTCTGATGCAAGGGCGGCTTCCGACTGTTCGCCCTGCTGAAGTATCCGCTTCAATTCCATATCGAGAGCTTGCAGGTTTCCCTCGACCGCCGTGCGGTCAAGCTCAAGCGATCCGCTGGCCGCTTCGACCGTGAACGTGGCCACCAGCCGTCCTCCCGGCCGGCCGTCGCGGTCTCCGTCGAGCGCGAGACCCGTCACGCCCGTCACTCCTGTTGAGCCGGCAAACGCCGCGTCCGGCTCGGTGAGGATCGTCAGCCGGTACGTGCCGGCCGGCAGCCCGACCTCGCCCCAAAGAATGATCCGGTCGGCCAGCGAATTGTAATTGGCCGTCGTCAGCGGCACCGTCTCGGTCGGCTGCCCGGCGTCGTCTAACCGTTCCAGCACGTAATTTGCCGTGTTGGCCGCCTCGGTTTCGTTCAAATCGGCCGCGCCCAGTTCGACCAACACGCCGCGCGAGGCTGCCGCTCCGATCGGCGGCAGGGCGCGGACGTTCTCCACGATCGGCGGCGCGGCGAAGAATTGGAATCCAATCCGCGGGTCTGACCCGCCGAAGAAGTTTCCGGCCCGATCGGTGATGCGCGAGCCGATCAGCGCCAACTCGTAATCGCCGTCGGGCAATCCGCCGGGCGGATCGATCGTGATCACGGCCTGCGGCGGCGTGATCTCTCCGCCAACCATCCCGGTTCCCATGCGATACTCAATCGATGTGATTTCATGCTCGGTTCCGTCTGCGCCGGTGAGCCGCAGATTCTGCCTGTCGTTGATCGCCCCGACTGAGGTCGAACTGTTATCGGAACCGGCGACGTACAGTTCCTCGCTGAAAAAGATCGTAAACTCAAGACCCCGCGGCACACCGGTGTCATCGAACAAAGTTCGAACGCTACGATCGACGACGACCGGCGGCCGGCGATCGACGTGAACCGTGAGGCGGTCTGCGGTCGAGTTACCGGCCGCATCGATCACGCGCAGATTGAAAATGGTCGGTCCCTCGTCCAAAGGCCGCTTGAGAGGAAACACCATCGCCGTGGTCACGTCGCTCTGAACGTCGACCGTGGTCGTTACGCGGCGCTCGTGCGGGCCGCCGACGTCGATATCGAGCACGACGCTCAGCGTCTTGTCTTCGCCGCCGGGGAACGCATCGCTCAACTCGACCACCAGCGACGGCAGCGGGTTGAACGTCGTGTTGTCGCCCGGCGCGCCGCGCCGGCTGTCGTCGGCCGCCGATAAGGCGAAGTGCTCGATCAGCGGGGCTGCACGGTCGACGGTGACCACGAAATCGCTGCTGACACTTGCGCCCTGGCTATCGGTCGCCGTGACCGAAACGGTTTGTCTTCCCGCCGCGTCGGCGAAAATCAGCGTCAGCTTGCCGGCCGCCGAATCGAGATCGACCGCGGAAAACAGCGGGTCGCCGCTCTCGGCCGAGGTCGTCAGCATCAGCGTTGCCGTCTCGTCCTCAATGTCATCGAAGATATCGGCCAAATCGATCGTGACTTGCGATATCCCACTGCCGGCGAAGACGTCATCGATTGCCGCGGCCGTGGGGGCATCATTGACCGGCGCGACCGTCACGGACAGCCCCGCGGACGTGAGCACCTGCTCTCCGGCGAGCAGATCGAAGGTTACGTCGGCCTGACCGAACGCGTTGGGCGCAAAAACCAACTTCGCCGTCTTGGCGGCGTTGTCGATGTTGGTCGATAGCAAAGCGGAGTTCGTGTTGTCGGTAACTCGCAGGCCGGTAATCGGCAGCAAATCCGCCAGACCCGAGAAGTCGATCACCCGCGGCGGTGCGTCTTCGTCCACCTCAACGTCGTCGTCGATGATATTGACCAGGCCGCGCGGGCGGCCAAGTTCGACACCGATCGGATTACTCAGATCAACCGTCAGCGTGCGCCGCCGCGTTTCTTCGTCGCGGTCGCCGATCACAGAAACCACGATCGACGCGGTGGTCTCGCCCGGTGCGAAGACGAGCGTTCCACTGGTCGGTAGATAATCCTCACCAGCCACGGCCGTCTCATCATTCGTCGCGAAATCAACCCGCACCTCGCGATCGACCGGCGCCGTCAGGCGGACCGTTAGCGTAGCGGTCGTGAGGCCCTGGTGTCCCTCGAAAACGGTCACATCGTCAATCACCAGCGCCGCCTGATCGTCGTCGATGATCGTGCCGACCGCCGAGTCGATGCCCACAAGAGCGCCACCCGCGTCGGTCAATTCGAGCAGAAACGTCTCGTTCGATTCATCCAGCACGTCGTCAATTACCGCCACGGAGATCTTCGCCGTGGTTTCACCTGCTGGCACAACGATCTGGGCGATGATCGCCTCGAAATCTTCGCCGGACGTTGCCGTGTCGCTTTTAGTTCGATAGCTGATCGTCAGCGGGCGATCGAGCGGCGTGCTCAGCAACAGATCGAATTCGGCCGCTCCGTCACCCTCGACGACCGACGTGTCTTCGATCGATACGACCGCTGTATCATCGTCGATGATCGTACCGACCGCGCTGCTGCGAAGCGGGTCGAGCTGGGCTCCGACGGCGCCGCTTAAATCGACCGAAAACGACTCGTCGAATTCATCGATCAGATCATCCAACACGTCAATGCGGATGGTCGCGAGCGTTTCGCCAGCCGGGATTTTAATCGTCCCTTGGGCCGCCTTGTAATCAAACCCCGCCAGCGCCGTGGCGTCGCCGGTCGAAAAGTCAACGGTAATCACCGCACTGCTCGGCTCGGATAGCCGCACGAGAAACTCCAGCGGAGTGACGCCGCCCGAGCCTTCGATCACTTGCCCACTCTCGATTGACACAACCGGCGGCGCCTTCTCGGCAATGACCGCGAGGCGATAGCCGGATGCGATGACCGCTGATTCGAATTGCGCCGGAGGGTCCAAGTCGGGCAGGCTAACGCTGGCGAATTGTCCGCTGGGCTCCGCCGAGAGAATTAGTTGGAACGTGTCGCCCACTTGCGGCTGAAAACCGTCGAGCAGCGAAACATGCAGCGTTCCGCCCAACGTCGCTTTCTGTCGAACCGTAAGCAGATCGAAATCGACGCCCGGCCGTACGCCCCCCAAGTCGATCTCCAACCGCCCGGCGGGCGATTGCAGAAAGCTGCCGTCGATATTCAACGTGGCGGAAGAAACGATCTCGCCCGAGTTGACGATGTTGCCGATGACGTTCAGGCTCTGCTCGACCAACAGCAGCCCGGCGTTTTCGATATCCGCCTCGATCCGTCGCGGGCCGAGTGAGTCGCCGAGGTCCGAGATGATCTGTCCGTCGGCGGCGTTCTTGAGCGATCCCTTGATGACGCGAAGCGTAGGCATGGCCTCGCCGGCCGCCTCGCCGGTTGCTTCATCGAACAACACGATCACGCCTTCGTTCGTGAAGCCGCGGTCGAAAGTCAAAACGGGCCGCAAAACCGTGTCGGTGGCAATCACCGAAATCTCGGAGTCGAACGTCGTGGTGACCTGGCCCGAGATCGTCGTGTCGCCCAACGCGTCGACGAATCCTTCGTTGACCAGATCGAAAATGAGCAAATGCAAATCGTCGGCATGATCGCCAAAGGTCGTGATGGTTCCGCGGTTGACCAGCGGGCCACCGTCGACCACCAGCGCGATCGTCGTCGGGCCGAAGCCCGCGCTGGCCAGATCGATAAAGCCTTCGTTGACGAAGCCGCCCTCGATCGTCAGCAGCGCGGACGACCCGACGTCGCCTTGAATGGAAAGCAGAGCGTCTGGTCCGTTAAGGAATCCGCCGCTAAAAGTTGTGTCGATCCCCAACACCAACACTCCGGCCTCTTCGTTACTGCCAACACCAGGGCTGCCAAAGTTCTGCAATTCGACGCCAAGTGACACGTTGCTGAGCGCCAGCAATCCGCCGGACTCGACCAGCAGCGTACCTGTGCCCTCGACCACGACGGAATCTTGAATAAACAGCAATCCGCCGGAGACGCGCAGCTCGGCATCGAGCAGCGCGTTCTCCTCGATCAACAGGAAGCCGCTGCTCACGTCGAGCGGTCGCTGGATGCTGAGTTCGCGAATCGACACATCGACGTCGGCGAATTGCACGAAATCGTCGCCCTGCAGATTTCCGATCACCACGGCATCGCCGTCAACCGGCAGCCGATCTTCCGTCCAGTTCAGCGGGTTGCTCCAGAACAGATCGCCGCCGCCGCCGTCCCAGATCACGGCCAAAAGTTGCCGCTCTTCAAGCGGTTCGAGACGTAGGCTTCGCCGGCCCACCGGGCGCGACGCAATCCGGCGGCGCAGCGTGAGCCGTGTTTGCTCGATTTCGCGTTGTGCCACGTTTGATGTCATCATCGATCCGACCCTTTTGCCGCCGGCGGAGACTGATGCCAACGGCCGCGCATTCCTTCAGACAGCTAACTTCCCAGGTGTTCCCTCAGCGTGGGTCACTCGGCCGATGAGCTGCCGGCAGGGCCGACGGGCCGATCACGAAAAGCGCAACCCACAAGTTCGATTATAGTTAGGGTCTACGAAAACGCCCATATCCGTAGCCTGGGGGGCAGCGAATCGGGTTGGTCCGATTACGCGGATTTTCGCCTTACTCTATCGCTCTACGGACGGATGCGGACCCGGCGATCTTCGACCTGGACTCTTCCGCCGGCGATAAGATTGATCGCCTCGGGATAGGCCGCGCACTCGGCCTCGAAGATGCGCGCGGCGAGAAGCTCGGGCGTGTCGTCTTCCTCGACCGGCACGACCCGCTGCAAGATGACCGGGCCGTGATCGTAGTGGTCGTCGACGAAATGAATCGTACAGCCGCTCACTTTGGCGCCGTACTCGAGCACGGCAACGTGTACGCGATGGCCATACATGCCCTTTCCGCAGAAAGCCGGAATCAGGCCGGGGTGGATGTTGACGACGCGGTTTTTGAAATCGGCCGGGATCAGGACGTGTTGGAGGAAGCCGCCCATGACGACAAGCTGAACCCCGGCCTCCCGGCAAGGGCTAAAGACGGCGTCGCTGAAGGCCTGGGGAGTGTCGCACGATTTTCGCTCGACGACGCAGGTGGGGATGTCAGCCTCCGTGGCATATCGCAAACCGGCCGCGTCGGGGTCGCTGGAGATGACCAGCGCGACCTGGGCGTCTAATTCACCGGCGGCGCGCTTTTGCAGCAGATTCCGCAGCGTGGTTCCGCCGCCGGAGATGAGCACGGCGATGGGCAGCGGGTTGGTGGGTGATGGGGACATGAAGAAGAACGAACTGAGATGGCGCCGTTTGAAGGACACTTCGAGTGCTTAGGTATCGTGGGCGAGGCAACGTCCTGCGGCGATTCAAAGTACCGGTGCCTCTTCTCTTCTGTTCCTGATTGGTATCACCATCGCTCGATCCAGGGGACTTCACGGCTTACGGCGCCGCAAAGGTCGATGGCCGTGCAGTTGGTTTCCGGATCGACTCGCGGGCTGGAAGCCGAGTTGGGCTAGGACTTGTTCCATCGTAATTTCAGTCCGCAGCATATTGAAGTCAACCCCCGGCATGATGCGCTTCCCTGGTTACTGTGCCCTCGTCTTGTGGAGAGCCAATAAGGTGACATTCTGCAACAGAGAAGAGGCACCGGTACTTCCGCGGTGCCGTCGCGTACGCAAATTCCGGATAAACCAGAACTCACCTCACGTTGAGAACCGGCTGGTCAGGACGCTCGGGATTGGGAACAAGACGCTGTCCCGCGCAATCGGCAAGCAGGTCGAGCTTCTCCAAGATGGTCTGACCAATGAGAACTTCGTCGCCAAGAATCAGCGCTTCTTCCAGCGTGTTACGACCCAGCATCTCGAACAGGACCGGCCCCGTGACGCCGACATTGTCTTTTCGTCCATCCGCATACTGCGCGACTCGCTGCCCGCGAACACTCAATCCGAGCTGCTCGACGACCTGAACGGGAAGCACGGTTGTTACGGCGCCCGTTTCGATCACCGCGGTAACTTCGAGGTGCCGCACTTCTTCTCGCGGGAGCCGCCCTTGCGAGGCCAAGTCATCGTCAACCGCGTTGGTTAAGTTGACCTTGATTCGGATTTCGCCCATGTTATGCCTCGACTCTGAACTCGATTGCTTGGAACGGCAACGTCTCTCCACCGTAACCTCTCTCGAAGTTTGAAACAGGAAACCGCTAATCGACGCTGATAAACGCTAATAATTCAGATCAATCCTCATCCTTTTTGATTAGCGTTCATCAGCGTTTATTAGCGGTTCCCGCCTTGGATTTCCCAACCGGCTCTCGACTGTAGGGCGGCGTCGTTTTTGTCATGCCGTGAACGGTTGAATTTGACCTTCGACACCGGCTGGTCGGGGTGGTCGGGATTGGGGAGCAATCGCTGATTGGCGCAGTCCGCGACCAGATCGAGCTTCTCCAGCACGGTCTGGCCGATCAGCACTTCGTCGCCCAACACCAGGGCTTCGTCTCGTGTTCGTCGTCCCATGATTTCAAACACGATCGGCTCCGTGACGTCGACGGTTTCCTGACGCCCGTCAGCATATTCGGCCACGGCTCGATCGACCGTCGCCAATCCTAGTTGGTCGACGACGTGGACCGGCACAACACAGCGAATGGCCCCCGTGTCGACCAGCGCGTTGACGGGCATCTTGCGAACCTCCGAGGCGTCGATCGTTCCGCGCCGGGCGATTCCCTCATCAATGACGTTGGTCAGCAAGACTTCGATTCGTATCTCACCCATGATGGCGTTCCCCGTGAAACCTGGACGTAGGTTATGCTTTAGCATAACAATCGCGTGCGGGGCAGGTCTGCGAATGCGTTGTTATGCTGAAGCATAACCTACGGCTTTCGTCGGCGGCAGATTGCAACCGCCCATTCATTCTACCGTCGATCGGCGGTAATACTACCTCTGTGCAACCAAAACAGCGCAAGAACGGTTCACTCGTCTAACACCACTTTGACGTACAGATTTCCGACCTCATCGGAAAGCTTGAACTCTGCGGAAACGACATCATCCAACGGCCCCTGCACAATACGCTCCGCCAGCGTCTCGGCCTTGATGTACTGTTCGTGATTCGCGATGGCAGCGCCGATCGATTTCGAGTCGATGTCGATTCCGATCGCAATGTGATCCGTAAAATCGCAGTTCATCTCTTTACGTCGATCTTGGATGATGCGGACGAGGTCTCTGGCGATCCCTTCCTGAATGAGTTCCTCCGTCAATTCCGTCGCCAGCACCACGACGCAGTGCGAGCCTTGCGAGGCCGCCCAGCCGGCTTTGGCTTGCAGGCGGACTTGGATGTCTTCGTTGTCGAGTTCGATGGTTTCGCCTTCGACCGTGATCGACACTTTGCCGTCGGCCTTGAGCTGGGCCAGCAGCTCGCCGCCGTCGACTTCGGCGAGAGCTTTCTTGACGGCCGGGATCAGCTTGCCGACCCGCGGGCCGAGGCGTTTGAAATTGGGCTGCACTTGGTAGGTGATGTATTGGTCGGCCTGCTGCGGGAATTCGACCGACTTGACGTTCAATTCTTCGGCGATCAGCGGGGCGTGCGATTCGAGCCAGGCCTGATGTGCGGCGTCGGCCAGCACGACCAAAACTTTGGCCAGCGGCTGGCGCACCTTGAGACCGGCTCCCATTCGCGCGGCGCGGCCCAGCGAGGCGATCTCGCGGACCACGACCGACTGCTCGGAAAGCTCCCGGTCGATCAACGACGTGTCGGCCGTCGGGTAATCGCACAGATGGACGCTCTCTAACGTCCGCTCGCCGAATGGCGTCACGGCCAGATTTTGCCACAAGGCATCGGCCACGTGCGGCACGAACGGGGCGATCAGCTTGGTGGTCGTGACCAAACACTCGTACAGCGTCCAATAGGCGTCGAGCTTGTCGGGGTCTTGCTTGTCGCTGCTCCAGTAGCGGTCGCGGCTGCGGCGGAGATACCAGTTGCTCAGGGCGTCGACGAACTCGATGATCTGCCCACAGGCGCCGAAGTTGTCGTAGGCGTCCATCCGCTCGGTCACCGTCGCGGTGGTCTGGTGCAATTCGCCGATGATCCAGCGATCCAATTCGCGGCGCTCCGCCACCGCACGATACGTCTTCGCGGCTGCGAAGTCGCCGGCGTTCAACTGTTCGACTTCGCCCGCGATCTCTGCCCCCGGGTCGAATCCGTCGATGTTGGCGTAGATCACGAAGAAGCTGTAACAATTCCACAGCCGCAGCAAAAACTCCGGGATGCTCTCCTTGATCGCCTGCTCGCTATAGCGAACGCTCGTCCACGGCGGTTGATTGGCGAAGAAATACCAGCGCAGCGCGTCGGCCCCGTAACGATCGAAAATCTCGTCCGGCGCCAGGTAATTCCGCTTGCTCTTCGACATCTTCTGCCCATCTTCGCCCAGCATCAGGCCGAGCACGATGCAATTGCGGAAGGGATGGGGGAAGGGGAATTCAGATTTCAGATTGCAGATTTCAGATTTCAGATTGTGTGAGGAACAGCCCTCGGCGGAAGCCGGGGGTTGAGGGACTGTCGCTTTGGGATTTGGGATTTGGGATTTGGGATTTGGGATTTGCGGCTCAACGTCGTCTGTAGCAGCATCGCCTTCCCCCGACCCCCGGCTTCCGCCGAGGGCTGTTTCTTCGCCGAACAGCAACGTGCTGATCGCCAACTGGCCATAAAACCAACCCCGCGTCTGATCGAGGGCTTCGCTGATGAAGTCGGCGGGGAATTGCGACTCGAAACGCTGTTGGCTGCCGGGGACGTGCGGATAGCCCCACTGGGCGAACGGCATGGCGCCGCTGTCGAACCAGCAGTCGATGACTTCGGTCACTCGGCGCATCCGCGCGCCCTCGGCGAACGGCGAATCGTAGGTCACCGCGTCGATGTACGGCTTGTGAACCTTCAAGTCTTCCGGCAGCTCGGGCCTCTTGGCCTTGGCTTGCTCCCAAACTTCGGTCCCTTCGATGCCCGGCTTGGCGAGCAGTTCGTCGTATTTGCCGATGGCTTCCATCTGTCCGGTTTCCTGGCAAACCCAAATCGGCAGCGGGGTGCCCCAGTAACGCTCGCGCGACAACGACCAGTCGACGTTACTCTCCAGAAAATTCCCGAACCGGCCGTCTTTGATGTGCTCCGGCAGCCAATTGATTTTGGCGTTATTCTCCAGCATCTGGTCCTTAAACTGCTTCGTGCGGATGAACCAACTCTCGCGCGGATACTGAATCAGCGGGTCTTCTTCGGCCCGCCAGCAAAACGGATACTCGTGCAGGTATTGTTCCTGATGAAACAGCAGCCCGCGGGCTTTCATGTCGCGCGAGAGATCCTTATTGCAATCCAGAACCCAGCGGTCATGGCAATACTCCGGCCCTTTCTCGGTAAAATTCCCGTTAGGAGCGACGGGACAGAGCAATTCTGGTCCTTCACCCTTTTCAAAGAGAGATTGTTGTCTCAGAAGAACGTCAAAATCAACTTCACCGAACGCCGGGGCCTGGTGAACGATTCCCGTTCCACTATCCAACGTCACGAATCCTGCGGGAACGACACGCCAAGCCACCACGTCTTCATCCTTTGCCATCAATGAATCAACCGTCGCTTGGGCACCATCTTGATTATTAAGGCGGAGGTCATTCCAGTAATACTGCTCACGAGTCGCCTTACCTTGTCTGTCTGTACGAAACGTCGCACGCTTATCGCCGCTTTCGCGATAGTAACAGTCGAAAGGCGGACGATAACGTTTTCCAAATAAGTCGCGGCCCTTGACGCTCTTGATGAAATCAAATTTGCATTTCTTCTTTTTTTCGATTGTCTCTTGCAGTTTCCAGGCGATGACAAGTTTCTCTCCGCTGTCTTTGTCGCGCACGTACGCATAATCAAGCGTCGGATTTACCGCCACAAACTGATTGCTCGGCAACGTCCACGGCGTCGTAGTCCACACCAACAGCGACGTATCGGTTTCCTTCCCGTCATCGTCCAACAGCGGAAACCGCACATACACGCTCGGGTCGGCCACTTCGCGATAACCTTGCCCGACTTCGCCGGCCGACAGGGCCGTGCCGCCTTGAGCCCACCACCAGACGATCTTATGGCCGCGATAGAGCAGCCCGCGATCGAAAAAGTTTTTCAGCGCCCACCACACGCTCTCGACGTAACTCTGGTGATAGGTGACATAGGCCTCGTCCAGGTGAATCCAAAAGCCCAGCCGCTCGGTGAGCCGCTCCCATTCCTTCATGTACCGCCAGACGCTCTGCTGGCATTTGATGATAAACCGTTCGATGCCGTAATTTTCGATCTCTTCCTTGCTGTGAATCCCCAACTCTTTGCAAACCTCGACCTCGACCGGCAGCCCGTGGGTGTCCCAGCCAGCCTTCCGCTCGCAGCGGTAACCCCGCATCGTGCGGTAACGCGGAAACAGATCTTTGATCGCCCGGGTGAGGCAATGCCCGGGATGCGGCATTCCGTTGGCGGTCGGCGGGCCTTCGTAAAAGACAAACGACGGGGCGCCTTCGCGCCGCTCGAGCGATTTCTCGTAGATGCCGCGCTCGCGCCAAAACCGGCCGATGCGGCCCTCAAGCTCGGGGAAATTGACGTTACCTTCAACCGGGTCGAACATAAGTGCGAGGTGTAATGCTGGTGCGGTTTGATGGTGGCACAGGCGCGTGCGCCTGTGATGGTTCGTGGCACAGGCGCGTGCGCCTGTGTATCACCGGCGGGACGCCGGTGCCACGAATACAAGCACGACGCGCAAGCGAGTGAGTCCCAGCGTGTGGAAAAACACACTCGCTTGCGCGTCGTGCTTGTATTTCCCAACTCAGAGTAGAACACGGCCGGCCGCTTATTGCAATTGCAGAACGTCCGGCGGGAGCGACAACCCCAGCGTCTTCCACACGGCCGGCAGCGGCGCGCAGGCACAAACCGGCTCGTGCGTCATCGGGTGTCGCAGCTCCAATCGCCGGGCGTGCAGGGCAATCGCCCGCAGCCGGCGATCGTCGTGCTCAGGTCCGAACGGGGTCGGCGATCCGTACAGTTCGTCGCCGATGATCGGGTGATCGCGGCTGGCCGCCTGAATGCGAATCTGGTGCGTGCGACCGGTTTCGAGTTCGATTTCGAGCCACGTTCCGGCTTCGGCAACACCAAGCGTCCGATAGTGCAAGACCGCCTCGCGCCCCTCGGGGTTCGCTTCGTCGACCACTTCCGCCCGGGCCTCACCGGGAATTTTGCGCAGCCAGTCGCGCCATGTGCCTTCGGCCGGTTCGACGCGCCCCGCCACACACGCCCAATAGACCTTCCGCAGGCTCCGCGCCTCGAACTGCTCCGAAATCCGCCGCGCCGCCCGCACATGCTTGGCCAGCACCATCGCCCCGGAGACTGGCCGATCCAAACGATGCGGCACGCCCAGATAGACCCCGCCTGGCTTCTCGTCTCGCTGTTTAAGAAACCGCTTCACCCGCACCTCCAAACTATCAACCCCCGGCGGCGCCTGCGTCAACACGCCCGATGGTTTGTTGACCAATAGGCACGGTCCGTCTTCCAGCAAGATGTCAAATCCGGTGGGTTGCATGTTGTAGGGTGGAGGCTGCCCACCACGTCGAAGGCTATGCTTCAGCATAGCAGATTTCACACTTGTTTGAGAAAGACGTGCCGTTTTGCAGCGTCAGATTGCGTCCGCCGACGGAATTGTCGCCGTTGCCTTCGAAATTCCAGTAAGAGATCAAATCAGCTTAAGCCTGACAAGTCAGCACCCCGGTCGACGCGCGGCGCGAGCTTCGCGCTCGTGAAGCGATGCCTGTACTCGACAAGATCGAAGCGTACTTGCGCGACTTGGCTCCCAGTGCGCTGCCCAAGAGCCGCCGTGTTGTATACGATCCTCGCCCGCGCCAAGCGTCATCGTATCGAACCGGGGGCCTACATCCGCGACCTGCTCCTCCGTCTCAACGCCGCCGACCTGCGTCTGGAGGAGATGTTGCCCGATCGTTGGGCTGCGGACCATCCCGAAGCGATGCTCAATCATCGGCTGGAAGAGTCAAGAACCAAAGCCATCCGCACCCGCGCTCGCCGTGCCCATCGCCGCGCCCTCCGTGAATGACTCCGACCACTCATCGCCAGAGAGCACGGACAAGACGGACGCTTACACGAGCACCGGTTCATGGGAAGAACCTGGTTTGACAGACCCCGTCGACGTGGGCTCGACGAAGTTGGGCTCGACGAAGTTGGGCACGCTGGTTGGGGCGACCAATGGGAGCCTGGAGGTTTCTCTAAACAGCGAAGGTCGAGTAGTCGTACAGCGCTGGATCGATGACCCATCTAAGAATCAAGGTTTTCTACTAGCCAACGTGGAAAACGGAAACAGTCTTCGATTTGATTCCCGTGAAGCAGCCATCGCCGACAAGCGTCCCAGATTGACGATCGATACGTCGGAGGCGGTTCCGCCCACAGCCATCATCGTCAAACCGCGAGATGGCGGTGAGGCGGACCAAGACACACGATCGGGCGAAGTACTTGTCTCGATCTTTCCACCGTAACCGCGGACACTGTTACGATTACGAGGGACGGCGCCGCGCTGTTCGATTATGCTTTCTCGTTCGACGCGGAAAGTTCGGTCATCGCGCTGGTGCCGTTGCCGATCTGGCGGCCTTCACACTCCGTTATCCGGTGGAGATTGACGTGGCGGGAGAATACACAGGCCGCCCGAGGAACTGATCGATGGATTTTATGGGGGCGGTGGCGCGAAATACCTCAACTTTGCCGAACTCAATACGGGGGTTATCATCACGCCCAGCGGCGCAACAGGCGGCCTTCCGTCGACCGTCACCAGCATGACACTCTGGGTCGCCAGCGATGCTGTGGATCGAGACCCGACCAGCTTCGAACTCTACGGGACCAACCTTCCGGTCGTCCCCGGGGGACCGGGCTCGACCTATTTGCTATCGGATTTCACCCTCGTCGATAGCGGAGACCTTCTTCTACCAGACCCACGCAACAACCCGTCCGTGACAGTGACGGGCCCGCCCTTTATGGGTTTTCACCAGACGGTCGCCATCAGCGCCAGTTCGGCGTACACGTCGTATATGCTCATCTTTCCCACGGTCAAGAATGAGGCGGGTGCGAACTCGATGCAGATCTCGGAGGTGCAGTTTGAGGGCGAGCTTATCCCCGAACCCACCAGCTTCCTTCTCGCCGCCCTCGGCCTGCTGGGGCTGCTAGGTTTCGCCCGCCGCCGTAAGTAATTCACACCACAACCCGAACCACCCCCGAGCGGTCGCAAAACGCCCCGGCTCGTTTAGTTTCCACGTGCCGCCGAGTTACCATCCGCCGTCGACGCTGGGAGTTTTCGGGAAATCTCTGAATTCTCGCGGGGCGAATTGTTTGCAGTCGTCGCAGTACCTGCTAAGCTCGAACTTGTGCCGTTTGAATTGGTCTTCCGGCATGGGACGGGGCTTCGACGGTTACGAAGAGGTTTGCGATGATCCAATGGTCGAGTCGGGTTTTGCATCGACGCCGGGCTCAGTGGGTGAGGGCGTTGTTGGTCTTGTTTTTGGTTACCGGCATCGGCACGGACGCCTCGGCCGCGACGTTCGAATTCGATTTCTCGCGGGGCGACCATGGCTGGACCGGCGGCTTCTCCGATTATCCGCAGGGTGATGGCGAGTTCTATGAACTCGATTCGGGCATGCGCCCACTTCCCCAGAGTGCTGGTGGCGGTGACGCATTGTTTATCACCGGCGCTAACCACAGCGACGACCTGTTCATGTACTTCACCCGTCAGGTCTCCGGATTGGCGCCCCATGCGACTTATGACATCGACATGTCCTTCGAGTTCGCGACCGAGTATCCGGTGGGACTTTTCGGTGTCGGTGGGGCGCCCGCGGAGAGTGTCTACTTCAAGGCCGGGGCCTCGACGCAACAGCCGACAAATACGGTGGATGGATTGGGGCACCTGCGACTAAACATCGATAAGGGCAACCAGAGCAGGGGCGGCCAAGACATGCTGGTGTTGGGGCACATCGGCAAGTCTAAGGATCTCGAGCGACATGTTTTCGAGCGGGTAACGCGCAGCAGCGACGGCATTCCTTTCAGTGCGACTACGGATGCAGGCGGCTCGCTGTGGCTGATTTTCGGCACCGACTCGGGTTTTGAAGCTACTACGAACCTTTACTACACCCAGGCGATTTTCACCTTGCAGAACAAACTCGGGCCGGACTCCGACCTAACCAACAACGGCTTCGTCGATTTCGAAGACCTGACCGTGCTGTTGGCCAACTGGAATCAGAACGTCTCGGTGGCCGAGGGGAATCTGGTGAACCCGGGCAGGACGCCGGTGAACTTCGAGGACCTGACGGTGCTCTTGGCCGCCTGGACCGGGCCGGGAGGGGCTGCTTCGCCGCAAGCGGCGGTCGCCGAGGCAATCATCCAGAGGGAGACGGCGACCGCCGAAAGCCGCGTCGTTAGTGATGTCGACTTCAACCGACTGGGACGACGCGACCCCATGGCATTGCGCCGTGCCAATCGTACCAGCGGCCTGTCCTCGCACGACGCACCGCTCCGCCGCCTTCAGGCCGTGTCAGTTGACCGGGCGATGGGCGAGGACTTTGCGGTCGAACGCGAGATGATCGTGAGGTGGCGGGCACAAAAAGGCCGACGACGATAGGACGACGCGTCGCCACGAACCGTTGGCTGGGGCAGCAAGCCTCCAGGATTCCGGCAAGTCGCGAACGAGACGCTCGTTTCTGTGCATTCGTGCGCCACACGTTGGCATTCTTGGCTACGGAACTATAGAATAGCTCTCCGGAGACGGTCCCATCGGATCGCCCAAGTCAGTTGGCGGTGAATCAGGGGCAGGCGCCGTCGCTACCTTTTGCTTGTTGAAGGGAATCTGTGACGATGTTCCGTCGGCCCATATTGCACCGTGATCGTTGATGTTCAAGACGCACCGTTCGGCGCGAAGCTAGACGCCTGGATCGACTTCAACGGCGACGGGAGTTGGGAGCAACTCGTATTGAGGTTTGTATCAGCTCAGCCAATCTCCAAGGCCGAGGTTTCTCAAGGTGGTCGCGTGGTATCGCGGTCTAACAACGCCAAGAAGGGTCGGAAACTATCATGAAGCTACACGCGGTGGATTTGCGAAGTGAGGTTATTATGATCCAACGTTTTGCTGATGCTATCGCGAGCATTGCAAGGCAGCGCATCGGTTTGGCATTTTTGACGCTTCTGTTCGCGGCGGAGTCCATGGGTGCGGGAACGCTGATTAACGTGCCCGACCGTCGCAATCACGTGTACGACCCCCATACCGATCGACTTTACGTGGGCACGTCGTCGGGGAGTTTGCTGGTGTACAATGTGGCGACCAATACGCTGCTTCCGCCGATCGCCGTGGGTAACTCGCTCAACGGCATGGATATCACGCCGGACGGCTCCACGCTCTACGTTGCCGAGGGGCGCCCTTCTGGCAGCGACGGCGTGATCTACAAGATTGATCTAAATAGCCTCGCTGTCACCCCACTGACCTATCCACGGGGCGAGAAGGAGCTCGAGGCCTGGGACTTGGCGATCGCCTCTAACGGCAAGGCGTTCTTCACGTCACATCATCAACTATCCGGGATCAGTGTGGCATTGCGGGAGATCGACCTGGCGACGGACGAGATTTCCGTCCGCGGCGGCACGACTCGCCGTACGCGGATTGTCGGCAGCGCCGATCGCTCGGTTTTGTATTTCCCTTCCGCCAGCAATAGCGGCGGACCAATCACATCGTACGTCAGCGACACCGATTCGTTTACTGCGAGGGTCGATCTGACTGGATTCAACGGGCCAGACGTCACCACCAACGGCGACGGCTCGCTCATCGCTCGGACGATCCACGACAACAGAGGCACGATCAGCGTGCTCAATTCATCGTATCAGGAGCTAGTACGCGGGGGCGGCGGCGGTGGCGGGCTTCAGCTCGACCCGAACCACAACATTCTCTATGCGGCCTCTTTTGAAACCAATCCCGGCCGCATCGTGGCCTTGCGGGCGGATACGCTCAGCGAGTTGTATTCTTTCGATTATGGCGAGCGTGTGAGAGCTGTGCGCGGATTCGGATTCGAGGGAGTCGAGATGAGTATCAGCGACAACAGCGAATTCCTATTCGCCTCGCGCAGCGACGGCATCCTCATGTTGCGGCTGCCGACCGTGGATGACTTTGACTTAATCAATGGCAACTTTCGCACCGAAGGGCTCGAAGGATGGTCAACGACAGGGCGCGGCGCCGCCGCGGTCATCTCGACCGGCCCTGACGTGTTTGTCGCCGAGCTGACCGCGTCGGTAGCACTGAGCCAGCAGGTGGATTTTTCCGATCAGCAAGTGCTGTTGACATTTGATTATCGGTTCCTTTCCACAGACGGATCGCTTGAGGTCTTGCTTGATTCGACGCCGGTCGATTCGTTCGCTGCGCCGTTGACGCTGGCCAATGGCTTTCAGTCTCGCACCGTGGTGATTGATCCTGACGTTATGGCAGGGGCCGAGCTGGCTTTCCGTTTCGACGGCCCTCGCGGATCGAAACTTCTACTGGCAGAGATTGCTACATCGGTCCCCAAACCGTTGAGCGACCTCACCAACAACGGCTTCGTTGACTTTGAAGACTTGACGATTCTTCTGGCCGCCTGGAATCAGCACGTTCCGCCCGAACAAGGCAATCTGGTCGACCCTTCCAGAACACCGGTCAACTTCGAAGACCTGACCGTCCTGCTCGCCGACTGGACCGGCCCGGGACCGGCCGGGTCACCAGAAGCAGCGTTGGGTGCCGAGGCGGTGCCGGAGCCATCGACGACAGTTCTTGCCGTCCTCGGCCTTCTCGGCCTGTGTGCATTCGCAAGGCGCCCTCGTCGTGTCCGGCGTGCCGACAACCGCCACACCCGCTTAGCTGTCGAACCACTCGAATCGCGCCGCATGCTCGCCGTGATGAGCTTCCAAGACGGCGTGTTTCCCGCGCCGGACTATGCGGGCACGCGCGACGTCTCACTGTTCGGCGCTGAGGAGAGCATGAATTTCGGCGACGAATCTACGCTTCGCGCCGACGCCGAACAGGGCTCGACCGGCTTTCCGGTTTGGTCGCTGATGAAGTGGGATCTCTCGGGCATTCCCGCCGCCGCGACGATTAGCGATGTTTCGATCACGGTTAACGTCACGAACACCACCGCGGCGCCGGGTTTCGATCTGCTGGCGATGCGGACCGGCTGGATCGAATCGGAAGCGACCTGGCTCGGGCCGACCGGCACCAGCACCTGGGAAGAGCCGGGCGTGACCGACCCGGCTGACTTCAACCCGACCGTGCTGGGCACAGCAACCGGCCCGCTGACGGTGCTGCTCAACTCCGCGGGCCGCGCGGTCGTGTCAGGCTGGCTGGCCGACCCGGCCAGCAATCACGGTTTTCTCCTCACCAACCCGGCCAACGACAATAGCTTGCGTTTCGATTCACGCGAAGGAACCACGACGGCCAATCGGCCCAAGCTGTCGATCGACTTCACGTTCAACGACGTCGATCCGCCGACCGTCGCGCTCGTTGATCCCTTGGATGGCGGCCCGGCCGACGAAGACAGTAACACGGGCGAAGTCCGCGTCGGCGTCCGCGACACCTTCATCATCGGGCTAGACGACTTCGCTCTCAACGACACCACCGTCACCGCCGACACTCTCAGCGTCACCAAAGACGCCGCACCCTTCACCGACTTCACCTTCGCCTTCGACCCGGCCACGGATCGAATCACCCTCACGCCCACCGCCGGCAGTTTCGACGAAGGTCTGTACAGCATCACCCTCAGCGGTGGCGCGTCCAAAATCGCCGACGAGACGGGTAACCTTCTGTCCGCCACCGTTCTAACCATCGACATCGACGCCGGCCTGCCGACCACCCCGGTCGCCGAAGACGACTCTTACGAAACGGCCGAAGACACCCCGCTAGTCGCCGACCCGGAAGCCGGCGTCCTCGACAACGACTTCGGCGGCAACGCCCCCGGCGACGCCGTCCTCGTCGCCGGCCCCAGCCACGGCACCCTCGACCTCAACCCCGACGGCTCCTTCACCTACACTCCAGCCGACAACTTCGCCGGCCAAGACAGCTTCACCTACACCCTCGTAACCCCGCTGTTCACCTCGAACATCGCCACGGCCACGATCGACGTCGTCAACCAGTCCCCGGTAACGACCGGCGAACAATACGTCGTGACCGAAGACGAATTGTTAAGCGTCCCCGTCGAAACCGGCGTGCTGGTCAACGACAGCGACCCGCAGGACGATGACATCAACGCCGAACTGGTCAGCGATGTCGCCAACGGCACCCTCACCCTTGACCCCGACGGCTCCTTCACCTATCGGCCCAACGAGAATTTCTTCGGCACGGACAGCTTCCGCTACCGCGCCAGCGACGGCCAGCACGAATCGGCCAGCACGCTAGTACAAATCACCGTCCAAGACGTCAACGACCCGCCGCTGGCGTTGGATGATGAGTATGTCGTCGGAGTCGGCAGGACACTTCGAATCGCCTCCGCCTACGACGAGGCAGTCGTCGACGCCGGGCCGGTTGGTTATTGGCGGTTGGGCGAGGCGGTCGATTCGACGACGGCCGAGGACGTGATGGGGGCTCACGACGGGGTGTACCAGAATTTCGTCGCGGTCGATTATGAGAGGCTGGGCGCGCTGCCGCGTGATCCTGACACGTCCGTCTCGTTTGATGGCGTCAACAATCTGGTCACGGTGCCGCACTCGGCGGAGTTGGCGATCACAGGCGATTTCACGGTGGAATTCTGGATGTACAAAACGGCCGAAGCGAGCGACTGGCAGCTTTTGGTCGGCAAGACATCGGAACGTATTCGCACGTTTGGCGTGTGGGAAGAATCAGGAAATGGCAAGAAAATTGTCTTCCAGCAGATGACTGAATCCCGCACCGTAGTGGTTAACGTCATCAGCAATGCGGTGGTCGAGCTTAACCGGTGGCACTACATCGTCGCCACGGTCGAAGGCGACACGGCAAACATCTACATCGACAGCAGGCTCGATGCACAGGGCACTCGTCGCGGCGCGGTCGGCGTCGACACACATCCCTTGACGTTCGGAAAAATGCCTGGCAGATTTGCATACTTTCCCGGCCGCCTCGACGAAGTGGCCATCTACAATCGAGCTCTCTCGGCGTTTGAAATCCAGGAGCACTTCCGCCTTGGGACCGAGCAAGACGGAACCGGGACTGTGGGGGTGTTGGGAAACGATCTAGACGTCGATGGCGACGAATTGTCCGCTTCGCTCGCCGATGACGTCAAGAGCGGCACGCTCGATTTGGCCGACGACGGATCGTTCAGCTACACACCCAACCCGGGCTTCGCCGGCATCGATACCTTCACTTACGTCGCCAGCGACGGACAGTCCACTTCCAACGTGGCAACCGTGACAATTCGCGTGGGGGTGGAGGAAGTGCCGGCCGACCTGACCGGCAGCGGTTTTGTAGATTTTCAGGATCTGACGATTCTGTTGGCGAACTGGGACCAAAACGTCTCGATCAGCGAGGGCAATCTCGTCGACGCCGACACCACGCCGGTGAACTTCGAGGATCTAACCGTCCTGCTCGCCGCCTGGACCGGCCCGAAGCCGGCAGATTCTCCGCAACCGGCCGCTTCCGAGGCCATCGTCCGACAACATACACCGACCATTGATCGCCGCGCCGCGACGACTGCTCGCTTCGATCAATTGGGTAGACGAGCCCACACACTATCACGCCGCATCGATTCCAGCATCAAGCTGTCCTCACGCGACTCACCGCTACGGCGGCTTCAGGCTGCTGCGGTTGATCGGGCGATGGGGGAGGACTTTGCGGAAATGATCGTGAGACGGCGGCCGCCAAGACGCGGTCGATAGGATGACGAGTCGCCGCGAACCGTTGGCTGGGCCACCAAATCCCGAGTTTCCTGCCAATCTACGCGCAGCGCAGTGGCCAAAGTGGTTGTCCTTCACTACACGTTGGCGTTCTAGGCCACGAGACGATAGAATAGCTTTCTAACGCTGCTCGGTGTCGAATGGCCGGGTTCTGTTGGCGGTGCTTCACGGGGCGGGCGCCGCCGCACCATTGCGCTTGTCATAGGGAGAGTTGTGTCCATGTCGCATCACCCCAATTCACATCAACTGCGTCGATCGTCTTATTGGCGATCCAGGACGAATTGGAAGCGTCTGGTCATCGAAAAGCTGGAAGATCGGCGATTGCTGTCGGTGGCGCCAGAATTTCTTGAGGGCCTGGTGGTCGGTGAGGTCCAGTTCGACCAGATCATTGAATCGTCCGGGATGGTCGCCAGTCGGCAGAACGACGACGTGTTCTGGGTCCATAACGACTCGGGCGACGCCGCGCGGTTGTTCGCGATGAACACGGCCGGAGTGCATCTGGGGATCTATCGCCTCGTCGGCATGCAGGCGACCGATTGGGAAGACATCGCGATCGGTCCCGGTCCGGAGGCGGGCGTCGATTACTTGTATATTTCCGACACGGGTGACAACTCCGCGCGGCGCGATTCGGTCACGATCTTTCGCCTGAAGGAGCCGGTCGTCGACGCGGGCCAGGAAGCAATCGACGTCGATCTGCTGGAGGTTGAGTCGTTCGAGATCAAGTATCCTGACGGCGCTCGCGACGCGGAAACCTTGCTGGTCGATCCGCTCAGCGGCGACGTGGTGATCGTCTCGAAACGCGACGAGCAGAACCACGTCTATCTCATCACCCAGGCCGAGTTGACCGGCGACGGTCCGATCACGCCTACGTTGGTCGGCATGACGACCTGGGGCAACGGTGCGGACGGATCGAGGCTGACCGGGGCGACGGCCGGCGATGTTTCGCCGGACGGGCTGGAAATTCTCCTAAAAAACTACGACGACGTCTTTTATTATCAACGCGATCCGGGCCAGACCATCGCCGAGGCGCTGATCGGCGTCGAGCCGGCCGTGGTGCCGTACGCCGACGAATCGAAGGGCGAGGCGATTACGTTCGATCCGGCCACCGGTGGGTACTTTACGGTCAACGAGATCAGTCCGCGGCCGATCTATTTTTACGAGCGCGTGCCCGACGTCGCGCCGCCGACCGCCGAGGTGATTCTGCCGCTGGACAACGGGCCGCTCGACGCCGATCCGGCGGACGGACAACTGCTGGTGCGCCCGCAGTTGGACTTGTTGATTCAGTTGACCGACGTGCGTGTTGACGACGCGAGTGTGACGGCGGCGACCGTATCGATCACGCGCGACGCGGTGGCCTTCGACGCGTTCAGTTTTTCTTACGACGCGGCCAGCGACGTGATTCGCCTGCTGGCGGACGGGGCGACGTTCAGCGACGGCAGCTACGAGATCATTCTGAGCGGCGGGGAGGAAAAGATCGCCGACGTCAGCGGCAACGAGATGTCCGCCACCACGATCACCGTGCTGGTCGATTCCTCATTGCCGCCGCGGCCCACGGCCATCGACGATGCGTTTGCGGCCGACGAGGCGGGGACGCTCACGATCGACGCCGCCAGCGGCGTGCTGGCTAACGACCGCGATGCGGACGAGGCCACGGCCGTGCTGGTCGACGACGTCGAGCACGGTCAGTTGGCGCTGGGCGACGACGGGTCACTGACTTATTCGCCCGAGGCCGGCTTCCTCGGCCAGGACCGGTTCACTTACTTCGTCGAGACGCCGCTGTTCTCGTCTGAGCCCGCAACCGTGACGATCACGATCGTGCCCGAAGCGCCCCTGGCGACCGACGATTCGTACCAAACCGCGGAAGACGGGCCGCTGGTGATCGCGGTGAACGAAGGCGTGTTGGCCAACGACACAGACCGGCAGGATGACCCGCTGACGGCTGTTTTGGTGGACGGACCCCGGAGCGGCAGTCTCACGCTCCATGGCGACGGCTCTTTCAGTTACGAGCCGGACGAGAACTTTTTCGGCGCGGACACATTCAGCTACCGCGCCGACGACGGAGATTTTCAGTCGAATGTTGCCGTGGTGCAGATCACGGTGACTCCCGTCAACGACCCGCCGTTGGCGGTGGATGACGAGTTCACGACTGCGCTGAACACTCCGCTGGAAGTCACCTCGACCGTCGCGCCGCCAGCGATTGTTGGCGAAACGGGATTCCAGGAGCCTGCGGTCGGAGCGATGCGCTATGTGGCAGGCAGCGGGGGAGACCGGGAATTAGGCTTCGACGGCTCGATGAGCGGATCGAGCGTGGGCGTGCAAGAATTCGGCGCGGGCAACCAACAATACCTGGTGCATAGCGGAACGATTCAACTCCGCACCGATCTGGTCGACGTAACGCTCTATTCGGCTCTAAATGTATCGGTCGGCGTGCGAACCTGGGAGACTAGCGGCGGGAGCGATTTTGAAGCTGGCGAGGATACGATCCGCGTGTTTGTCGAAGTCAGCGACGACGGCCAGACGTTCAGCGCCATCGACGTCACGCCCGGAACGCTCACCGGCGGCTCAGGAAGGGACGACCCCGACGATCAACTCAAGGCGCTGGACAACGGCGAGTTCGGCGCGTTGACGACGTTCGACGTCGACATTCCCGTTGAATTTGCGTTCGTCCGCATTGCGATCGAGGCGACGAATACGTCGTCTAGCGAGCGATTCATGTTCGACGACGTCAGGATTATCGGTACGCCGCTGCAGCTCGATGGCGGCTTGCTTGCGAACGACGTGGACGTCGATCGAGACGTGTTGTCTGTCGTGCTTGTCGATGACGTCAACGACGGCACGCTCGAACTTGAAGATGACGGCACGTTTATTTACACGCCGCGGGAAGGCTTCATCGGGATCGACGCCTTTACCTACGTCGCCAGCGACGGCGAGTTTGACTCGAATCTCGCCACCGTGACGTTGAACGTCGTCGACGTGAACATTCCGCCAACGGCCGACAACGACGCCTACGTGCTCGACGAAGACAGCGTGTTGGATGTGTCCGCCGCCGCGGGTGTGTTGGCCAACGACAGCGACGCCAACGGCGACGCGCTGACCGCTGCGCTCGTCGACGGCCCCGAACACGGATCGCTCTCGCTCAACTCCGACGGATCGCTGACCTACACGCCTGAGGTTGATTTTTTTGGCAGCGATACGTTCAGTTATCGTGCCGGCGACGGCGAGTTTCTGTCTGATCCGGCAACGGTGACGATCACCGTCGAAGCGGTCAACGACGCGCCCGTGGCGACTGGCGAGGTTTACGAAGTCGCCATCAACAGCTTATTCGACGTCGCCGCCCCTGGTGTGCTGGCCAACGATTCCGACGTCGAGGGCGATCCGCTGACTGCCGAGTTGGTCGACGATGTTTCGGCTGGCCAGTTGACGTTCAGCAGCGACGGATCGTTCTCCTATACCGCGCCGGCCGCGGAAGGCGACGTCACATTCACCTACCGAGCCCACGACGGCGCCGCTTTCTCAAGCATCGTCACGGTGACGTTAAGCGTCCGTGACATCAATTTCCCGCCCGTGGCAAACGACGACGCGTACAGCTTGGATGAAAACAACGTGTTGGACGTCGGTGCTGCTGCGGGTGTGCTGGACAACGACAGCGACGCCAACGGCGACGCGCTGTCCGCGGCGCTCGCGAGCGGTCCAGGTAACGGAACGCTCCAGTTCAATCCCGACGGCTCTTTCACCTACACGCCCAACGCAAGTTTCTTCGGCACCGACACATTCACCTACCGGGCCAACGATGGCGACCTCAACAGCGACGTGGCGACGGTCACGATTACCGTTCGTCCGGTCGGCTCCGTCCCGGTGGCGCTGGACGACTCGTTTTCGGTTCGCGAGGATGAAGTTTTGGAGTCCGTGGCGAGCGCCCCGCCCGACTCGCCGTATGTCAAGTGGGAGGAAAATGGGCATTACTACGGTGTTGTGTTCGGAGATCGGAATTTCACCCATGCATGGTTAGATGCAGAGACCAGGGAGTTTCTCGGAGCCGAGGGCCATGTGGCGACAATCACCAGTCGCTTTGAGAACGACTTCCTCATGGCCACCGTCCTCAATGACACGAGCGCGCGACGGATTTACATCGGTGCGTACCAAACCATTGCTGGAACTTTCAGATGGATCAATGGCGAGACGTTTGGCTTCTTTCATTGGGCCTCCGGAGAGCCCGCTAATCTCGACGATCAAGGCGCGGTGGAGATCGTAAAGTCGGCCAATTGGACTTGGCGTAACGTATCTCGTGATCTCCGCCTGGAAGCCTACCTGATTGAGTTCGACGTAGCCCCTCAGGTCGGCATTCTTGACAACGACCACGACGACGATGGCGACGAACTTACGGCCGCGCTGGTGGACGACGTCCAGCACGGAGACTTGGTGCTCAGCGGCGACGGATCGTTCAGCTACACGCCTGAGGCAGACTTTTTCGGCACCGATGTGTTCACCTATCGGGCCGGCGACGGGGAGCTTACTTCCGACGTGGCGACGGTAACCATCACCGTCGAACCGGTCAACGACGCGCCGGTGGCTGAAGACGATGCGTATGAACTAAATGCAGGCGGCACGCTCGACGTCGACGCGGAAACGGGGCTGCTGGCCAACGACAGCGACATCGATTCAGCCGATTTGGCGGTCGTCCTTGTGGTAGATGCTGCCCATGGTAGTCTTGCACTCGATCCGAACGGCTCATTCACCTACGCGCCCGACGTGGGTTTCTTCGGCAGCGACACGTTCACCTACCGCGCCACGGACGGCGAGTTGGAGTCGGCGCTGACGACGGTCACTATCGACATGAGCGGCCTGTCCGATTTTGGTGACGCCCCGCTGCCGTATCCGACGACGCTGGCCGACGATGGCGCGCGGCACGAGGCGACTGGCCCGACCCTCGGCGCGACGCGAGACGCTGATCTTGATGGTCAGCCGTCAACGGACGCCGACGGCGATGGATCGGACGAAGACGGTGTGACCTTTGGCGCGATCATGGTTGGGCAGCTTGACGCCGGCGTCACCGTCAACATTCAGAATGCGCCGGGCGGCGCGAAGTTGGACGCCTGGTTCGATTTCAACGGCGACGGCACGTGGGGCGGTCCGGGCGAGCAGGTATTCGATAACGTACGCGTCAACAACGGCAACAACGTCTTGCTGTTTGACGTGCCGAGTTGGGCAGCGTCCGGTAACACGTATGCGCGATTCCGCTTGAGTACGGCCGGCGATCTGGGGGTGGGCGGATCGGCTACCGATGGCGAAGTCGAGGACTACCAAGTCGCGATTAATCCGCCCGCGACGGCAACCGGTAATTTTGGCGGACAGAACATCATCGGCACATCCGCCGATGGGGCCGTCAGCGTGGTTGCGGCGGACATCGACGGCGACGGCGACATGGACGTGCTTAGTGCGTCCGACACCACGATCGCCTGGTACGAGAACGACGGCAGCCAAGGATTCACAGCCCACACCATCAGCAGCGACGCCAATTCGAGCAGCAACATACTTGCGGCGGACGTGGACGGCGACGGCGACGTCGACGTGATCGGCGCCGGCAATAACAAGATCGTCTGGTACGAGAACGACGGCAGCGGGGGCTTCACGGCCCGCACCATCAGCACGGACGTGCCCGGTGTGATAAGCGTGTTTGCGGCGGACATCGACGGCGACGGCGACGTGGACGTGCTCAGCGGGTCCAGCGGTGACGGCAACGTCACGTGGTACGAGAACGATGGCAGCGAGGGATTCACGGCTCACACAATCCGTACCAACGTCGATCAAATCAAAAGCGTGTTTGCGGCGGACATGGACGGCGACGGTGACATGGACGTGCTCAGCGCGTCCTTCCTTGGCGGGATCGCCTTGTACAGGAACAACGGCAGCCAGAGCTTTGTAAAGCACACCGTCGGCGCCGTCGTTTCTCCCATCGATCTCGACGGCTTCTCCGGAACTGAAACCGTTATCGAATTCGGCCCGCCGTCGTTCAACGCGACTAGGAGTTTTACCTATTCGGGCGTTACTGTTTCTATACTCCGCGAAGCTGGTTATCTGGTGGCGAACGGGAGCTTGGCGGTGCTGTTTGAAAACATTCCCAGCGCCTCTGGCGGCAGAACGCTTTCGACCTACGCGTCTGCCACGAAGGGAACCCATTTGCGATTTGACTTTTCGGTCCCTGTAAATCGATTCGGTCTACTCCTTGCCTCCGGCAGCGTAACTAGCTGGGAATTGACTGCCTTCGACGACAACCTATTGCCGTTGGGAACGATTACAGCAACGATGCCGGGCGCGTCGCAAGCGACCTTCGGTGGGTTTGAATTTCCCAACAACATTGCGCGGGTCGAAATACATGAACCGCGTAGTGGGCAGAGTGATGCCTTCGACGACATACGATTTGAGGCCGCCGATATTCCCGGAACCTCCCCCCTCACAGTCGATGGGCTCAGTGGCATGTTTCCGGCGGACGTGGACGGCGACGGACGGATGGACGTGCTCGTTGCGGCCATCAATAGCAACAATATCGCATGGTTCAAGAGTCTCGACGCCGATCGATTTGAGTTCCAAAACCTTGCTGCGAACGTTCGTGGAGCCACTAGCGTGTTTCCGGCGGACGTGGACGGCGACGGCGACCTCGACGTGTTCAGTGCGTCCTTGGAGGGTGGCACGATCGCCTGGTACGAGCAGGACGGCAGCGAAGGCTTTGCGGCCCATTCCATCAGCACGGCTGCGGACGGCGCCACAAGCGTGTTCGCGGTCGACATGGACGGCGATGGCGACCTCGACGTGCTCAGCGGATCGTTCGTCGACGGCAAGATCGCTTGGTACGAGAACATTTTGCTGGCGGCTGCTAGCGACAACTACACGGCCCAAGAAGATCAAATGCTAAGCGTTCCCGCCGCGGCTGGAGTTCTCGCCAACGACTTCGACTTGCAAGGCGGCAGCCTTTCGGCTGTGCTCGACGTCGACCCGCAGCACGGTCAGGTGAACCTGGGCTCCGACGGTTCGTTTACCTATCTGCCCGAAGAGAACTTCTTCGGCACCGACAGTTTTCGTTATCGGGCGCGCTCGGATTCGGAGCTTTCTGCCGCGGTCATTGTGACCATAACCGTCGAACCCCTCAACGATGCTCCGGTCGCTGTGGTCGACGAATACGCGGTGGATACGAACGCCGTGTTGACGGTAAACGCGACGATCGGGCTGCTTGCCAACGACACTGACATCGATGGCGATACCCTTGCTGCGTCGCTTGAGGATGGCCCGACGCACGGATCGCTGATTTTCAATCCCGACGGCTCATTCACGTACACGCCCCTTCCCGGGTTCAGCGGCGATGATTTTTTCACTTACCGCGCGACCGATGCCGACGAGACTAGCGACGTAGCGCGAGTTTCGATCCTTGTCGGTGAGCCCGTCGTCGACGTTCGGTTGGCGGTTGTTGCAACACCCAGCGCGAGTGACGTCGCAGATGCGTTTCCCAATTCTCTGACGGAAGCAGTCGCCGGAACATCCTATTTCGTCGAACTCTGGCTCCAGGACGTCGGCTCGCCCGGCGTTGGTCTGGCCGGCGGAAGCGTTGACATTTCTTTCACGACGGCGCCAGCCGACGTGGTGGGGCTGTCGCATGGGCAGACGTTTAACTTGCTGCCTTCGGGCAGCGTTGATGACGCGGCGGGGTTGGTTGACGATTTCGGCGGGGGAAGTTTCTCGGCGGGTGTTGGCGTGGCGCCGCGTTGGGCGCGGTTGGGGTATGTCGAGGTTTTGGCGACCGGGGCGGGCGAGGTGACGTTTTCGCTCTCTCGCGGGGCGCTGGAGTTCAGCCGGTTTGGGGAGGGGTTTGTGGATTGGGATGGGGTGAATCTTTTGGACACGATTACGGTCCGGCAGGTTGGCTCGTCGATACGGCTCGACGCGACTGTGGTTCGCTCGCCGAGCGAGACGGATGCGGGTGGGGAGATCGAGGCGGTGCCGACGAGTGCGGCGTTTTTGCACGAGTGGGAGGCGTTTTGGGTCGAGGTCTGGGGCAGCACGCCGGCGGGCAGCGACGTGGGCATTGCCGGGGCGACGTTCGATTTGGTTTATAACACGGATCTGGCGACCGCAGCGCGGATTGAATACGGCCCGGCGTTTCGCGGCAGCCAGAGCGGGGTCATCGACGACACCGCGGGCATCGTCAGCGACGTCGGTGCGAGCGCGACCCGTGGCGACGTGGGCGATGACCGGCCGGTGTTGCTGGTGCGGGTGTTGTTCGAGCCGACGGCCGGCGATCAGGCGATTGTCGACGCGTTGGGACATCGCGTCGGGCCGTACGATTTGGGTATCCGCTTGACCAACGTCCGCACGGCCGCCACGACGACCGAAATCGGCCCGCTGCCGCAGACCGAACTGTGGGCGGTGATCTACGACGTGGATGATTTCGATACGGTGAATTTTGGCGACTTCTCGTTCTTCGCCGCGGCGTTTGAACACACGGTCGGCGAGGCCGAGCCGCCGCTGACATGGTGGGCCGACTTCGACAAAAGCGGGCTGGTCGACTTTGGCGATTTTTCGTTCTTCGCCGCCAGTCTGACAGCCAACAAGAACAACGGCGCCGTCGCCTTCCCCGACAATTATCCAGAGGCGTGGCGGCCCGACGCGCCCTCGCCCGCGCCCGGCCGAGCGCCCGAGGCGGCAGCGGCTCCGGCCGGCGACTTGGAAGTGCAACTCGTGGCCCGCGATTCGCTCAGCGCCGGCGACACGCTGGCGGCTTTGCCCGATTCGCTCAGTGCCGTAAG
>JADFKK010000025.1 GCA_022564995.1 Planctomycetota bacterium | reverse complement strand
CACTCAGCCCGGCGAGCACATTTATCCACGTCGCCGGCGGGCTGGTGTTTTACTCGTTCCTTTTGCTTCCGGCGGCACTCAAGTTCGATTTTCGTCGCGATTACGACCGACTCGTGGCGTTGAAAATGCTCCCTATTTCTCCTTCGAGCACCGTATTCGGGCAGCTTGCCACGCCCGTTTTGCTGACCGGTCTGTTTCAATGGAGTGTTCTGACCATCACCATGATCGTTCGCCCAGCGCCCGTCGGATACGTCCTGGGGGCGATCGTGTTGCTACCGCTACTGAACGTGCTCATTTTTTCGGTCGAGAACCTGCTGTTTCTCGTCTCTCCTTATCGCTTGAATCAGGAAGGCATCACGGTTTTTATCCGCACGATTCTCGTATTCACCGCCAAGGGCGTCTTTTTCATGTTGGCTCTGGCGGGCCTGTTCGTGTGGTGGCACATCGCGGGCCACATAGCACAACGGATGGACGGTCGGCTGGGAGTGTTCGCCGACTTCGCACCCTTGTTCATTTTCGGGATCTGGGTCGTGGTAGGCATCGCCGCGTTCATCTTCACCCGGCTGCTCGTCGGGGCCTATCGACGTTACGATCCTTCGCTCGACGCGGCCGGTTAGTCTTTCGCGTAGCGTTGATGACATGAAAAACAGTCTGTCAATCAGCCGCGGGGCGCTAGCCCAATGCCACTTACTCTGGCCGCCGTCAGGGTGAGCCGCAAGGCGCTAGCCGCGGGTTTTGTGCGGGACAACGGAAAGGAATAGTAGAAAAAGACAGGCATAAATCCCTTCGCATTTGCGATGGACCGAAAGATGCCTGTCCTTTATCGTTTATCGTTTTATCGTTATAAGCGGTGGCACGCTCCGAGGGCAGAAAAGAGTCCTGCAACCCTTCTTCTTTGGCTACGGCAAATGATCGAATGCCGAAAAAAGCGACAGCACCATAACCAGGAACACATAGCCGACCAGGACGAGCGTCGACACAACCGCGATAGGAATTGCAAACGACCATCGTTTCCAATCTAATGGAAAGCGACGGTCTGTCCAGAATATTGTGGCGAGCAGAGCGACAAGAAGTGGACTCAACACGAGCCATTCAAGCAACCATTTCATTGAATCGCGGAACCAAATCGAGACGACGAGCAACCCGCCCCCCCCTAGCAAACAACCTGCAAGAAGTCCAATCATCCCCTTGACGAGTAGTGCCGTAGCGGCGCTACGTCCATACTTGCTGTCGCAATTTCCGTCGGCCATATCGGATCCCGCTGCACGACCGCTTTTTCGTCTGAAGTTGCAGACGGGGCACAGATCTGATCTGTCTAAGAGATTCGCCCCACACTTTGTGCAATTCCACATAACTCGTGTGTCCCATGACCGCGTACAATCCCATGATCGCGTACAAGTTTGATGAACAATTGCATTCTATAATCAGAAACAGAAAGGACAGGCATAACAAGCTGCGATGCCTGCCTGCCGACGAACCGTAAGTCATTGCAGACATGTTGCTTATGGCGGTTCCGGCCAAGAGGCATCTTGTGCCCGTCGCTAGAAATGCCTGTCCTTTATGTTTTACTTTTTGAAGAACGGTCATGGGGGGCGGATTATCTGGATACGCCTCGCGCATGATTGCCACGGCACCACCAAACTTGTCACCTTTGTTGCCCTTCCAATCGCAGCCGACCGCGTTGAAAATCTTGTTGGGTGGCCCCTTTCGTTCTTTCGTTGCCGAACCAGGACACGACCGATGCTTGAACCCCGGGGTTGTAATTTGTCGAGTGTGGTACAATTCATCTATGCCCCAATTCACCTTGCGTCAGTGTCTCGTTTTCGTGTTCGCATTGTGTGTCTATCTGACGGCGATGTTCACGATGACTCGCTTCTCGACGGACGATCTCCGCTTTTCCCTTTCTATGTCCATTGCTTGGATCATACTTTGTGGCGTTTACATTGGTTGGCGATGTTGGGGCGCACTCGCGTTGCACATCATGCTCTCACTCTGCTTTTTCATATTTTATTTACCTTTGGTGGCTCTCTCCTCCGACACGGCAGCGGATGTGTATTTTTGGCTTTGCGTGGCCTTTTGGTTTTCTACAATATTGAGTTTTCCATGGGCGATCGGCGAGATACTTCTCCGTGTTCTTGAAAAACCTCTGTGATCGCTCATCGCCTCGCTAATACCTTGCCGTTTCGATGGAACAGTCCAACCGGCAACGATACCACCGATGCAGTTTCAACCGTACGACTTGCGGAAGCAATTCATTTTTGCACGTTTTTTCATTTTACCTCTGAGGGATGCCAAAGGCCGAGATAAGGCGAGCGACAGATTAGAAAACCAGCACGCAGCGCAAGCAAGTGAGCCCTCTTGACCCACTCGCTTGCGCGTCGTGCTTGTATTAGGTAAGTTTTCATCTGCCGCTCGCCTAACTGGAGACATCACCGGGGATTACGACGAACGCGGGCCTGCGCAAGAATCGGTGGACCAGTACAGCAACCGCTGTCACAACGTATCGATGTGCGAATGCGCAACGTGTTCTTATTGCGACATACCGTTACGGTCACTTCGGTTTCGGGTCGTTCGGGTGCGGTTTCGGAACGGTCAGCAACCCTGGTGGCCGCTGAGTGCCCAAAACTTTATTGCCCGTTGCGACAAGTCCACCTGCCCCCGCTGTTACGACAAACCTATTGCTGTTGGCCGCTTGATAAAACTTTCCGCCGCCACGCCACGTCCTCTCCTTCTCTCCTTTGACGATGTTCAAATCAAAAGTGGAACTGACGATTTCATCCAAACTCAAATCCAAATCATTCATATCCCACAACATGATGTTGACAACATAGTCAAATGGCGCAAGAACATCTCCGGGTGGCCAACGCGATCCAGCGAACGGGAAATACTCATTGAATGCTTTTTTCAGGTTTCGCTTAAACTTATCTCGTTTGAATTCGGGGACATTCACCTTGCTCTCCCAGGTGTATCGCAAAGCTAATCCGCACGCTCCGCCTTCAAACCATTTATCCCATCCCCCGACTGAATTCCCGTCAACGCTGCAATTGAATATACCGACGCGGAGGATCTTGTCGTTCACTTCAATGTATACCTTTTCCTTATTCTTACTGTTTGGCCATCGAATTGCCATAACACCGCCGCCGGCTTCTTCTGCGAAATTATTAAGAATCACCCCGCCCCGTATGTTAAGAATTGCTGGACAAACAGCTGATTCGGGGAATTTCCAAAACGGCTTCGTCCCGACAACTGGTATACTTCCAATTACTGGGAGTTTTTCTTTTCCGTGAGAATCGTCCTGGCAGATTATCAAAACACCGCCGCCCGATTTGCTGGCCTCATTCTGAAGAACCTTGGTATTTTCGCGAAGGTCCATCCTAGAATTTCGATTGTGCAACCCGCCGCCAAACCCGCCCTTGTTTTCGTGTATTAAACAACTCACCACATCGACAACGCTGCCCGACGTGGCATGTATACCACCCGCTCCTTTGGTTGCTGAATTGGTGGTTATGATATTGTTCATGATTCGCAGCACCGAGAAGTATGTAAGGTAGATTGCACCGCCGCCATCGCCCGCTTTGTTCTTATAAAATACCATCTGCTGCTTGGGTCTTTCCTTCCACGGACGAATCGTCATTGTTGCCATAAAGCGAAGCGCAATGGCGCCACCGTCGTTTTCGGCCTCGTTCTCCATAAATATAGATCCCTCAACGATTGATCCACTACAATTGATCCCACCCATAGAGATCGCGCCTCCCCCTGGGGGGAATCTGATGAGATTAAAGTTTTTTAGCCCCCCAAACATGCCGATTGATTGCCTGTTTTTTTTGAAGATACAGGACGCGACGTGAATCGGTGCTCCACCAGTCATAAATTCTTTTGGAGTTAGCCCATCAATGCCGCCACCCTGCTTTATCCACTGTCTGGCTGCAATCGCACCACCCTGCAAACTCGCCACGTTTCGTTCGAAACCGCAAAGCCGCATGAAAACCTCGATCTTGCCCATCACAGGCTTGAATTGATCCTTTCCCTCCCGCAACTCGTTCATTAGCTGCTTAGCGGGTATTTTGGTCTTGGGATCGTCGGCACGAAGAATCGCGATGGCACCGCCATTAAAGGACGCAAAATTCTGCATCCATAAACACCTCACCGCATTAAAGGTCTTGTTTTTCTTTGATGGAACACCTTTTAACGGTTTGAACCAATAAACTGCACCACCGGAGGAAAACTCAACTTTGTCGGTGTTTTCCGCTACAGGTTTCTTTTGAGCAACTTCAGCATGAGTTACATCAATAGGGCGAGCTGCCGCAAGGCCAAGTCGGAGTTGAATTGCAGAAGGACTCTGAGCTGCAAACGAAGCACGCGTCGAATCGCTTGCCGTCGCTTCGTTGTTCTCGAAGCCGCAAAACGATAAACGCAGGCTGGCATCAGCGTCATCTTCACTTATTACGGCGCCACCATTTTCGGCCTTGCCGTTCATCGCTCGAAGCCCGGTAATCGTGATCGAATCCGTGTCTGCCGAGTCGGTCGAAATCTCGAAAATGCGGCCTTCTTTGTTGGCGTCCAGAACGGTGGCGCCCGATAGGTTGTATTTGGTTAGTTCGACGCCGGGGTCGAAATAGCCGCTGATGCCGGCGATTACGCAGGATTTGTCGAGGATTAGATCGATCTCGGGGAAACGAAGCGGGGCGATGACGATGTTGTCTTCGGCTTGGAGCTGGGCCACGGCGGCCTTCACGGTGCTGGCGGCGTTGGTCTCGTAATCGTCGTAGGGGGTCGAATGGGAGGAGGCCTGCGGATTGACGAACACAATCCGGCCGTCCTTGGGCAGGTCGGAGATGCCGCTGACGCGCACGTCGTCTTGGCACAATATCGAGCCGTAGGAGTCGCGGATCACGAATTTCAGGTTGGTTACGCCCGTCTTGTAGGCCTCGACCCTGAACCGCTTGGGGCTCGTGTAGGAGGACAAATTGAGCACGACCGACTGATGATCGGTCGGCTTGAGCAGCACGTTGCCGTCGAAAATGGCGAGGGTGCCCTTGCCGAGGCGGGGGCCGTTTTCCTCCAGCGTCGCAGTGCTGCCGCTCGGCCCGGCGGTCCAAGTCAGCTCGATTTCGATGCGGTTATTCGGCGGATCGGGCAGTTCCTCGTAGTCGACCCGGTAAGGATTGTAGATGTTGACGATGCTGCCCTGACGGACCTTGTCCGCGTTGGGCACTTGGGTTCCGTCGATGCGAAATACGTCGAGCACCGCGGTGCATGATCCGTTCGACATGGGTGGGGCTCCTGTGGGAAGGGTCGCTCAAGAATATTCTCGCACGAAGCAACACCCGGCGAGCGGCGGCCGTGAGGCCGCCGGTAATTCCTCGTTCGGCGTTAAATTCTACGTTCGCGGCGTATTACCCCCGAGCTAACGCTCGGGGCTCGCCATGGAAACTCGGGGCTCGCCGTGGAAACTCGGTGCGTTGGGCGCGACCAACGGTCGCGGCTTTATGGTTATTGCGGCGCGGTGGCGTACATTTGGACGATGGCTTGCGGGGCCAGGGCATTGGTTAGCGTGACTACGTCTTTGTCGTACACGATGGCCACGATCGGAAAAAAGTTGCGGGACGGCCGAGGGCTGCCAACAAACGCGGCGATCGAACACTGCCGCTGTGGAAAAGCAGTGCTGAGCCGGCACGGCACAGCATCGACGGCTTCGGCTACGCCAAAATTTCGCGGACGACGCGGCCGTAGACATCGGTCAGCCGGAAATCGCGGCCGAGGTGCGGATAGGTGAGCCGTTTGTGGTCGATGCCCATGAGGTGCAGGATCGTGGCGTGCAAGTCGTGCAGATGGACCCGCCCGTCGATCGGCCGATAGCCAAAATCATCCGTCTCGCCGTGCGTGCAGCCGGGCTTCACGCCGCCGCCCGCCAACAGAGTGCAAAAACTCTCTTGCTGATGCTCGCGGCCGTGTCGCTCGATGGGGCTGGTGCCCGAGATGTCCTGGCTCCAATAGGTGCGGCCAAATTCGCCGGAGATCATGACCAGCGTTTCGTCTAACAGGCCGCGGCGTTTGAGATCTCGGATCAGCCCCGCGATGGGCTTGTCCGCCGTGGCGCAAGACCTCGGCAAGGCGTTGCGAATGTCGCCGTGATGGTCCCAGCCATCCATCGTTACTTGCACGAACCGCACACCGGCTTCGCTGAGCCGCCGCGCCATCAGGCAAGCGCGGCCGTTCACGTCGCTCGCGCCGCCGCCGATGCCGTACATCTTCCGCGTTTGGTCGGTTTCCTTGGAAAGGTCAATCAGACCCGGCGTTTCCCTTTGCATGCGAAACGCCAATTCAAACGATTCGATGATGCCTTCCATCTGCGCATCGGCTTTAACGCGACTCAACAAGCGGCGGTTAACCCGCTGCAAAAAATCGAGCCGCCGCCGCTGTTCCTCGGGCGAAGCGCTCGGATCGCGCAGATTCGCAATGGCAACGTCGCCGCTGTTGCGAGGCACGCGCAGCGGCGTTCCCTGGTGTCTGGCCGGCAGAAACCCAGCGCCGTAAGTCCGCCCGTCGCCGGGTGGATGAATGGTGATAAAGCTCGGTAGATTGTTATTCTCGCTACCGAGGCCGTAGCTGCACCAAGCTCCCATCGACGGCCGCGCCTCGGCGATGTGGCCCGTGTGTAACTGCAACGTGGCCGGGGCGTGGGCCTTGTTATCGGCGACCACGGCCCTCAGCAGACAAAGATCGTCCGCCACGCCGGCCAAATTGGGCAGCAGATCGGAGATCATCATTCCCGATTGCCCGCGCGGACGGATCGGGGCGACCGGCTTCATCGGCAGGAATTTGGCGACGCCCACGCGAAGCTGCCCATCATCGCCGACCGGCGATTCGATCTCCTGGCCGTGTTTTTTGGTAATGTAAGGTTTCGGCGCAAACAGATCGCCTTGCGACGGTCCGCCGGCCAGAAACACAAAGATCATGCGTTTCGCCCGTGGCGGAAAATGGGGGGCGCCCGCGGCAGGCGTATCGGCGCCGCGCGCTGCCTCAGCCATGAGGCCGCTGAAAGCCAAGCCACCGAAGCCACACGCGGCCGATTGCAGAATCGCACGGCGGGATAACTGTGGTAAGTGCGTGGTCATAACTTAACGCCTATGCAAACGGGGCTAAACGACGATGGTCGATCGCTAAAGCGGTGAATTGCGAGATGGTAATTCCCGTACTTTGAAAATCGTAACCGTTCACGGGGATCGAAACAGAGCACCGCTAATCAACGCTGATGAACGCTAATAAATCGAAGTTTCTTCATTCGTTTCACGTTACAACCATCCGTCTCGGAACAGAAGGTCACGAAGGTCGCAAAGGAGAAGAAGTAACCCGGCTCGTGTGGACTTTCGCGCTGAAAGACAGACCTCTTTCGGTTTGAGCTTATTAGCGTTCATCAGCGTCTATTAGCGGTTCCTATCCTTGCTCTTTCAAAGTCTCATCAAAAACTCGTTGCTTGCCATCAGCGCGTGGCACAATTCGGTCCAGGCCTTGTCGCCGGCCTCGGCTAAGAATTCAACGGTCTCGCGCCGTTCGGTCTCGGAAAGGGGACGATTCAGCAGCGTTAGCCAGAGCAGGTCGAGCCGCTTTGACGTATCGGCTTGCTGATTCATTCGCGCGGCCAAAGCCGCGGCGTGTTTCTTGATAATCGGACTGTTCATCAGAAACAACGCCTGCGTCGGGACCGCCGTGATCGCCCGTTTTCCGGTGAATTGCGACGGCTGTGCGAAGTCGAACACGTTGCGCAGCGCGACAGGCGCCGGCTGCGCGGCGTGGCGGATGACGGGCAGATAAATCGTCCGCTCGAACTCCTGCCCCGGCCGCCATTTGGCGAGGCGAAAACTGGGCGGGTTCACATCCTTCGGATCGAGGCCGCCGACGTTTTCGAGAAACTCCAGCGGCATGGCCGGGCCACCGGCGGACGGCTTGAGCTGGCCGGCGACAAAGATCATGGCGTCGCGCAGCGCCTCGGCGTCGAGCCGAAAACGATTCATCCGCCATAGCAAGCGGTTGTCGGGGTCGGCCCTCCGCGCCCGGTCATTATCCGCGCTGTCCAGCCCATAGGTTCGGCTGAGCACCAACGAGCGAATCAGCTTTTTTTGAGACCACCCATTGCCGATGAACTGTCGGGCCAAATGGTCGAGCAGTTCCGGATGCGTGGGCCGCTCGCCGGGCAAGCCAAAATAGTCGACCGAACGAACGATTCCTTCTCCGAAGAGTTTTTGCCAGATACGATTGACCGCGACGCGCGCCGTGAGCGGATGCCCGGCCACCCAGTCGGCAAGTTCACGCCGGCCACTTTGGCCAGGCGGAATATTTGGTCGAGTTGTTGAAGCAACCTGCAGGAAGCCGCGCGGCACGCGATCGCCCAGGGCGCGCGGATCGCCTCGATTGGTGATCCTCATGTCCGTCGGATTTTCGACATCCTTCACGCCATGCACTTTGGCAACGCCCGGCGCGAAGAACGTGGCGTGTTGGATCAGCCGATTCAAGTGCCCGATGCGGCCGGGCTTTTCGTTACGCTCCTTCGTGAACTGGTCTCGCTGTTTTTTCGACAGGTCTTTGTTCTTCAGCAGTTCCCCCAGCTCCGCCCGGCGGTTTTGCGCCTGCTTCCGCTGGCGTTTCCAGGCGTCGACTTTCTCAGCATGTGCCCGCTGCCGCCGAACGCGGTCGACTGTTTGGGCCTCCGTTTCGGGCAGTTCCAAGACGTTCACATCGCTCCACACACCGCGCTTCGTTTTGTGTACCGAGGACGTTCCATGAAAAAACCCCGCCATCGCGTAATAATCGCGTTGGGGAATCGGATCGAATTTATGATCGTGACAGCGGGCACATTCGAGCGTCATGCCGAGAAACGCCTTGCCGACCTTGTTGAGTTGCTGATCGACGATATCGACCAGCAGCTTGGCCTTGTCGGCCTCGACAATCTCGATGTGGCCCAACACCAGAAACCCGGTGGCCGTGAGATTGGCGGCGCGTCTCCGGACGTCGTCCTCCACGAGCAGATCGCCGGCAATCTGCTGGCGAACGAACCGCTCGAACGGCTTGTCGCTGTTGTAGGCGTCGATGACGTAATCGCGATATCGCCAGGCGTATTGGGCAAAGACGTTGTTCGAGGTGCCGACCTGATCCGCATACCCGACAAGGTCCAACCAATGCCGTGCCCAGCGCTCGCCAAACGCGCGCGAGGCCAACAGCCGATCGACCACTTTCTCGCGGGCCTGCGACGAATCGTCCGACGCAAACTGGCGAATTTGCTCGACGGTCGGCGGAAGGCCGGTCAGGTCAAAACTTACTCGCCGCAGCCACGTGTAACGGTTGGCGTCGGCGACCGGCCGCAGGTTGGCTGCTTCGAGTTTCTTTAATATGAACCGGTCAACGTCGCTTCGCGGCCACTGCACATGCTTAACCTTTGGTGGCGATTCCTGGCTCAGCGGCCGAAATGCCCAGTGCCGGCGTCCGGCTTCGATGTCGATCGTTTTGCGGCCACGAACCGACTTCGTCAGGCGAGGATCCTGCGCGCCGTCGGCCACCCAACGCTCAAGCCGCTTGACCAATTCGTCGGGCAGCCTACCCTTGGGCGGCATTTCCAGATCGTCGTAACGGACTGCCTGGATCAGCAAACTTTCGCCCGGATTGCCGGGCACAATCGCGGGCCCGGAGTCGCCGCCCGTTTTCCAACCGCTACGCGAGTCGAGCATCAAGCCGCCTTGCACCTTCTTCGCCTGATGGCTGTGGCACTCGTAGCAGTATTTTTCCAGGATCGGCTGCACGTTCTTGTTAAAGAACGCCTCGGCGGCCCGATCCTTCTTGGGCGCGTCGTCCGCCCGGACCAGAGAAGTCAGGACAAGAAGATGAAAAACGAAAAGACCAAACAACCGGCGCGACGAACAAATTGTTTTGCGCGCCGTCGATCCGGACCACAGGGAGATCATCAGGGTGAACGATCGACGAATCATTCAAACCTCGGTTGTTTTGCGGCCAATCGTCGTATTCGACAAATCCACTCTCCCTCAATTGTTGCAACATCGCGACGGCCGCGTCAATGGCGGCTAGGCTGTTGAAAACTTGGTCTTGTGTTGGTTTGTGGATCACGCCGGTTTTGTTGCGCTGATTTGCCGAAGGATTTTAACTAGCCCTGGCAGTTATGCCTGGGAACTGAACTTATTGATCGAGCGACCCTCAGGGCTTGAACTTGCTCGCCTGCGGAGTAACCCGACGGATGTTCGGTGTCACGTCGACCTCGACGTTGCCCAGGGCCCAGGCCAGCCCGCCGAGGACGATCTGCTGAAACGGGTTCTCGACCCAAACATTTTCGCGGTGACCCATCGCGGTGAAAAAGACGCGGCCCTTTCCGTGTTGGCGAGCCCAAGTGGACGGGTACGGCGGGCGCTGGTAGCAACCGCCCCTCATGCCGGCTGTTTCTTGGATGAGAATCACGTGCAGATCCTTGGCGAAGTTTTTCAGGGCGTACCATTCTTCGCGGAGCTTGAATCGCTCACCGAGACCCTTCATGCCGGGGAAGCCGGGCGCGGCGACCCGCATGGTCGATTCCTGCTGCGGGCCATGGGCGATGAACTCGCCGCCGAGCATGGCGATGTAGGGGTCGAGCTTTGGGGGCTCGCCGTTTTTCTGCGGCGGCGTGCGCCACGAGGCGCAGCTCGAATGAAAGGCGACGAAGCCCTTGCCGCCGGCCACTGCATCCAGCAGCCGCTGCTTGCCATCGGCCGACATGGGCGGGTCTTTCTGCGGATTGGGCAGCGTTAAGTCGTTGTTCGTGTAGAAGGCAATGGCGTCATAGGCATCGAGCTTCTCGTCAAAGACGCGACCGTCCTTGGTGCAAGTCACCTCGATGCCGACGCGCTTGCCCATTTCCATCAGCGCCCGCTCGGCGTGGCTCAGGGCGCCGCCCTTGCGCTGCACGACCGAGTGATAGAAGCCGACGTTGCGCGTGAAGAACAGCAGCTTCTGCGTTTTCTTGCCGGCGGCGGCAACCCAGCAAAGCGGGAAGCTCGACGCGCCCAGGGCGGCCGCTCCAGTACCCAGCAGCATTTCACGGCGTTTCATGGTTCGGTCTCCAAAGGGCTGGCGGTTCTTGCTTGGGGGTCCGCTCAAGCGTTGATTGAACTTATCGCCTTTTGCACTCCTTCTCCAATATACCTAATGTACATCGTCGTTGTCTAGTATACCTGCCGGCGCTACAAACTATTACCAGCCTATTACGTGCTTTTGACACGCCAGCAACACAGAACAGGACGATGGTCGTTACAATTCCCGGGTTGACAAAACCACACATCGGGAGAACCCATGATGATCGCCGCCAATGTTACCGCCCAGCCGTCCGCCCCGCCGACGCACCCGCTGGGTTCCCGCGCTCGCGTCTTGCTGTGCAGCGTTTTCGGACCATATGCCCAAGACGATGAGTACGGCAGCCGGTTGATGAACCCGATGGAGCTGTATCACAACCAGGTGACGCGCGGCCAGGGACCGTTTTCGCTGCGGATGTTTCATCGCTCCTGGGGGCTGATGATGATCCAGTGCAACATCGAAGCGCCCTGCGTGCTGCTCGACTTCCCTACGCTCGATCGCTTCATTCAGGAATTGAAAGAGCAACAATACGACGTGATCGGCGTCGGCGCCATCCCGCCAAACTTCCTCAAGGTTCGCAAGATGTGCGAATTGATCCGGCAATACCAGCCGCGGGCGACGATCGTCATCGGCGGCCACATAGCCAACATGCCCGACCTCGACGAGCGGATCGACGCCGATCACATCGTCCGCGGCGAGGGCATCGCCTGGATGCGCCGCTATCTCGGCGAAGACGCAACGCAGCCCATCCGGCATCCTGAAATCAAATCCGGCATCGGCACCCGCTGTATGGGAGTGCAGGTCCGCGACAAGCCGGGCGATGTGGCCGCGACCGTGATCCCCTCGGTCGGTTGTCCGCTGGGGTGTAACTTCTGCTCCACGTCGGCCATGTTCGGCGGCAAGGGCAAGTTCATCGATTTCTATCAATCGGGCGACGAACTGTTTGAGATCATGTGCCACCTCGAAACGGCGATGCAGGTGCAGAGCTTCTTCATCATGGATGAAAACTTTCTGCTGCACCGCCGGCGGGCTCTGCGGCTGTTGGAGCTAATGCAGCAGCACGACAAGGCCTGGAGCCTGTATGTGTTCAGCTCGGCCAACGTGCTTTCCAATTACACCATCGAGCAGCTCGTCGGCCTGGGAGTCGATTGGATCTGGCTAGGGCTGGAAGGCAACGAGTCGAAATACACCAAGCTCCGCAACATCAACACCCGCACGCTCGTTGGCCAGTATCAATCGCACGGCATTCATGTGCTCGGCTCGACGATCATCGGCATGGAAGATCACACACCCGACAACATCGACGAGGTGATCGATTACGGCGTCTCGCACAACACCGACTTCCACCAGTTCATGCTTTACACCCCGGTCGTCGGCACGCCTTTGCACGCCGAGCTGACCGCCCAGGGCCGCATGATGGACGAAAGCGAGTTCGATCTGTCCGACATTCACGGGCAATCAGTGTTCAACTACCGGCATCCGCACATCACCGGCGGCCAAGAAACGGAGTTCATGGTGCGGGCCTTCGAGCGCGACTTCCGCGTCAACGGCCCCAGCGTCGCCCGCATCGTCGGCACCACGCTGGCCGGCTGGCAGCGTTATAAGCATCACGCCGAGCCTCGCATCCGCCGCCGCGTCGCCTGGCAATCCCGCGAGCTGCCAACGGCCTTCGCCGCCACCGTCTGGGCCGCGCGAAGATATTTCCGCGACGACGCGGCAATCTATACCCGGCTCAGCAAGACCTTGGGTGATCTGTATCGCGAGTTCGGTCTCAAGGCCCGGCTGTCCGCGGCGCTCGGCGGCCGTTACGTGCTGCACAAAATCCGCCAAGAGCAGCGGCGGCTGGCCACAGGCTGGACCTATGAGCCGCCGACGTTTTACGAAACGAACGTCGCCCTGGAAGACGCGCCCGCTGGAAAACAGCCGGCCCCGTGCCGCTTTATCACACCCGGCGCGGCGACGGAGCCGGCGTTGGTCTAACGGCCGATTTCAATGCCATCCCGGCCGACGACGGCAGCCTCCTTCCCCGCTCTGAATTCGCCCTTCCGAATTCCCCCTTCTGAATTCTCTGTCTTTCCGCACGCCGGTCGCTGCGATTGGACACAATTCGCCGCGCGGATTTCGGTAACCTCTTTGCCCCGGCCCACTTCGGCGATTCGCCCCATTTCTTTTTGGTCGAAAAACGGCGTTTTCGTCGGTTCGCGCCAAAAATCGGCCCCATTTCGGCACTCCGGTCGTGCCAAAATCCACCCCGCTCACGTCCTTTTCTCCGCTGTCCGCCTTTACCTTTCCGCTTTGTTTCGCCCTGACCCACCACCAACCGGGTGCCCAATTATGGCAAAACGCAACCGCCATCACGCAAAAAAACCTCTCGTACGCCCCCGGCTTGCCGCGGCGCACCGCGGGCGGATCTAGGAATCGGCGGTTAGGAGCTAGGAAAACCCGATTCGTCCCCTTTCGCTTTCGTCCCCGGTCGAAAAAACCGTCCGTCACCCGCCCGCGCCTAGCGGTCCATCGCAATATATATGGATGGCCCATTTTGCCCCCAAGGGCGACCTTTACGAGTACATGCTCAGCAAGATCGCCACGGCCGGCCAAAACGGTCAGTTCCGCACGCCCCGGCATGTGATCCGCATGATGGTCGAGCTGATGGAGCCGACGCCCGGCGACATCATCGGCGATCCCGCCTGCGGCACCTGCGGCTTCCTAATCGCGGCGGGCGAATACCTGCGGGATCACCCCCAGCACAAGAAGCTGGCGCCGTGAGGCTATTAACGGCCGCCCCTCCAGGGTTCGCAAGCGCTTCGTCACCTCTCCCGCCTGCGGGAGAGGTCGGGCTCTCAGGCCCGGGAGAGGGTTTTCTGTGTTTCCGTCATTCCGAATTCCCCCTTCCGAACTCCGAATTCCCACCGCCCCCGCCGCTAGACTGTCGATACTGATTCGGCAAGAGGGCAATCGCACCTGAACCATAGACCGTGATGGCGTCGATAGACGACTCAGATAAGTGACCTCCGAGAATTCAAAGATCGGCCGTGCGGGTTAAATCTCGCGGCGTAGCGAAAAACAGGCGGCACGGGCTGGCAAGCAGTGGCACCCGGCGGCTCGCTGTCGACCGCGGCCCCCGTCACTTGTAGTCTCTTCTTGCCCCTGGTAAGGTTCACGAGTTGGTCTGCGTGAATGCACCTATCGACGACGCCAAGGCAATGAAAACGAATGATGAAATCGTTGAAACTCATACAACTCGGCGATGTGCATTTCCCCGAAGCGAAGAGCGCACAGATCGGTGATCTAAAGGACGAGGCAGCGCCTAAATCACTTGTCACGGCAATCGCTCCCAAGCGACTTGAACTGGTTATGCGAAAAGTGTCGGACGTCGCTGCCGATCCAACCGTTTGCGGTTTACTGATTTGCGGAGATCTGACTACGTATGGCGACCTTGATGAGTACCGAAGGTGCGTTGAGTACTTAAACAAGATCGTAGAGGTTGGGAGCCCAGATAGGTGGCCCGACAATTCGTTACACGTAGTTCCCGGTAATCACGATGTCGCTCGCGAACTGTGCGACCCTGACGGCGTTGACTTATTTGAAAAGTTTGCGCCCTTGGTTGCTTCATGGGACAAGCTTGGCCGAAATGCGATATTGCCGGTTCAAGGAATTCGTTCAACAGTACTCAAGCCGAACGGGCATTCGCTTAGTTTGTTCTCCTTGAACTCATGTATTGGTTGCGGTGAACGCCGTCACCTGCCTGCGAAGATTCAGGACGAGCTAGCGACGTTACTCAAGAAATACTTGACGTCAGCTCCTCCCGCTGACGCATTTGATTTAATTGGGGAGCAACTGGATACACCAGCATTCGTTGACGACCATGTGCGATCGCTTGTAACAGAAATCAACAATCTCGCGGACACGTCCGTCCCGATCGTATTGGCTCACCACAACGTATTGCCACAGGCCATCCCGCGAGTTGAGATTTATACTGAGTTGATTAACGGTGGGCTATTCCGAACTCAGTTGGCGTCTTGCTGTAGGCCGATCATTTACTGTCATGGCCACATTCACGATGACCCAATCGAGCAACTTACCGACCATCGTTATCCGGCGTCAAAGATCCTTTTCGTTTCCGCACCGATGCTCGTTGATGGTTTCAACGTCATCGAAATTGTATTCGCCCGTAACAATCTTCCTTTAGGCTGCAAAATACACAGGTACCGCTCGACGCCACACGGTTCTATCGACAATTCTGGCGTGGTTATCGTGCCGTTGGCGGGCGCTGAAGTACTGTCGCGATTTGACGACGAAAGACTGCGCGCATTGCTGAAAGTATGCGGTCCCGAGTTCATACGCTTCGAAGAGCTGCGCACGGGACTCCAGAATGAACTCGGTACGCTTCCGAACTTCGCGACGGTAGGTGATGTAGTTTTCGAGGCAGAGTGGCTTTCACTCGTCGAAGTAAAGGACGGAACACTACCCCACAAACACTGGCAGGTGAGGAGGATCGAACCGTGACTTCTCCATTCGCAGACGACAGATTCGAAATAGATGCAGAGCACTATTTCTATTTGCCAAGAGATTGCCTTTTAGATCTTGAACGTCACAAACCATTGTATCTGATTGGCTCACGTGGCAGTGGAAAGACCACATTGTTGATGTCGCTCAATTCGCACGAGCGGATAAACAACTCGACGCTGTTGCGCCAGCTCGGCAATGATCCATTCCGAGGCCTTATCATTGGCACCTACGTCAAGCTCCCAAAGATTCAACTTGGCAGTTTCAATAATTGGTTAGTTGACGTAGATGACGACATTCACGGCATACTATTAGGGCTTTACTTTGATTTGGTGTTCTTGGAAACGATTTCGCACGCCGTCTCCGACATGCTTGCTGAGGGAACGCTCAAGATTTCTTCCAACGTCGAGTCCGATTCCGTTTCCGTTTGGGTGGCTGATTGCGCGGACGTGCTCGTGTCGAGCGATTTCGAGGATGTAACAAGTGTGGCCAGTTTCAATCGATTAGTACGTAGCGCGAGGCGATCACTTGAACATCTTGCACTAACCCGCGCGTCCGTCAACGAAAGTCTTGAACAATTTGCTCCGGGTCAGATTGGCACTCTTGGCACGGCGGTCGCACGACGTATGGCCGACCTCTGCAATCACGACACGTTAGGCAAAGACGGGAAGTGGCACTTCAAAGTGTGCATGGACGAAGGCGAGTGCTTAACGGACTTCCAGCAAGTTGTCGTCAACACGATTGTTCGCTTGGCGGAATGGCCGCTTTTTCCGGTCGTATCATACGTCAGGCGTCCGGAAGACATTACCACAACATTGGTGCCAAACATCACGCTACAAAAAGCAGACAGGAAACTGATTCTCCTCGATACGATGGAGATGCCGGAGTTCATTGAGTTGGCCGAGGGTGTTGCGAGCGTGCGATGTCAGGAAGAATTAGATGATCCCAGCGTAGTCTTCGATTCCAACGTGACACTCGGGCGTCTTAATATCAATGGACTACTTGCAAAGATAATTGAGAAATCAGAGAGCCCGAAGGCGGCGACTTTTGTCGACGAGGCGACGGACTTCGCCTCCCGAACCGGTGCAAAAGCCGAGAAGGGGCTTCCGATTTACCAAGCCTACCTTGCGACAAAGCTTAGTCTGCCAGTCAAGTCACTCGAAGGCCGTGAGCAAGAACGACATCTAGAAAGCCAGCAGTATCGAAAAAAGATGGTCGCCGCGTTTCTCTCGATTTGCCGTGAACTGAAAGTTCGTCACGTGCCGTACGCGTCGGCGGAAATGGTGTTTGAAATCAGCGACAACTGTGTTCGAGACTTTCTATCGCAGATCGACCATATCTTTCGCGAGAGCAATTTGGAACTGAAGCAGTTCTTGCGGACGGAGATAGCCCCCGAGACTCAGCACAAAGCAATTCGGGCGGCGAGTGACGAGAAGCGTGCCTCTATACCCGATTCAGGCGTACTTTCACCAGTCGAAACCGGGCGAGTCGTCAAGGGCCTCGCGATGGTTACAGGCATGATTCAGTCATTTAGCGACGACGATCGACATCTGAGAAGTACCGAGCGTGGATTGTTTCGACTCGCTGGAGAAAAAAGTCAATTGGATATGGTAAAGCAAGCTATGAAGCTTGTTTGCGACGCAGCCGAGGCCGGCTTCCTTCGGATCTTCGACAAAGGCGAGAGTGTCCAGTTTTTTCGAGTACACGCATCACTCGCTCCTTCGTACGGATTCTCGTATCGCGGAGCCTACTACGCTGTGAAGTTGACATTGGATGATTTCAATCGCCTAAAAGACGCAAGAACGGAAACAGAGTTGGCGTCGGTCGCAAAGTCGATCGCAAAGAGGCTTCCGACGGAGACCGATCAACTCTCGCTGTTTCCTGACGAGGAGGAAGCGGATGAGTAGTGAATTCCGGCACGGGTTTTTGCGGGGCAAGTCACGACGAAGCGAATCGGTTCCTGATTTGGCTCGCGGTGAGTTCGATTATGCGCTGTTTTCGTCGAGTTGGGACAAGCGCTGTCTTTCAGTGACATGCGCTACCGAGCTTCGGGCAGCGAATTGCTCCGTCGTGATTCCGGATCTCCGTGATGTTTCAGGACTTATGGACAAGCATGATCCTCTGTTGCTTCAATTTGCCAGTAAAATCGGAAAATGCAAGGAACTTCGCGGAGATTCACGCGACGTAGACGGATTGTGGAATCAGCTCTTACAGCATGTACTGGACGTGCATAGGGAACTTGCGAGGCCACTTAGAATATTTATCGACTTAAGTACGTGTCCTCGATTTTTGTCATTGGGCCTTCTTAGTCAGGCAGTGCTATCGGGAATAGCGAGTGAAGTCACGGTATTTTATTCGGAGGGAGATTATCCTGAGGAGGAATCAGAAGAAGATCAGCACGAGCTTTTTACGGCTGGCGGATGGGATGCCGTGCCCGTGCCCGGGCTGGAGGGCGAATGGGATCCAGACAAGAAGCGAGCATATCTCGTTTCGGTTGGTTTTGAGGGCTCCAAAACATTGCGCCTTGTGTCGCGAAAAGAGCCAGACGAAGTATCGTTGCTCTTTCCAGACCCCGGAGTCAAACCCGAATATGTCGATCGTACACGGAAACGCAACGCACCATTAATCAAGCGTTTCCGAATTCCGGACGATCGCATCATTCGGTCCGATGCAGGTGACGCGATCGAAGCGTGGAAGCGGTTAGAGGAAGCCTCCATCGAGCGGCCTGACGAGCAAAATGTTTATTACGTGTGTTGCGGCACGAAACCGCACTCGCTCGCCCTGGCACTTCGCGCCCTCACTTTGCGTTATCCCGCGTTGCTGTACATCGTGCCAGATCGTCATCGTGTGGTTGATGTTGACGCGCTAGGCGTCTTCTGGAGGTTTGATTTGGTTGACATGAGTTCGTTAGAGGCTTACGACCATCTTGACTGACCTGACTAAACAAGATTCAACTCCGCGTCTGTTGCCATTTCTCAAGTGGCCAGGTGGGAAACGCTGGCTTGCTCCGCTGTTGCGCGCCATCATGGTGCGTGAGCTAACGGGCACGTATTACGAACCGTTCGTAGGGGCGGGAGCTGTCTTTCTGCAACTTCGACCGGAACGCTCCGTGTTGTCCGACACAAATAGCGACCTCATTCACTTTTTCAATGTCGTTCGTACCCGTCCAGAAGAGGTCGTTCGCGCGGTTTGGCAGTGCTCCAACACGGCCGAATGTTACGCGAGGGTACGCAGGCGTGTGCCGCGAAGCGATGTCGGTCGAGCTGCCCGCTTCCTGTTTCTCAATCGGACGTGTTGGGGCGGAATCTACCGCACCAACAAAGTTGGCGAATTCAACGTGCCTTTTGGCGACTCTGGACGTCGCCTCTGTTCACTACAGCATGTTATTGATGTGTCAGCTGTGTATTCGAACGCAGCACTAGCCGTGCAGGACTTTGAATCTGGATTCCGTTGTGCCAAGAGTGGGGACGCGATCTACGCGGACCCGCCCTACACTGGAAAGGGTGAGAACAACGGATTTGTTCGTTACAATGAGAAACTGTTTAGCTGGAGTGATCAGGTGCGCCTTGCCCGCGAGTGTCGATCGGCGAAACAGCGTGGCGTTTTTGTCGCGGTAAGTGGACTGCGCCATGACGAACTGCTGTCCCTGTACAGCGGCTGGTGGGTGCTGAAGCTATCGCGTCACTCGACCGTTAGCAGGGAGCTTGCATCACGTCGCCAAATCACGGAAGTTGCTATCTTCAGCCGGAAACCGAAAGAGTTGCCGATGCAACTCCGACAAAAGTTGAAGCGGATAAAGACTTAGTCGCCACGCATTGAGAAAAGACATGACCCGTGAGAAAAACAGACTCGATCGGCCAGCCGCGCCTGGACTAGAAAAAACTCTGGGTATTCGGTTTGACGTGTTGGATGATGGCTTCGTCCGCGTCGTAGATTACATGGGGACGGATGAGTCAATCGTGCAAGCAGCGAGAGTCTCGTACGGAACGGGAACGAAGAAGGTACACGAGGACCGTGGGCTCATCCGGTACTTGATGCGTCACCGCCACACAACGCCTTTCGAGATGTGCGAGATTAAGCTGCATGTCCGTGTCCCAATGGATTGTTGGCGGCAGTGGATACGTCACCGGACGGCCAATGTCAACGAATACTCGACGCGTTACTCGGAAGCAATCGACGCAGCACAGACAACGCCGAGTCACGCTTGGCGGCAGCAAGCTGCGGCCAACCGCCAAGGAAGCGGTGATTTCCTTGACAGTGAAACGGGTGAATACCTGTCCGGTCGTGAGAAAGAACTGCAAGACGTTGCGAGAGAGGTATACGAAGAGCGATTATCGAAAGGAGTTGCACGAGAGCAAGCTCGTAAGGACTTGCCCTTATCGACGTATACCGAAGCGTATTGGAAGATCGACTTGCACAACCTCTTTCATTTCCTGTCACTGCGAATGGATGCGCATGCGCAATTGGAAATCCGTAGCTACGCCAACACCATCGGCAATGAAATCGTCGCGAAGTGGTGCCCAATTGCCTGGGAAGCATTTGTTGACTATCGGCTTAATGCTCTCCTCCTTACACGGCTCGATAAAGAAATCATCGAACAAATATCACAGGGCAACCTCGATGAAGCCAATCAGATCGCGGCCGACAACGGCTGGCTCTCGACTGGAAAGACGGGGCTCAAATCCAACAGAGAACGGCAAGAGCTCGAAACGAAGCTGACTGCACTTGGTCTGTCTGTTCCATGGAAGGACGATATTCACAAACCGTGAAAGCGATAGGGGCTATCCACATCTTGCGATTGGACGCTGGGCACGCAAGGCACCCAAAGTAGGTAATGGGCGGTTATTTGGAAAGGCGGAAAGGGAAACGAAAGCGGAAAGGGGAAAGCGGATAGCCGACGAGAAAGCAGAACGCGCCGGGTTTGCCCGGCTCGCAGCCGCTGGTTAGTGCAAATTGCCGTGAGAACCGGGGGCACACTAGCCCGACGCGCTGGCGAGGGAAATTGTGGGTGGTCCCTCGCTTGCGCGTTTTGAAGTTGCGCAAATACAAGCACGACGCGCAAGTGAGTGTGTTTTCCTGGGAAAAACGATGGCACTGAGACCCACTCGCTTGCGCGTCGTGCTTGTATTGCCCGAGGACACTTGTGAATCAAGCAAGAACTTCGATACCACCAGTCACATTCACGCAAGAGACGCTAAAGGCAGCGGTTGGGCGACGCGATGCTGTCGAGCGGGCGGCCGACGGCGTGGCGCACCTTGCGAGCAAGCGCTCGGGGGGAGTGTCTGTCTCGCGGGATGAATTGGCCGCGTACCTGAATGTGTCGCCGAGCCATGCGTCTGTGCTGTTGAAACGGGCCAGCGAACGGGGACTCGTCAAGCAGGGGCGTAATCGACTCGCAGGATGGTTTCCTGTGTGAGGGGTAGACGGGTAGAATGCAGCGACGGGTCGCGACGGCGGCCTGATCCGGCAGTCCGGCAGCGTGGCATTCTCCTACGACCACGCTCGCCCGGCTGCCACAACGTAGGAGAATTCTGGAATGGAAACTCCAACCAATCAAGACGAGTTTCTTGTCTGGCTTCGCGAGCGAATCGCCACGATCGAAGCGGTGTTGAAATGGGTAACCCTACAGCTATGACAGATTCACCAGTGATTGGTACGTCGACCACTGGCAATCTGCGACTGAATGGGCGGCCGGGCTAGGGCTATTCGACTTGCTTAGACTGTTGGGGCCGCGACCACAGACATTCGCAGGCGAGGGGGCGGGGGTCGCAGCCGCAGATTGTGTGTTGTATCAGCTACGGGAGGCGCTGGGCGAGAATCGCGATGATCCGCTCTCTGGAATCGACAGCCCTTTGCAGTTTGGAAAGAGACTCGGATTGAGCGGCGGCAGTCGCCAGTTTGTACGCATGTGGAATGCAAACAAGTTGTCTGGGCAGAAGATTGACAGCAAGAATTACCGACTCTACCTTCGACACTTGCCCGACGACGACATGGATGTGCTGGCTCATCGGGCAAAACAAGTGACGTACAACTGACCGACAACCTACAACATCTGCAACAACTGACCAGAAGTGTAATCCTGGCAGTTTCTTTGAATCCTTCGCCGCGTCTCATGCGTCTTATCTCGCATGAACGCCACGCGACTTCTCATTGACGGCGAAGCGGCACGGTTGCTGCGGATGCCCCTGAAACGCCTCCAGCGATTAGCTAAGGCTGGCGATATTCCGCACGTCTTGTTGCCGGATGATGAGATTCGCTTTGACCCGGATGACCTTCGCGAGTGGGTCGAATCTCGAAAGCAGCCGTGCAAGGCGGAGGCCGTGCCAGCATGATTGCCCAACCAAAACCCGAGCCGACATGGGAGGCCCACAATCGTGGCCGCATGACCGATGCAGCGATCGACGCCTGGGCTCGGCTGTTGATTGAGTTGGACGAGAAGTTACTCCAGCAGGAACGTAGGCCGCGTGAGGCCCGCGAATCGGCGGCGTAACCACCTTTTTACTTTCACTAAGGAATCGAACTCATGGCCAAAGCAAGTGACCTCACCACCGATCCAACCATCCTCGCCAGCGAAGTTTCGCCGGACGTCGGCACGTTTCCCGACCAGCCGCAAGTGGCCGTTGAAAACTGCCATGAGTATCTTGTGGCGGCCGATACGCAGACGGCACTGCGCGGCCGGGCGGTCGATCCGGTGGATGCGATCAAGCAGTATTACGTCGCGTATCCGAATACCGATCGGGAGTTAAACATCACGGCGTATCGGATTGTGGAAGGGTAGCAGAAACGAAGCAAATGGACTTTCCAGCCGAACCAAAACCCGAACGAATCACCGCAGTGATCGACACTCGCGAGCAAACACCACTCACGTTGTCGCCGTTGCTGTCGATGCGGGCGACGTTGACCACCGGCGACTACAGCGTGCGCGGTCTGGAAAATGTCATTGCAATCGAACGCAAGAGTCTCAGCGATTTGGTGAGTTGTCTCGGCTGGATTGCCCAGGGCGTGCCGATCGTGATGGCTGGCTCACACGAAAAAGCGGGTGAGTACGTCGCCAAGATGCTGTACATCGCCGCGCGCAGGCGTTGGCGTGAGAATCGAATCTTCGTGACTGAGGTGATGATTGAGGGAATGGAGCCAGCGGGGACGACGGAATGAGCACTGCCGAAAAACCTGTTGCACTCAAGGTGTTGCTCGACAACATCCCGCTCGAATTGACTCGGCGGGATCAGTGGGTCACCTGGAAGGATTGGAGCAAGGCGCCGTACATCGCCGGCACCGACCGCAAGGCGAAGAGTGACGATCGATCGACGTGGCGTTCATTCGAGCAGGCCAAGGCGGCTTACTTGCAAGGAACGTGTATCGGTATCGGGTACATGTTCAGTGGCGATGACGATGACTTTGTCGGCATCGACCTGGACCACTGTCGTGACGATGGAAAGTTTATCCCCTGGTCCGATGACCAACGATCGTGCAATCGGTGGAAGGCTGAGGCGCCCGACCCGCTGGTGATTATCGAGCGGCTTGGCAGCTATAGCGAAGTGTCGCCGAGTGGCACGGGTGTGAAGATTTTCGTCAAGGGTTCGCTCGCCAAGTGTGGCAAGGCTGGTGATTTTGAGGCGTATGACCGCGGCAGATACTTTACCGTCACGGGGCATACCATCATCGAATCAGGCATCGGCATCAACGATTGCAACGGGGCGATAGATGATTTGGTCGGCGCGTTCCTTGGAAAGGCGGCGCCCAAAAAAGAAAAGGGTCGCGCTGCCGCATTACTTTCGACTGGAGCCCCCGACGCCGACGGAGTCATTATCGCCAAGATGACGCAGGCCCAAAACGGAGCGGCTGTCGAGACGTTGTGGTTCGGAAAGTGGAAGGGAAAATACCCGAGCCAGTCCGAAGCCGACGCCGCGCTTTGTTCGCACCTTGCATTCTGGTGTGGCCCTCACGCCGATCGCATCGACCGGATTTTTCGAGGCAGTGGATTATATCGGGACAAGTGGGATCGGGACGATTACCGCGAGCGGACGATTGCCGGGGCGATTGAAGGAACGCGCGAGTTTTACAAGTGGAACGGGAAGGACCAGAGTTCCAATGTAACTTTGAAAAACGACGCCCCTTACCACTTGACCGACATGGGCAACGCCCAGCGGCTTGTCCGGCTGCATGGTCGCGACCTTCGATATTGCTACCACTGGAAAAGATGGCTGATATGGAACGACACCCGATGGGAGCCGGACGAATCGGGCGAGATTGTCCGGCGAGCGAAAATCACGGTTGCGAAAATCTACGATGAGTTGTCCGGGCTTGATAAAGACGAGCGGAAGGCGATGGCTCGCCACGCCATGAGCAGTGAAAAGCGGGAACGCATCGGGGCGATGATTGCTCTTGCCGAAAGTGAACCGGGAATTCCCATCGCGACGGATAAGCTTGATAAAAACCCGTGGCTGCTTAACGTAGAAAACGGCACGCTTGACCTGCGGACCGGCGAACTACGGCAACACCAACGCGACGATTATCTAACCAAATTGGCGCCCGTCCGCTACGATCCCGACGCCGACTGTCCGACCTGGCTGCGATTCATCGACTCGACTTTCGACGGCAATCAATCGCTCGCCGAATTCGTCCGCCGGCTGTTCGGCTACTGCTTGACCGGATCGACACGGGACCACATTTTGGCGTTTCTGTACGGCACCGGGGCGAACGGTAAGAGCGTGCTGCTGAACACCACGATTGACGTGATGGGGCCGGACTACGCGATGAAGGCACCGGCCGATTTTCTGATGATAAAGCGGGGCGAGGCCCATCCGACCGAACGGGCGGACCTGTTCGGAAAGCGGCTGGTGGCGGCAATCGAGGCAGAAGAGGGCAAGCGGTTGGCTGAGTCGATGGTCAAGGAATTGACCGGCGGCGACAAGGTTAGGGCTCGCAGGATGCGCGAGGATTTTTGGGAATTCGACGCCACCCATAAGGTGATGCTGGCGGCAAATCACAAGCCAACAATCAGGGGGCAAGACCCCGGAATCTGGCGGCGCATCCTGCTGATCCCCTTCGCCGTCCGGTTTTGGGATGCGTCCCGTGGTGAATCGGGGCCGCCGGAACTGGAGGCCGACAAGGAACTGCCCGAGAAGCTACTCGCCGAGAAGAGCGGAATCCTGAATTGGCTGCTACTCGGCTGCATCGACTGGCAGGCGAAGGGACTGGCGGCGCCCAAAGAGGTGTTGATCGAAACGGACAATTATCGCAACGAGCAAGACGTGGTGGGGCGGTTTGTCGATGAGCGTTGCCTTGAAAGCGAAGAGGCCGAGGCGACCGCTAAGGATCTCTATGCGTCGTTTCAAGAGTGGGCGAAACAAACTGGCGGAGTACCCGCTGAATCAGCGCCGGTTCGGTGCGAGGCTCACAGAGCGAGGATATAAGCGGTACAAGAACAGTGGAATCAGATATCGAGGGCTCTGTTTGACGGCGGGATTTTGAATTACGGGACTAACGGGACGATTTCATCGTTTTACAGGTTAAACAACACATATGCTCTTACGAGGCACTTATAGGGGAAAAGGGTCTAATCATCCCGGTCGTCCCGTGATTGTGATAGCCCAGCATCCGAGCCGAAAATCGCGGGAGCGGAATTTGAAACAACGACCGGCGGCGGCACTTTTGTAAGGTGTCATTGCCTCAGTGAAAATGACCGAAAGCGCGTTGGAAAATAGGAGTTTACGGCGACAAAAAAATGTAAGGCTGCAACGACCAAGCACTACGTCTATGCGTTCCTGACCACGGGCAAGCTGCCGAAAGGCTGTGATTATCTCCGTCGACAGCTTGGCGACTTTCGGCGACAGCTAGAGCACCTCGTCGTGGACCAATACGGCGAAGTGTCGATCTTCCATGCTGCCAGAATCCAGACTTGCGTGCGGCATGAGGCGCTCGGCGATCTAAGGCTGCGAGTGCCAGTGTCCATTGATGACGGTGGCACTCAGTACGATCTTCTCCCCATCGACCAGACAAGGGAAACCGCCTAATGGTCAAGACGACTGACAACCCGACAATCCAAGCCATCAAAGCGGACCCTCGCGAGTTTCGCCGGCAACTGCGCATCCAGTGCGGCCACGAACCCCGTCGTCTCGGCGAAGTGGCCGAGCCATGGCAAGAACGCGACTTCGTAGCCCTTGATGATTCGTGGCGGGCAGTCATCGGCCACGACGTCAAGCCAAAGTATCGACGCGGTTACCTGGAGCGGCCGCGCGGGCATAGCAAAACCGGCGACATCGCCACCATGGCAACGTGCGCGATCTTCTCCGCTCCCCGCAAGATTTCCGGCATCGTCGCGGCCGGAACCAAAGAGCAGGCCAAGCTGACGATTAACGCGATCGACATGCTGGTGCGTCTGAATCCACACCTTGCTGCGGTCTTGGAAATTCAGCTAAACCGGGTGGTCAATCGCAAGACGGGCAGCGAATTGCGAATCATCTCATCCGACGCCTACTCATCGTTCGGCGAACTGGTCGACTTCATTATTTGCGATGAGCTAACTCACTGGCCGAGCGTAAAGGGCGAAAAATTGTGGGCTGCCCTCTTCAGTGCCGCGGCCAAGAAACCACACTGCCTGCTGATAATTATTTCCAATGCCGGCAACATGAAAGGGGCTGGCTGGCAGTGGAAAAACCGTGAGGCGATTCGCCAAGACCCGGCGTGGTATTTTTCTCGCCTGGACGGCCCGGCCGCTTCCTGGATTTCCGCAGAGCAGCTTGCCGAGCAACGTCGACTGCTGCCCGAGTCGGTCTATCAAAGGCTGTGGATGAATCTCTGGATTACCGGCGCCGGCGACGCCCTCGACATGCGGCTGGTCGAAGCAGCCGTTACCCTGCCCGGCGAGACGTTCGCACACCGCGACGACTGGTATCCGATGCTCGCCGGGCTGGACTTAGGAATCAAGCACGACCATTCCGCCCTGGTCACACTGGGCGTCGACATAGACGCGGGCCGCTTGAAGCTTGCGAGTGCGCAGGCGTGGAAGCCGGAAGACTACACGGGCGAAGTGAATCTCGCCGACATTGAAGCGGCCGTCCTCGACACGCAGCGCCGCTACAACCTGGCCGGCGTCTATTACGATCCACACCAGGCCGCCTACCTCGCCCAGCGACTTCGCGAGCGCGGCGTCAACATGACGCACCGAACGACGCGGACGGCCACTGCGATCTTGGCACGGCCTTCGCCATCGTCAACGGCATCGCGATCGAATACCTGGATGAGCTACACGAAAACCCTTCATTGCAAACCAACCAACCCGCGGCCCCCGAGCCCGCATACTTTTGAATCGGAGAAAACCATGCCAACGGCAACCCTCACTAAATTCATCGACTTGCATGAATCCGTCACGGCCATGTCGCGCATCGACCGCGAAGCCGGCATCGTGCGAGACGTGCGGATCTGCGGATTAAAGTCTCGCAACGGACGAACCTACACGGCGGCGGCGCTGCGGGATGCCCGCCCGTTGTATGAGGGCGTCAAAGTATTCATCGACCACCCCGACCATCGGACCCCCAACGCCGAGCGCAAATTTGACGACCTGTTCGCCACGTTGCGCAACGTCCGCATGACCGACAACGGCCTGCGGGGCGATCTGCATTATCTCACCTCGCATCCGAAGGCGGAACAATTCGCCGAGGCGGTTGAAAAGATGAGCAGCCGATTTGGACTGTCCCACAACATCGAAGCCGAGCTATCGCGACGGGACGGCAAGACACTGGTTGAAAAGATCATCGACGTGCGTTCCGTTGATTTAGTAACCGATCCGGCCACCAGCGCCGGGCTTTTTGAATCCCGCAGACAAGGAAATCGAACCATGAAAAATCGACTCACCAAAGCATTACGAGAAGTAGCCGACGGCCTCGAATTGGGTCTGGGCGACGTGGAGCCGGAAACCCCGGACACCCCGGGCACAACCGACGAAATGGCCGCCGAGATTCAGCAGATCGTCAAAGACAACGAAAATCCGATTGACCTGCTGGCGGCACTGCGGGCGTTCGTCAAACGCATGGCCGTCAGTGAAGATGAGCACGACGACGAAAAGGATGACGAAGAAGAGGTCGAACTCGCCGCCACGACTGAGAGTTTCGTCGAGTCCGTTTTCCGTCCGTCCGACAGGCGTCCGCCCCGTGCGAAGAAACGATACGAGCGTCCCGTCGCATTCGAGGCGGACCCGGAACGATTCTGCCGACTGATTCGAGGCTAACCAAACAAAAAGCAAAGGGGCAGCGTGCCCCTTTGCTTTTCCATCCCCACAGGAACATTCGACATGACCACCGCGACCCTTGAACCCGTGACCGCCGCGGAATCGGCGAAACAGGCTTTCGGCAAGTTGCAAGATGCCATCCTCGCCAAGTCGCGCGGCGAAGATACCCCCGGCGACGTGCTGTTAGAACTGTGTCGCGCCGCCGGCAAAGAGCCCGCCTGGGCGGACGGAAAAGTTGCCCTGCTTGGCCTTCGGTTTGCCGCGGAGAAGTTGCTCGATACGCCGCTCGATACCAAGGCGATTGACGCCGACGCAGCCGCCGCGACCAAGGCCGCCAGTGACCACGACCAAGCGACCGCTGAGATTCGCCGCAAGGCTCAAGAGGCAGAGCGGAAACTCGCCGAGCTACACGAGCGGGCCGGCGAGTTGAAGCGCGAACAAGAGGAGCAAATCTGGCAGCACAAAAAACGCCAGACCGGCGCTCGCGAGCACCTGAAAACGACGGCCCATCCGGCGTGGGAAAATCACTCACTTAGCCTTGGCAATTCAGCCCACAACGCCAGCAGTCGCGCCTACAATCTGCGGGACGAAGCGAGGCAGCTTGAGACTTACCCCGTCGTCACCAGCCAGTACCCCGATGCGATCCGTCGGGAATGCAACTGGGGCAATGTGCAAGATATTCTCACGCAACGTCGCTTCCACGACCCCCACCACACCGATATGGAGACGCACCCGGTATCCGGCAAAATTAAATACCTTGAGGGCACGTTGGAAAAGCTACCTCCGTCGCAGCGGGAATCCGTCGAGTACCAACTGAAAATGCTCAGGGAAGACTTGGAGCGTGCCAAACAGAAGCGCGTCGAGGCGGACAAGCTGGACGCAAAAAGTGTGGCGTGGGCGAGCCAATCCGAAGAGGCGGCCCGCAATGATTTTTTGAGGCCAACACGAATCGATTGGAGCTAACAGAAACACCACCCGCGCGTTTGGGTTTTCAACGCTCCCCGACGCGCGGCAGTGCCCCGCCCTCATAGCCCCAAATCCGCCGGCGGCCGGGGGCGGGGATTTTACACGCCGGCGCAAGTCGGCGATCAACCCGTCCGTGCCGGTGGTCGGAAGCCGGGGCGGGCGGGCATTTTGAAACAGGCAGTTCTTTGACAACTTGGTCGCGCCGCCGGCGGATGGTAACCCGGCGGCGCTCTCGGAATAAAAGAAGCCCGGCCGCGCACTTTTGCGCGACCGGGCCGGGGGGTTCGCCAACTCCGATTGTACACGCCAGGCCGTCGACTTGCCGATGACCCGGACAAGGAACTGGTCGACAACGTAGATGGTTGCCGTCCTCGATGGTCAACACGCCCCCGGTCGGCCTTCGGAAGCTCGGCCAGCTTGGCAGCCCGCGAGACGGACATCGCCCCAAACGTCCCGTTTCGGCCCTAGACTCCCGCCCTGGCCCCTGGGTAAACGGTCCAAATCTGCCGTTTCGTCACCTGGCCAAACGCCCCAGCGCACGAAAACGGCCAGCGGCCGGGACGTGTCCGGTACCTTCAGCGCCGCGGCGGCCCGCGGCCTGGGAGCCAACACGGTCGCCGAGCGCCAGCTAAAATAGCTCGGCGGCATCGACGACAAACTGGGGGCGATCAGTAAGAAAATCAAGGCGGCCGACCAGCTGGTTTTCGCGAAGTAGGCCGAGCGGCGACGAGTCGGCCGGAAATCAACGCGCCAGATTGGCCCAGGATTGACGATCGGCAAGCACCTGGAAAACCGCCGGCCCTTAGAATCGCTCTACGGCCGTTTGCACCCCGTGTTCATTCTTTTATCCCATTCGGCTACAATCCCCATGCATGGCCCGATCAATACCTGCCCCTAACTCGGCACCTGTTCGATAACGCCGAAAATACTTCGAGGAAAATGGCCAGCACGCTCTTTCCCACCGTCCCGCCCCGCGCGCAGCGACAGCCAAAGACCGACCGCCTGATTATCGCCCGATTGCTGCGGACGGCCGCCGATGACATGCGGCTCGACGAAGCCCGGCTGAAAGAAGCTCACGCCATACTCGTCAAATGGGCCGATCTCGACACTTCCGGCCGGCTGGCGACACTCAACGAAACCCAAATGCAAGGCGACTTCCTGACCGAGGTGTTTGGCCAGGCACTCGAATATGCCAGCCCGCTCGACGGCGTCGAGGTCTTCCATCGCATCCAGCATCACGTCATCGCCGGCGAAACACCCGACGGAGTCCTTGGTTTTTTTCGAGACGGCGAAGAGCACAAGCCGTTGGCGGTCATCGAACTAAAAGGCCCCAAGGTTCACCCCGACCGCGACCGCAGCAACGGGCGTACGGCGGTCGATCAATGCTGGGATTATCTCGTGAACACCTCGCCGGAATGCCGCTGGGGCATCGTCTCGAACATCGTCAGTTTCCGCCTTTACGAACGCAACTCGACCAAGCGGGCCTACGAGCACTTTTCGCTCCAATCGCTCCGCGATTTCGACGTATTCAAGCAGTTTTACGTCCTGTTTCATCGCCAGGGTTTAATCGACAAGTCGTTGGTCGGACCGCCCCGTGCCGTTGCCCTGTTGAAGCAATCTCGCGATCGTCAACAGGAAGTCAGCGACACGCTTTACGAGGCCTACTCCCATAACCGCACCGAACTCATCTCCCATTTGCACTTCAAGCTGGGGCACCCGTTGGAACTGGCGATCGAAATGGCGCAGCGGCTGTTCGACCGCATTCTGTTCATCGCCTTTTGCGAAGATCGGCAGTTGCTGCCCGAGAAGACGATCCCCAAGGCCTACACGATTGCCGGTTTCTACGCGGTCACCAATCCCCGCTGGCAGAATTTCAAGCGCCTGTTCCGCTTCATCGACGCCGGCAGCGAAACCCACGAAATTCCCAAGTACAATGGCGGCCTGTTCGCCCCGCACGCGGTCGACGAACTCGAACTGCCCGATGTGCCGTGGACCAACTTTTTCAACACGATCAGCAGCTACAGCTTCGCCGACGAAGTCAACCTCGACGTGCTGGGGCATCTGTTCGAGCGATCGATCACCGAACTGGAGAAGCTCAAGCAGTCGGGCTTCTTCGGGGGCGACGCCGAAAAGGCCGAGCAATACGCCGCCATGCCGCAGTCGGCCAAGCGAAAACAGCTTGGCATCTACTACACCCCGCCCGAGCTGACCAGCCTGATCGTCCAGTACACCGTCGAAGAACTGATCGCCCGGCGTTTCGCGGCCTTGGCGGTCGAATTCGGCGTGCCGGAGAAAGAGGCGAGTCGGGGCGTATCGCCGGACGACGCCGATTACTGGCGGCGCTGTCTCGAAGTGCTGCGGAGCCTGAAAATCGTCGACCCGGCCTGCGGCAGCGGCGCGTTTCTATTCCAAGCCTACAACGCATTGGAACTGCGCTATTTCGAAGTGATCGGCCATCTCGAACAGGCGGGCGACAAGCAGGCCCATGAACTCGGCGAGCGGGTGCCGCATTTCATCCTGCAGGAGAATCTCTACGGCGTCGATCTTTCGCCCGAGGCGGTCGAGATCACACAACTGGCCCTCTGGATTCGCTCGGCCACGCCGGGCCAAACGCTGGCGACATTGTCCGAAAACGTCGTCCACGGCAACTCGCTGGTCCACGACCCGGAGATTGACCCGGCCGGTTTCAACTGGCGCGAGCGATTTGGCGAAGTGTTCGACCGCGACGAGTCCGGGTTCGACTGCGTGATCGGCAATCCGCCCTGGGAACGAATCAAGCTACAAGAGCGCGAGTTCTTTTCGCTCCCCGCGCCCGAGATCGCCACGGCGACCAACGCGGCGAAGCGGCGCAAACTGGTTGCAAAGCTCGAATCGGACGATCCGGCGCTTTACGAGCGATATGAAGAAGCGCAGCGGGCGGCCAGTTCGCTGCTGACTTATTGCCGCAAGAGCGGCGAGTTCCCGTTGACCGGAAAGGGAGACATCAACACCTACGCGGTGTTCGCCGAACTCGCCTACCAACTCGTCGCGCCGCACGGTCGCGTGGGAGTGCTGGTCCCCTCGGGGATCGCGTCCGACAAGACGACCAAGGATTTCTTTGCCGCGGTGGCCGAATCGAGCCGGTTGATTCGGCTGTACGACTTTGAGAACAAGAAGGTGTTCTTTCCCGACGTTCACGCATCGTTCAAATTCTGCATCCTCAACTTCGGCGGCCAGCAAGCTACTACGCCGCAGGCCGATTTCGTGTTCTTTGCTCATCGGGTTGAAGAGTTGGAGGACCACCGACGACACGTCGCGTTAAGTGGCGAGGACATCAAACTGCTCAACCCCAACACCCGCACTTGCCCCATCTTCCGCTCGCGGCGCGACGCCGAGATCACCAAAGCGATCTATCGCCGCGTGCCCGTGTTGATCGACAAGAACCGCGAAGGCCCGACCGGCAATCCGTGGGGCGTTACCTTCAAACGCATGTTCGATCAGACGAACGACGCCGAATTGTTTCGCGAACCGGACACGCTCAAGGATGACTTCAAACTGAAGGGCAATCGATGGACTAAGCGAAAGCAGACGTTTCTACCGATTTACGAAGCAAAAATGCTCCAGGCCTTCGACCATAGGGCGGCCGACGTCGTCACCAATCCATCTAATTGGGTGCGCCAAGGGCAAACCGAAAAGACTTCGCTGGTTAGCCATCAGAACCCCGAACACTTGACGATGCCCCGGTTTTGGATTGCGGAGGAAACCGCGGTCGACGAATGCGATCAGCAGGAGTCACATTTCCTCTGCTTCAAGGACGTCACCAGTCCCACGAACCAACGAACGATGATTGCCGCGATGATACCCTTTGCGGGTGTCGTTAATTCGGCGCCGATCCTTTTCTCTGAAGCACTCCCAGTTCGGCATTCTTGTCTGTTGGGCAACCTAAACAGCTTCGTCTACGATTTTGTGATGCGGCAAAAAATTAGCAACCTTCACCTGAATTTCTTCATCGTCGAGCAAATCCCCACCCTTCCGCCCGACACCTACGACAAACCGTGCCCGTGGGAACGTCAAACCACGCTCGAAGCGTGGATCAGCGAGCGGGTGCTCAAGCTTTCCTGCACGGCCGAGGACATGCTGCCTTTGGCCGAGGCCTGCGATTTCACCGCCGGCAGCTTCAAGAGCGAATACGGCGGACGGCTCAACAAGTGGGACGAGGCCGAACGGGCCGAGCTGCTGGCCGAGCTCGACGCGGCCTTCTTTCACCTCTACGGCATCGACCGCGACGACGCGCAATACATCCTCTCGACCTTCAAGAAAATCCACGACCAACGCACCCTCTTGCCCGGCCACGCCAGCACGGCCCAGTTCATCCTGCAAAAATACGCCGAAATGTCCTTCCCGGCGTAGCAATCGCAACGACGCTCTACAAGATAGAAAGCCTCGCGTGCCGTCGGCGTATCGAACTTGGAAACCGTCCGGCGAGAATCCATGCGGCGTCGGATAGTTCTGATCCGTCGACGCCGCCAGAATTTGACGCCCCACGTCCAAATCCGCTACAATCAAAACGAGCCGCGAGGGTGCGTGAAACACCCGTCGCGGCCCTAACCACAAGCGACCCTAACCAGCAGGGCAGCATCATGGCTATCTGCCATTTTCGTTTGCATCGTGCGAATCGACAACCGCAGTTTCTGCGCTGGGTCCGCGTGTCTATTTCGAGGGACCGCTGTAGTTTCTTTTTCGTGCTCGGCCGGTGCGAATCGCCGGCGGGCAGTTTCAAGCAAGGGAGAATCCATCGTGCGAACGAAAGCCAACCACTTCGCCACATGCCGCAAAACCGACGGCGTGCTGGGCGAGATTCTCTATCAAGGCTTGTCGCTGGATGAGGCCGAGAGCTACACCTCGGCAGACGATACGGTGGTCATTCTGGCCGTGGAGCCGGCGATTGACCGGGCATAATTTTACCGCCCCGCTGCGAATGGACGCGCGGTGGGGAAACGGAAGGGGCGTGCAACTAAAGGTTGCACGATGCAACCATTCTTTTAATTAGAGGCAACTCGCCGCGTCGTGAATGTCGGGGCGCATCGGCTGGCGGGACTCATTCTCGAAATCATCAACTACAACCAAGGGGAATCACATGAGCAAGGCGAAACCGAAGGGGACGGAGCCAGTGTGGGAAGCTGTGAATCCCGACGTCCAGCTTTCGCAAGAGGCCGTCGAGGCGATTACGACGCTGCTGATTGAGGATTACGACAAGCAACAATCCGAATCCGAAACCACGAAGGGAAAATCCAAGTGATTGCAACAGCCAAGAAACGAAAACGCAAGTCGACAGCGAAGCTTCGCGGGGCGACCTACATCCGCATGTCGAGTGACAAGCAAGAGGATTCGCCGGAGCGACAGCAAGCCGACATTGACTACATTCCCGAGTACAAAACCGCCGACTTGGTGGAACAGTACGCGGACCATGCCATCAGCGGGACCGCATCGGGCAATCGACCGGACTTCCAACGCATGATGCGCGATGCCGACGACGGCCGCTTCGACGTGCTATTCTGTTCGGAGCTATCTCGGCTCACGCGCGAAGAGCCCATCGAAACTCGAATGCGTTTCACCTCGCGGCCAAGCGTGGCGAGTGGCCAGCGGTGGCGTGCTACGCTTACAAGAAAAAGTTTCGCGACCCCGAATACCGCAAGGGCGGGACACTCGCGCTGGGCGACAAGCAAGAGGTCGAAACCGTCAAGCTGATCTATCGGCTGTATCTCGAAACGGATACCAGCGGTCGGGCAATCGCCCTGGAATTGAACCGCCGCGGCATCCCTTCGCCCAACGGCGGCAAGTGGAACTATGGGAGTGTCCGCAACATTCTTGTGCGACATGCGTACAAGGGGGAGGCGACGTGGGGGCGACTGTGCGGATCGTTCAAGACCGTTTCGGGCGGGGAAGTGATTGACAGCCCCGGCGCGCGGTCGCTCAAAGACGAGGCGGACTGGGTCATTGTGAAGTGCCCGGCAATCGTCTCAGTGAAGGATTGGGAGGCCGTCCAGAAAAAGCTGACGAGCCGCGTGACCCGCAAAACGCCATACGTCGGCGGCGTGCCCCGAGGACGAAGCCCAGCGAAGTGTAGAGCAGGTCATAGGCCGGCTGCATCAGATTCGGGAGAACATCACGTCCCCGACGCCGGCCGTCGCCAGAGAAGCCCTGGGGGCCTGTATCGAGCGGGTGGACTTGTCTTTTATCAGCCCACCGAAGCGAAAACGTGCTCGTTCCAAGTTTGAGCGAGGGTCGGTTTTTTTTGTTCGCGCTTGATTCACAGCAGGAAAACGCCGATAGCGCAACTTCAAAACTTGCGCGTCGGGCTGGTGAATGGGCCGCTGCTACTTTGTTTTCTGACGAGGCGACGACAACCGGGGGCTAACGCCCCGCGGCTGAAAAACTATCACCTCAAAATGCAGAAATTCATTCGGGACCACGAGACGCACTGAACCATCTGGCGATTGAAAAACAACCGGCCGATCTCGCACACCGACCTGCGGGCGTTAGAAGCGATCGTCTTCGGCGAGGTTGGGCTGGACCAATCGGCGTCGAAATCCGGCGGACAACTGCTCGCCATCGTCCCACCCGCTGGTGACACGTCAAAGGCCCACGCCGCTTTCGACTGACCGAGGACAGGACACAATGCGGGTCCATTATCATTTCACGCCCAGTTCAGCCATCGGAATCTGTCCCGGCTCGTAGGTGCAATCTGGTTCGGCGGCTAGCGGATCGCCGCTGACGCTATAAGCGCGGCTTCGGCTGCCGCCGCAGACGTGGCGGTATTCGCAGATGCCGCAATCGCCCAGGAACCGATCGGGGTCGCGCAGCGCGAGGAACGTCGGATGTTTCTGATACGCCTCGACCACTGAGTCTTGTGGGAAACGCCCGCATTCCACCGGCAAGAAACCGGCCGGAAAGATCTCGCCGGTATGGCCGACGAACATGATGCCGTTGCCGTCGCGAACCCCCAACGGCGCGCGATGGCGGCGGTTTCGCGACGGGTGTTGACCGGCAGCCGGCCCGGCCAGCGGATCGCCTTTGCGTTGCAAGACAAAGCGCCGGTAGTGGGGGGCCTCGGTCGTCTTGATGCCGTATGGCTGGCGGCCGGCTTGAATCCATAACCGCTCGAAAACCTGCTCGTACTGCTGGGGCGCAATCCGCTCTTCGTCGATCCCGCGTCCGACGGGAATCAAAAAGAAGACCGACCACATCGCGATGCCTTGTGTAGAAAGTAACGTCGCCATGTCGTCGATCTGGTGAAAGTTGCGGCGCGTGATCGTCGTGTTGATCTGCACCGGCAACCTCAGTTTTCGCACGTCGCTCAACATTCGTAGCGTGCGGTCGAAGCTCCCTTCCCAACCGCGAAACGCATCGTGTGTCTTCGCATCGACGCCGTCGAGGCTGATCCCCAAGCTGCCGACTCCGGCCTCTTTGGCCGCCTCGAGCGCCTCGCGCGTTGCCAACGGTGTTGCGGACGGCGTTAGCGCGACCTGCAAACCGGCCGCCACGGCGTGGCGAATCAAGTCAAAGATGTCATTTCGCTTCAACGGATCGCCGCCGGTGAGGACCAAGTGTGGCTTGCGAGGGAACGTGGCGATCTGATCGATCAACGCCTTCGACTGCGCTGTCGTCAGTTCCGCAGGATGCGAGCATTCCTGCGCCGATGCCCGGCAATGTTTGCAAACCAAATCGCAGGCCTGCGTGACTTCGAAGTAGAACATCAGAGGACTGACGGCAAAGTCATCTCGGGTGTAGCTCGAGAAGCCCATCGTTTCGTGCTGCGTCCGTTGAATCATGCGAACATCTCCGTAATTCGACAAACTACAAAGCTGCCTCACTTTCGAGAACAACCGGCTCGGCAATGCAGGGCACGGTGCAAAGCAGGCCCGGCTCTTCGAGAAGCTCTCCGATCGTGGTGCGCTGGAGTGACTTCTCGGCCGCCGCCATCACGTCATCCATTCTCCGATGAAGCGGGCAAAGTCCACTCTGATGGGCCAATCGGCCGAGCGGGCAGTTGCGGATGCGATGAAACGCGTCGACCGCATTGACGACCTCCAAGAGCGTTACGTCGTTCGGATCTCGGGAGAGCGTGAACCCACCGTGCAATCCACGGCGCGAGCCGACGATCCCCGCACGGCCGAGCCCTTTCATGACTTTGGCCAAGTAGCTTGGCGGGGCATCAATTTCGCCGGCAAGTTGCGCCGTCGTACACGCCTCACCTGCCTGATTTCCCAAGTAAACGATCGCCCGCAGCGCATATTCGGCAGTTTGGGAAATCATCTCGCAGCTCCAAAACAGGATAAACGGACCTTTACATCTATAATTGCAGATGCCTGCATGGTTGTCAAGTCGCAAGCGGAAACGGCGGAATCGAAACTGGGGCCGCGATTTTGGGTAGTTTATTTTGATAATTTGCGTGACTTCTCTTGCCGGATCGGATAGGCTGGGCGGTGGTGTGCGGTTCGATTTAATAGGCAACGACAATTGCTTTGGGAACGGATTAGCAATGATTCAGCGCAAGAAAAAAAAGGCTCGGGCTGGCGACTTACGGGGCTGGCACAGTGGTAAGCACTGTAGGCTGGAGCAGCTCGAGGCGCGGCAGATGTTGGCGGCGACGGTGGCGATTGAGCCGGTGCTGCCGCAGTTTCGTAACGAGGCGCTCGATCGGGTCGAGATTGAGTTTAGCGAAGCGGTCTCGGGGTTCGACGTGGGCGATCTGATTCTTACGATCGACGGCGACGCGGGAGTGCGGCGGATCGATCTGGCGGGCGTGGCGCAGTTGACGGACGTGGGCAACCGGTCGTTCACGCTGAGCAACATCGCCTCGCTGACCGGCGACGACGGTGATTATCAATTTACGCTCGACGTGGTCAACTCGGGCATCAAAGACGCGCAGGGCCAGCCGCTTGCGTTCGAGGGCACCGGCTTGGGGCCGGAGTTGATCGCCAACGGTTCGTTCGACACGGCTGGCGGCGGATCGAATAATCTCGCGGGTTGGTTGTTTCCGAACGGCGGCGTCATTTGGCAACAAGAAAGCCCCGGCGACGGCGTGGCCCGCGTGATCAGCTCGCATCCCGGCACGCTGCTCGACCCGAACATGCCGGAGGGGGCTGCGTCCGCGAAAATCCGACAAGGATTCAACACGGCTCCGCTGACGACTTACCAGTTGGAATTCGATCTCTTCACGCAGCGGGTGGTCGAAGAGGTTAGCCGGACCGACATCAAGCTGCAGGTGCTCAAAGGCGATCCCGCGTCGGGCCTTTTGTTCTCGGAAACTTACGACAGAAACGACAACGGACATCTGCTGCTGGAGTTTGAAACGGAGGCGGACGACCAGGGCATCACGGTGCAGTTTATCGCCAACCGCACGGCCCGTGACTTTACGGTTGATAATGTTAGCGTGCGGCGGCTGGTCCGCGGCCCGTCGGTCGAGTGGACCATGGACGCGACGCCGCCGGTGGCTGCGATTTTGTCGGTCGATCCTGATCCGCGCAATGCGCCGCTATCGAGTGTTACGATTTCCTTCGACGACGACGCGACGGGATTGCGAACCTCGGACTTCGTGCTTACGCGCGATCGCGGTCAAGGGCCCGAGACGCTGTCGTTGGCCGGCACCACAATCAGTGCCATCGACGGACAGACTTATTTGCTGCAAGGCTTGTCTTCGCTAACGGAAGTTCATGCGACCTACGTGCTGCGGTTCGATGCGTCCGAGTCGCAGGTTCGCGACTTGGCGGGCAATCCGATCGTCCGCGACGCGGCCCAAAGCTGGGTGGTCGATCGGATCGCGCCGGTGATTACCGTGGTTACCCAAACGACCGAGGAGGTCTCGCCGGAGTTCATCGGCACGGTCGACGATCCGCTGGCCGTCGTGAGCGTGCAGTTGGTCGGCAACAACTTCCCCTCGACGAAGTTCTCCGCGATCAATCGCGGCAACGGTCTGTGGACCTTGCCGGCCGGCACGATCTCGCCGGCCTTGTCGCTCGACGGAACTTATCACGTGCGGGTCACGGCCACCGACGTGGCGGGCAACGTCGCCGTGGACGGAACGCTCAACGAGTTGACGCTCGACCGCATTCCGGTGGTGACGGTCGATCCGCTGGTCACGCAAGACCACCGGCCGCCGCTGACCGGCACCATCGACGACCCGACCGCCACGGTCGAGATCCGCGTCGATGGCGTCACCTACTCGGCGATCAACAACGGCGACGGCACCTGGTTGCTGCCGAACAACACGATTCTCACGCCGCTGGCCGAGACGCTGTTCGACGTGCAGGCCACGGCGACCGACAGCGGCGGCAAGGTCGGCACCGACAACACGCTGCGCGAACTGACGATCGGCCCGGCGGTGATCATCAGCGAGTTCATGGCCGACAACAACAACACGCTGGTCGACTTCGAGGGCGATCCGTCCGACTGGATCGAACTGCTGAACATCGGCGCGTCGCTCCCGGCGGGCGGCCTGCTGGGCTGGTATCTGACCGACGAGCCGAACAACCTGACCAAGTGGGAAGTGCCCGTCGTCACGCCGCTGGGCACGAACCGGCAAGTGCTGATCTACGCCTCGGGCAAAGACCTGGTGGCTCCCAACGGCGAGTTGCACACGAATTTCCAGATCGGCTCGGGCGGCGAATACCTGGCCCTGGTCAAGCCCGACGGGGTGACCATCGCCGCCGAATTCGACAATGTTCCCAACCAACGCGAAGACATCTCCTACGGCATCGTCAACCGCAACGTACGCTGGTTCACCACTCCCACTCCGGGCGCCCCCAACAACGCCGGCGTCGTTGACTTTGTCGGCGATACGGCCTTTAGCATCGATCGCGGGTTTTACGATGAACCAATTCAAGTCGAAATCAGCACCGACACCAACGGCGCCGAGATTCGCTACACGCTGGACGGCACCTGGCCCGGCGAGGGCGTTGGCCGGCGCTATACCGGGCCGATCACGATCGATTCAACCACCACGCTACGGGCCGTAGCTCTCAAGCCGAGCTTCTTTCCCTCGAACGTCGACACACAGACGTACCTGTTCCTCGACGACGTGATCGACCAATCGACCGCGCCGAGAGTTGGACCCAGCGACGATCGCGTCAGCTTCCCCAGTTCCTGGGGCGGCACCAGTGCCGATTACCAGATGGACCCGGACGTGACCGGCAATCCGCTCTACGCCGATCAGATGCGCGACGCGCTGGTGGCGATTCCGACACTTTCGCTCACACTCGCGCAGGCCGACATTTTCGGCTCCGGAGGATTGTTTTCCAATCCCGGCGGTTCGGCCGAGCGGCGCACGTCGGCCGAGATGTTCTTTCCCGACGGTACGAGCGGTTTTCAGATCGACGCCGGATTAAGAATCCAGGGCGGAGCCAGCCGCAACACGCCGTACAAGAAGCATTCGCTCAGCTTGCGATTTCGCGACATCTACGGCGACGGGCGGCTCGACTATCCGCTCTTCAAGGATTCGCCGGTCGACAGCTTCGACTCGCTGCATCTGCGGGCGATGTACAACAACTCGTGGATTCACTGGGACCAGGGCCAGCGCAACCGCGGCTCGATGATCCGCGACCAGTGGATGCGCGACGCGCTGTTGGCCATGGGCCAAGTCGACGCAGGCCAGGGTACCTACGTCCATCTGTATCTCAACGGCCTGTACTGGGGCGTCTACAATCTGCACGAAAGGCCGCGGGCTGCCCACTATGCCGACTACAACGGCGGCGCGGATGCCGTAGAGGACGACTACGACGCCCTCAACAGCGGCGAAGCGGAAGACGGCAACACCAGCAGTTGGAACAGCCTGATCACGCTCGTCAGGACATCGGCCAGCGGCGGAATCAGCCTGACCGAATACGAACAGATCGCCGAGCGATTGGATTTGGCGAATCTGGCCGATTACATGATCGTCAACCACTACGGCGCCAATGCCGACTGGGACCACCACAACTGGCGTTCCGCCGGCGGCGGTTCGGCCGGCGGAGCGTGGCACATCTACAGTTGGGACGCCGAGCGGGTGCTCGAGAGCGTCAGCAGCGATCGCACCGGCGAAAGTCGCGGGCCCGTCAGCACGATGTTCCAAACGCTCCGCAACGGCAGCGCGGAGTTTCGCCTGCTGTTTGCCGACCGGCTGCACAAACACCTGTTCAATGACGGCGCGCTGACGCCGCAAGGCGCGGCCGATCTATGGATGGCCCGGGCCGACGAACTGGACGTGGCGATCATCGCCGAATCGGCCCGCTGGGGCGATTTGACCCAGAGCCGGCCGCTGACTCGCAACGGCGAGTGGGTTGCCGAACGTAACCGGTTGATCAACACCTACTTTCCGTTTCGCACCCGCAACGTGCTCAACCGGTATCGCTCGCTGGGAGGTTCCAACGCGCCGATGTACCCGGCCGTCGACGCGCCGGAGTTCATCGTCGATGGCGTGCGTCAACTCGGCGGCTCGATCTACGCGGGGGCCGCCGTCACGTTCTGCACTGAAAACTCGACCGGAACCTGTTCGAATTTCACCGCCGGCGGCAGCCGGACGCTATATTTCACGCTCGACGGCAGCGATCCGCGGAAAGTCGGCGGCGACGTCAACCCCGATGCACTTGTTTATACGGGTGAGAAAATCAGCCTGCTCGAAAGCACCCAGGTCAAGGCCCGCGTGCTCTCGACCGGCGGCGAGTGGAGCGCGCTGGTCGACTCGACGTTCATTGTGCCGGGCTTGCCGGCGCTGCGGATTACGGAAATCAATTATAACCCGAGTGATTTCGACTCGCGCGACAACGACGAGTATGAGTTCGTCGAACTGCAAAACGTCGGCCGCATTCCGCTCGACCTTTCCGGCATGAGGTTTACCGAGGGCGTCGCCTTCGACTTCTCCGGCAGCAACGTCACCGCGCTCGATCCGGGAGCTTACGTGCTGGTCGTGCGCAACGAGGCGGCCTTTACGGCCCGCTATCCGAACGTCGCCACGAGTCTGATCGCCGGACAGTTCATCTCGGGCAAGTTGTCGAACCGCGGCGAGCGGCTGGCGATGACCGACGCGCTGCAGCAGACGGTTTTCGATTTCAAGTACAACGATGGCTGGCATAACATCACCGACGGCGACGGCTTTACGCTCACCATTCGCAACGCCCGCA
>JADFKK010000291.1 GCA_022564995.1 Planctomycetota bacterium | reverse complement strand
GTGCTCAAAGGCGGACATCTTGATTTGCTCCACGTGAGTTTTTCGAGTATAAAAGTGGAACAAAAATGCCTCGATTCACCAACCCCATTCTTGCGGGGCAACCCCAAATTTTGAACAGCCCAGGCTAAGCCGTAACGTCGCCAGCACGATCACCAGGAAGTAGCCGACCACCAGCGGGCTTTTCGGCCCGTCGGCGATGAGTAAAATCGCCGTCAACAGCACGAGGTCGGCGGCGGTGGAGAAGAGTTTGAGCCAGCGCGGAAAAATCCGCTGCTGAAGCGTGAGCAGCATGCCCAGGGCCAGCATGGTCCAGATCACCGCCAGCAGCGTAACCTGCACATGGAACCGCCGACTGACGTCGCCCTCATCAGCCAGTTGTAAGGCGCCGATGCGCAGGCCGTGGTAGTGCATTAAATGGACGAGGTACAGCGAACCGATGCCGATGATGCGGAGCAGGTTCGTGCGGCGCTCGGCGTCGTACTCCTGCCACCGCTGGGCGATGTACCACGGTCGATCTCGCGCACTCGGCTGATCCGGCAGCATAAGGTTCCCTCCGTGGGCAAGCCGTCGCGGCGTCTGCCAACCGCATAGCAACCATCCCCGTGCCGGGATTGTGCCACAATCAGCCCGTGCGAATCAAGTCCACGGCCCGGCGTTGTGCGGCAAGCGCTGCTGGCATGCTTCGCCGTAGCTGGATTCGCAAGAATTCAGTGCTATCGGTGTGGTCTGAATTCTTGCGAATTCAGCTACCTGCCGACGAAACTCGCCGCACGCGCCGACTACGGGCCGCTCGAAAAGTCATGCCGAGCATGGCGATGGCGGCTAGCACGAACGTCGAAGGCTCCGGCACGGCGGGATGGTTCAGCGCGGCCTGCGGCGCGCCGGCCGGGCCGGGGCCGGTCCAATCGGCTAGCAAGACGGTTAGGTCTTCGAAGTTGACCACGGTGGTGTCGGGAGAGATGATGTTGCCCTGTTCGGCGCCGACGTTTTGATTCCAGTTGGCCAGCAAGATGGTGATATCCTCGAAGTCAACGAACCCGTTCTCGTTCAGATCGCTCTTCGCGCCCGGCAAATCGATTCGCAGGAAGTAGAGATCCTGCTCGCCGTTGAACGTTGCGGAGTAGGCCAGATTGACGCCCCGGTTGTCGGAGACCATGTCGTAGTAGTCGCCGATCTTGTTCTGACTAGGCCAGCCGATCAGCGGGTTGAACGCGGGCGTGACCGGCTCGCCGGCAGAAAACGTCAGGCCGCCGTCGTCGGACGATGCGTAGAAGACTTCACTCATCACGCCGTTAGGGCCGGCCGGATCGTTACGGGTGTCGTTCCAGATGACGTCGATTCGCCCGTTCGGCGCGACCGACATGGTTCCGAACCACTGGGACGCTCCGTTGTCGGTTGGATCGTCATTGACCCGTAGCGGTTCGCTCCAGGTCTCGCCGCCGTCGGTGCTGCGCACAAACATCACGTCGACCGGATCGGCTCCCGGCGGGTTGACGGAGCCCAGGATGTAGATGTTGCCGCGCGAGGCACCGTCTGAGTGATCGGTTGCGATCCAGGTTTGCCCGAGCAATCCGCCGGGGTTGACCGGGCCGCCGAACGTCGTGTCGCCGCCGAGATCAACGCGCTGCGGCACCTCGAACGTCGGTGTCCTCGCGGGGTCTTGGGCGTTGGTCGACTTGGTGAAGAGATGGCCCCGGAAGGCGCTCAGGTCGCTACCGGCCAGATACAGCGTGCCCTCAGGGCCGACGCTCATCGTGCCCCACTTCGTGCTTGGGCGAGTGATGGAGACGGGCGATTGGAACGTCGCAGCCCCGTCGACCGACCGTGTGAAATCGGCCAGCCCGCAGCATGAGAATTGTCGGTTCCAGTATTGATAGACATTGCCCTGCCCGATGCCGCCCGAGCGATCGACGGCGATCCACTGCTTGTCTCCGCCGAAGGCCGAGACCGGCGTGGCCCACGTCTTGCCGCCGTCGGTCGACTTGAACATTTGGGCGGAGTCGAGGGCGCTCAGGCTCGAATAGTAGAAGTTCCCCTCGGCGTCGAAATCGAGCACCGGATCGCTGCGAAACAGGCCCGGGTCGAGGACTTCATTATTGGTCCAGGTCGCGCCGCCGTCGGTGGAGTAGGCATTTCCGGCCTGGCGAAAGTTCGACGTGATCGTGTCGAACTGGCGCCAGCCAACGGCCATCTTGCTGGGGTCAGTCGGATCGACCGCGATCGACGGCTCGTTGGCCGCGTCGCCGACGATGTTATTGCCGGCGACGTTGAGGTTCACCTGCACGCTGTTAAATCGTCCGCGGGTGACGATCACCTCGGCCGAGACGTCGCAGGTCAGCAGCGCAGCGGTTAGCGCGAGTATCGTTTTAGTCAAGAATAAAGTCCTCCGCTTACCGTCGGCGACGACGCGCGGCAAGCAGGCCAACAAGCGCGAGGACACCCAACACAAACGTCGATGGTTCGGGGATCTGCTGGACCACCACATTATCAAACGCCATCATGTTGTTTTGATCGCCAGCCCAGAAGTTGAACATCCTAAAGCCCGTGGACAAATTCCCCTCTCCCCCAGGCGCATCCCGGAGATACCAATCCGCGGGTGTGATGGTAGTCGTTTCCCCCGTCTCCAAGTCAGTCAACGTCGTTTCGATCACTCGGTTGAGATCATAATCCACGATCACTTCCTCGCGATACCTGTGGTCCGCCTCTAACGCGGGAAAAGCAGAGGCCCGAAAGTCGTTTCCGGCGACATCATTAACAACGTACTCAAGCCGATAGGTGTCGGCCGGGCTGTTCCAGACCATGACCGCGATGTGACTATCGCCCGATGGCTGGACCGAGAAGCTGCCAACGTTGCTCGCAGCTAGCGACGGATCCGCGAGGAGGGACATGCCGTTGAAATCGTAGCCGTAGAGGACAGGCAAACCAGCGGAAAGCGTTTCGTCATGTTGGCCCCGTGCGTGAGTGGTGCCGACGCCGGGCGGCGGCCCGGCAGCGAACTGCGCGCCTCCCGTCGGGTTGACGGCGGTCATGTCGAACGGGTTGTCTGCATATGTGTAAACATTGTAGTCGTTGCCCGAAGGCAAATACCAATCCTGCTGGCCGGTGAGCACCGTGCCTGCTGCATTCCCGTTGTAGTCAGGTGCTTCAAATGTTGCGCTGAAATCTCCAAAAGCAGACGGGCCAATCGAGCAAACTACTATTGCCGCCAACGTCGCAATTCTAAACGAAATCGTGAGCTTCCCCCCACAGATAAAACGGATCAAAGAAGTGTGTCTGCGTAAGCACGAACAGGATTAGCTTAATCAGAACGCACTGGGAAGCAAGGTTTTTGAGCGAATACTCTGGGGAAAAGGCGAAATATCCAACCTGTGTTACCTGTTTGCCCCAAATTCATAAGTTGATAATATCCGTAAGTTGTTTTTTGAACATTGGTTGTGTCGTTTTATCGCAAGAAGTGACCGCCAGACAGGTCTATGGAGTAATTTCCGCCAGCTGGTGGAATTGGCCCGAATCGTAGCCCGAAGCGTAAGCGAGGAAGGGGAATACGGCCAATTCCAGCCTCTTCCTTGTCCTCGCTCGCGCTTTTTGAAGTTGCGCATCTTTTAGTCCCGGAGGGACGGCATCGAATAGCCTGGGGCGCAAGCCCCAGGGATCATGTCGATGATCCAGCGGAAAGCCCCGGAGGGGCGACACACTGTGCGATTTCATCCGATGTCGCCCCTCCGGGGCTTCAAAACCCGTTTCGACCACGATTTCCTGGGGCTCGCGCCCCAGGCTATTCGATGTCGCCGCTCCGCGGCTGATTTGCGCAACTTCAAAACTCGCGATTCGGGTTACGACGCTCCGTCTCCAACTCAAGACTAAGCCGAGACGAAGCACTATTGGAGACGTCCTTCCGCCGGCGACGACCCGCGGACAGCAGACCGACCAATCCGAAGGCGGCGAGAAGAAACGTGCCTGGCTCGGGCACCGCCGCGGCGGCCAAGGCGCCTGCGGGCGAGCCGGCCGGGCCGGGGCCGGTCCAGGCGGCGAGCAGCACGGTTAGGTTTCGAAGTTCACCACCGTGACCAGGGGCGAGACGAGGTTTCCGCCCGCGACGCCGACGTCTTTGTTCCAGTTGGCGAGCAATACGGTGAGATCCTCGAAATCGACGAACCCGTTACCGGTCAAGTCACTCAGGATCGGATCGGATTGGACGGTCCAGCCGAGGGCTCCGTCGCGGAGGCTGACCCAGGTGCCGTTGATCGGAGAGGAATTGCCAAAATGTCCCTCTTTGATGGTGATCTCGAACACATCGCCGCCGCTGCGCTCGAAAAAGGAAGCATCGACGTCGACGGTCATTCCGCCGGGCGGCGAGGTGAAAGATCCGCTCGTCGCGCCGAACGCTCCGGCGGCATTGAACAGCAGCGTGTCGTCCAGGCCGGCATCCGCGTCGTCGGTGCCGTTTTCTTCGTTGAACGTCACGCCCGAGAGCGTCAGTTGGGCTCCGTCGTCGCTGACAAAGCCAATCGTCCATTCCCCCTCGGGCACGAAAAACGGCCGAATCGTGGTCACGTGGATCAAGACGTCATTCTGACCTTCGCCGGTCGTTCCGTCCGGGTAGGGATGGTTGTGCGGAAAGTTACCTCCGCTGCCGGCGATGTCGATGAGGTTTCGCGTATCGCTCTGGTCGACGACGATGTTCCAGCCTTCGTTGGGGCCGTTTCCGTTGGCAAAGTCGATAATTCGACGCGCCTCGGCGTGATCGTCGATCGTGTTTCCGGTAACACGTATCTGTCGGACGTTGAAATTCCCGGGTTCCAGCGGAATCGCCGCCTCGCGAAATGGCTCGGTGACTGCGAGTCGCACCATGATCTCTTCGCTATTCGCTAATTGAGAGATCAAGAGCTGGCCGAGGCCGTTTCGGACCATGACCGCCGGAATGTTCGTTTGAATGGGGCCGCCGTCTTCGGCCGGAACCGCAAAGCTGCCCGGGAATAACCCGCCAGTTTCGCTCGGCGACGTGTTCACGATGAGGACGCCGATGGCCCCGGCATCCTCGGCGTTGTTGATCTTGGTGCCAAAAAAACATCGCTGCGATCGATCACGGCGATGTTTCCTGCCACGAAGCCGGCAAAATCCGCCGCCTCATCGCCCAAGCCGGGCACATACTGTAGCTTGCCGGTCACGTCTCCGAAGGCCGTGAGGCTGGTGCCGGTGCCGAAATCCTGGAACGTGGCGTAGTCGATGCCAAACGGCGCGGGGTCGATGACCGTCGTGCCGTGCGTGTAGACGATCGGATCGGGCCAGAGTTGTTCAAACCGACCGATGAGAGTCGCCTCGGCGTGGGTGGCTAATGTTGCGATCAGTGCCAGCGACGCGATGACGGCCGACGATATTGCTTTTCTGCTATTCATAGGATCTGCTTTCCACGCGAAATCTAGCCAAGATTGGGCACATGCCAGCCTATATTTCCAGCGTAATTTGGATGCTGGAAAACGCAACTGTTTTCGCGGGTAGGCCGGGGTCGAGCACCGTGTGGGTCGACCTAAGCCGTGCGGTGACAACGACTAGTGTCCAGAGCGACGAGAATACGAGCACGACGCGCCAGCGAGTGTGTCTCGACGAATTATCACTCGTAGCTGGCACGCCGCGCTTGCATGGCCAGCGGATGATGCCCTGGCGGGCTAAGAGGAGGAGAATGTCCACCCATCTGCAGCGATTCCCGGAACGGGGATTGCTGGGGACGATGAACGGTGTTTTGGGGAGAGATAGCACTGGTGGCGTCGGGTGGAGATGACGAAAAATCGGAAACGACGGTCGATGGGGTGGGTTTCGTCGTCGGAGATACGAAAATAGGCGGGCGAGCCAGTGGTCTGGACAGACCTTCGGCGTCAACCGCCTTCGCGGAAGTCAAGATGGCATGCTAGCGTGGTTCAAAAGCAGATGCCGCACAGCTACAAATCCCACAAGACCTTCAGCGGCGGCTTGCGGGTCGAGAGCACCGCTTCGTAGATGGCTTGCATGGACGTCACTTCGAATTGATGGAAAATCTCGCGCACGCGCTCCCACAAGGCCCGCTTGCTGATGCACTTCTTCCAGGCGGCCGCAAACTGCGGACAACAAAGCTGCTGCGTCTGGTCCACGAGAAAGGCGAGCATCATCAACATCGCGAGCACCACCGACAGGTTCTGGTGTCCGTGGCCAAAGTTGTGTTCGAACTGGTAACCTTGATTCTTCAGCGTGTTGAATGTTTCGTTTTCGATTTTCCAACGACCTCGCCCGCCCCACATCCAACGCTCGGCGTGCTCGCGGCAAAGCCCCAGTAAGGGATCGAGAATGAACGTGAAACGCCGCCACGAATCTCGCCCGGTCGGCTCCCAGACGTCAAGAAAGTCGACCCGCACGTCGCGATTCGACTCGTTCAGCGGCACGTTCCGAGCCAACCGGTAGCGGCGAAAGACCTGATCGGACCCGACCCCCTCAAACTCCTCGGTCAAGCCCTGCTCGGCGCGTTGCTCGACCTGCTTGAAGAGAAACGCATGACCGTCCGATTTGACGCGAATGATCCACGGGATCAAAGATGTCCGCAAGTCACGGATCACCGGCGCGTTGGCATACAGCGCATCGAGCGTGGCGATGACGCGCAAATGCGGATGATCTTGACGGAACTTCGGCAAAAACCGCTTCAAAGCGTTCCGTTCGCAATCATTCTTCGTTTCGCCATCCTGCCTCAGGATCGGCTCGGGCATCAGCGGGATGACTTCCTTCCGGCCGGGACAGATAATCACGGCCCCCAACATTTGATGATGGTAGGTGACCTTGCCGTTGCGATGATGTTTTTCCAGGCAGCCGGGGCAATGGACTTCGTGAGAGGAGAAGTACTCGGTGCCATCGAGAGCCATCAGATAGTAGTCATCCAGGAAGCGGAACTTCGCCAAAGCCCCGCCCCGTTGTAGTCAAGTGAAGACGTTGCCAAAGGCGGACCTGAGGTGTTCCGGATTGACCGGATCGAGAATTTCTCGCATACGTGTGTCGCACGGCACGTCTTCCACGTGGAAGATCCTCTGCAAACTCTTCTCGTCCGCTTGCCTGCGCTGGTCGAACGCCAGCATGGAAGGATCCTTCAGTGCGAACATGGCCAGTCCACTCATCAGCGCATCCGCCAAGCTGATACTGGGCCTGCCCGTTCTCGGGTCGCGGATGCCCTGGAAGGATTGATGGATGTTCTGAAACAGGGCGTCGGCAGAAAGCCGCTTGCCCGTGGTGGGTGTCTTGGTCATCGTCACACTCCTTTGGTTGACAGATTGGCACAAAATCTCTGCCTAACCAATCGCCGCAAAACCCGTTCCACCCAACGTGTCGCCACCGCCAGCACCGCAATCACTGCCACCACCGCCAGCATCACGAAGATCGGCTTTGGGATACCGAGAACAACCGGCACGTAAGTCACGTGTCGCCAAGACATTAGCACACGCCAGCAACGACCGTTCCGGGAATTGCTGAAGAAACTTGGGCCTGGTTCATTTCTTCCCCTTTTTGGGTAACAACTACGGACGCTGAGCGTTGCCGCCGGGGGCTAACGGGAGAAAGCGGCGAGAAGGGGCGTTCAGTTGCGTGAAAAGCGAGTGTAGCCGAGTAGCTCCAGCCAGTGGCCATGCGCCTCGCCGGTCAGTAGCTCCGCCGGGCTCTTGCCGATCCGCTCGGGCCGCTCGCTTCGCAGGAAACGGCGGTGGTTGAGGAAGAACTGGAGCAAGGCCAGGTAGTCCGGCCCCAGATGACGGCGGAGAAAGAAATAGCTGCGTAGCCGGCTGTTGAGGTTTTCGACGATCGAGCTGGCACGGACCGTGCGGCGGGCCAGTTCGCCGACCGACTCGCTGAGCGGAAAGTATCGGTTGCCGAGTCGCTCTCGCAACACGGCTTCAGCGGGCCAGCGAGCAGGGCCCTCCGGTTCGAGGGCCTCGACGTTCAGCACGTCGCGAACCACTTCGACCGGCACCTGAAACTCCGCAGCCAAGGTGGTAAGATCCTCATCGAGCGCGGCGGCGAAGGCCAGCAGGTCGTCTCGCTGATTGCTCAACGCACGGACGACCGGCCCGACGCGATGCGGACAAAGGGGCTCGCGCGTGCGTAGTTCGGCGACGATGAAATCGAACATCTCGCGTCGCGTCGCGTGATCGGGCCCGGCCAGCGATAGCACATCGTGACGCAGCCAATCGTTCAACAGACTCACGTCGTCGGCCAGGGTGATCGCCTGATCCGCAGCTTGGCCTGCGCTGTTGCGCTTGCGTGCTAGCGTGTGGGTGCGTTCTCCGCGGCGACGGACGCGAGCCGCTTTTCGCTCGAGTTTGGCGTGGGTGTTGATCGCCGCGTAGGCCCGGTTCTCCAAAAAGGTGACCAACGATTGGACGGTTTGAAAGGCGTGAAACACATCGCCGCGACAAGGGACTTGGGGCATCGCCAGGGCCTGTCCGGCCCGAATGCCCAGACCGGCGTCGGCGATGGTGGCGTCGGGCTGAAAGTCTTGGTCTTCCAGTTCCAACAGACGGACGCCCCAGGTGTCGGCATCGCGATGCGCTTCGAGGCTCAAAAGGTAGCAGTAGGTGGATGCCACATCGACGCCGACGAGCACGGGCTGGCCGTGCTGGAAAATCTCGTCGTGGGCGCCGATGCTGACGCCGGACAGGTTTTGTCGGCCATTACACGCTCGGGCCTGCTCCACCTTTTGCTGGAGGATGCCGTGGACCGTGCCCACCGAAATCGGAAAGTCGAACAAGTCGCGGAGCAGTTCCACGACGCCGCGAATGGAACTGTGGCAGATCAGTGTGAGGCCGAGGATCAGTTGCCGCAGCCAAGCCTTCGTCACCGGCAGGTAGAACAGCACCTCGTCGTCGCCGGCTTGCTCGGGCGAAAACGCTTCCAGCAGAGCCTCTTGGGCTTTAGCGGCCTGCCGGTAAACGAACTTGCGGCTGACCTCGTGCTGCCGAGCCAGTCGGCTGACCGTTTGGACGCCTGCGACGGCCCCAACGGCCAACTCCTGCCGTTGCCGCGGCGGCATTGCTTTGGCCGCACACGGGTGCATTCGGACAATTGTTTTTAGGCGGCGACGACGCTTGCTTGGCTAGCACGTTTGGCGGTTGAGGGGCGGTAGTAGGCACAGCCGGGACGCGACAGGATGAATTCGCTGAGACGGTCGCGGTCGTCGCACAGCACGGCATTTCGCACTTGAAGAATCGCCTCGCAGCCACGCAGCCGGTTCCACGATTTCTCCGTCCCTTTCACGCGATAATTGAACTCCTTGATTAACGACTCCACCATCGCCGAAGTGACGGGCAAGCCCGCTCTGCGATACTTCGGGTAGTTCATGCGCGATTCGTTGTTGCTCAAGTACGTGACCGCTCTGGCGGCGATCGAACGCCCATCGGTTTTTGCTAACGATTCGCCCGGCGGCGAAGGGTGCGTCGCTTGCCAACGGCGAAGCTCTTCTAACACCGACGCGACCTTGCCTCGCCAACTCGCTTCTAACCAGCGCTCACACAAAGCCCATTCGTCGCCGTCCGAAGCAACCACGCGCGACGCCTCGAAGATGTAAGTCATCGGATGAATGAAATCGACGATCGGCTCGAAGTCTCGAAAGTGACGCTTCTGCAAGGTCCAGTTCCAAGCCAAGCCATCGCCTAAAAAAGCACGACGCTCCGCTTCAAAGAAACGGCGACGCTTGGCTTCCGCCGCGACCATCGGACCAAACTCATCACTGCTGCACATGCTGGCGACACAAGTTCGTACAAGCCGCTTGGGACGCAAACTCTTTGAATTCGGCTGTGGCTCCGACTGTAGCTCCGACTGGCTGCCGCAAGCTGACTCATCAGACGCATCGCCTTGACGGTCGCATGCCAATTGAAGCGGTAAAACAAGCGGTTTCGAGGCGTCGTCCTCTGCGGTGTCGTCTGCCGTGTCGTCTGCGGTGGAATGAACGACCGCGTCAGCGACCGCGTCATTGCGGATCGATTTGATCTCGCGCACCAGCTTGCCAACACTCGTCTTGTCGCCGAAACAACCAGGCAACTCGGGGTGTGGATCGACTTCGCAAGACTGGCTGCTGAGCGACGTCAGGTTCGCGATTTTCGTCTCTTTCCAGGCGGCCTCATGCACGCCGCGACCGGCGTTCTCGGCCCGTGTAAAGATGCGCCCGCCATCGGTGGCGATGGCGGCGACCCGAGGAGGTTTCGGGACGTCCGGCTTCAGTGTTTCATCCAAATACTCAGCCGCTTGTCGATCGCGAATTTCTTCCAACTCCTTGCCGATGGTCTCGGTCAATTGCATCAACTGCGATTGGGAAACGGAGATCGAGGTTAGTTTCTTGAGTATCTTGACCGCTACGCCGCCCGATTTGACCTCCGCGTTCGTGCTGACCATTTTGTCCAACGCGACGGGACTAAAGCCATGTTGGTGAAGCTGTAACCGAACACGTTGAGGGAAAAAAATCTCGGCGGCATTCCGAGCAGTGGCAAACGGCTTCATTGATGTCGGCGGTCCCGCCTCCGGTCGTCAGGGATCGCGTGCGGCCCCGTACCTCGCAAAGCCTTTGGCAATCCGGACAGGGCTGCGGTTGATCGAGCAGCTCGGTCTGTTTGATCGCAAGATCCTCGATGACCTGCCGCGTGACGGCCCTGCCGATCTTGCTGGCAGCGACTTCAATGCTAGTGAACGTGGCTTCCGCCCCAGCAAGGTCGTTGGCCTCCAAATCGATGTCAAGTTTCTTGGCAATTTTATCGAGCGCTTGTTGGTCTTCCGCTGACCACGAATTTTGGAACATGGGTTCATCCTTGAACTTACGGCTTGTGACAGAAGGCAAAACATGCCCAAAAGCATAACCAAAGCCATCGAAATCACCTATTGACAAAAACGCCGGCACCCAAAGCCTCGCAATTGTATGTATGCACCCCCACTTTGGAACCCCAAAAAAACGACATGGCGTTGCTTACGGTTCTTCGCTAAACTACCCCGTCGATCTATGGCGGCGCCCGCTGCGGACGCCGCCCGGGGTTCTTGTGCGCACGGAGGCGCGCCATGTCGAATTGGCCGTTTCGATTTATTCACGCCGGCAATTTCCATCTGGAACAGCCGATCTATGGCGTGGCCGAGGTGCCGGATCACTTGCGCGAGACGTTTCTGGAGGCCCACTTTCGCGCGGCCCTTCGGGTGTTCGACGCGGCGCTGGCCGAGGAGGTCGACTTCGTCGTGTTGAGCGGCGATTTGGTGCAATCGCAGCGCGTCGCGCCGCGGAGTCTTGTGTTTCTGGCCCGGCAGTTCGAGCGGCTGGCCGAGCGGAACGTCGCCGTCTATTGGGCCGGCGGCGCGGTCGATCCGCCCCATGCCTGGCCGGCGGCCATCGCGCTGCCGGATAACGTCCACGTATTTCCCGTCGGTCGGGCCGCCGACTTTCTGCATCAGCGCGACGAAAAGCCATTGGCGAGATTGGTCGGGCGCAGCCGCGAGGAGGGGGAACCGATCGCTTCCTATCAACTCCGCGCCGACGTCGGCGGGTTGTTTACCATCGCCGTGGTCTCGGGAACTGCCGACGAGGCGGAGTTGACTGATTCGCACATCAACTACTGGGCCCTCGGCGGTCGGGCGAATCGCAGCACGCTTTGCACGTCGCCCGTGGTGGCTCATTGGCCGGGAAGTCCACAAGGCCGCAGCCCCCAGGAGACCGGCCCGCACGGGGCGACGCTGGTGCAGGTCGACGAGGGCGGCCG
>JADFKK010000451.1 GCA_022564995.1 Planctomycetota bacterium | reverse complement strand
GGAGGATAACGATGCGATTGAAAGCCGAAGCGATTCTTGATTTTGGGCCGCATGATGCCCAGCAGCAGAACAAGATCGTACGTGAGTATCGCGACGAGTACAAGGCAATCAGCAAGATCCTGAACGAGCATCCCAAGATTCTCGAAATGGCTCACCGCGATCTGGAGCAACTTAGCAAGGACCAGCAGCTTAGCAAGGCAACATCGCGGCGGGGACGCAAGGCGGTGTTCACAAGCGAAAATTTATTGCGGGCCATCGTGGTCATGCAGCGAGAAGGTCTTGCCGTGGTACTGGAGAAAAACGGCGCGAGGCGTCGATCCGGATTGCGGAAAGTGACACGCTGAAGCAGTTTTGTCGTCTGCTCAAAAAGTCGACGATCGATTTCACCTTGCTGAACAAGGCCTTTGGCGCATTGCAGCCCGCGACTTGGGAGATGATGAACCACATCCTCGCGTTGGGCCCTTTGACGGAAGAATCGATCACGGTCGAGCATGTGCGCACCGACACGACGGTTACCGAGTGCAACATCCACTGGCCGACCGATTCCAGCTTGCTTTGGGATGTCTATCGCGTGGCGGCCCGCGAAATGTCGTATGGAAGAGAACTCGATCCGTTTAGCTGCCCCTGGCGTTTCCATGCGAAGAAGGTCAAGAAGCGGAGAATTTCGTCGCCTGCACCAAGCGTTCGACTTGCCTGAAACTGGTGGCCCTCGGTGAGGCGCTGGCCGACCGCTTGAACGTGATGCGTCAGGTAGCCAACGTCGCTCGGCGGCGTGCGTTCGACGGCGAAAAAGTTCCGAATTGCGACAAGGTGTTCAGCATCTTCGAGACGCACACGGAACTGATTATGCGAGGTCGGCGTGGTCGGCCCATCGAGTTCGGCCACAAGGTGCTGCTAACGCAATCGAAGGAGAAGTTTATCACCGATTACGTCGTGCTGGAGGAGAACTGCAGCGACGCCGAACTCTTGCCGCTAGTGATCGAGCGGCACGAGCAGCGGTTCGGCAGCCCTCCGAAATCGGTCGCCGCCGACATGGGCTTCTGCCCGGATGCCGACACGTACGAGGAGCTGGAGGAGCAGGTCGATTACCTGGGCGTGCCCCGCCGGACGCGCGATTTCGGCGACTCGCTGATGAGCGTTTGGCAGCAGTGGCGGGCCGGGATCGAACCATACGATCTCGTGCTTAAAGCGGGCATTCCGGCTGGCCGTATGTTGTTTTCGCGGGTTTAAGAATTTCGCCTCGGCCATTGGCAGCGCCGTCTTCTGTCACAACCTGACCGTCTTGGCCAAAACCTCGGGAGGCTGACGGAAAACACGCCCACAACTCGACAAGCATCGCGCTCTCCAGGGCAACGTATGCGCGTAGCGACCCATTGAACGCGAGCAGCGACCCAACAACCTCCACCGCGTCGAACAACCCCCGATGCCAAGACAACAACGACCGCCACCCCGCCGAAAAGAGACTATTATCAACAGAAACTAATTAGTAGGCGTGAATGCAAGGTCCATCAAAAGCATGAGCAATGTCGCCACAAAACGGCTTCCCGAAGTCCCAGATGCGGACGTCGATCGCCGTAGCCCATCGAACGATCGAAGAAATCTGATACGGCTTACAAGGGCGTGGGGAAATATGGCGCGAACTCGACGACCAGGAGGAAGTCGAGTGACAACCTGATCCAAGTTACCGCGTACGAAAGAATTACGGAAGACGACCTTCGTTTGAGCAAACGCTCTTGAAGTCATAGCCAACAGGGAGTCAATAACGAAAAGAGAGCGGCAGCTTTGCGCTGCCGCTCCGGTGTTCCTGCTGCAAAAACTATCGCGTCTTCTCAGTGCGCAAGGATGATGGTTCCGTCGAACGTGCCGACGGTCTCAAGGCCGGTGAAGGGGGGCAAGACGTTGAAGACCGTGCGCTCCACCGTGAAGCTGCCGGTGGCACCTTCGAACCGGCCCGTTCCGCCGATAATGAAAAGCTCTTCCACAATATATTGGTTAAAATTGGGATCGTCATCCGGCGGAGTGCCCGCACCGTGACCTACAGCGTAGAGCTCGTCTCCGTTGGCCGCTACGAAGGTACGTTCAATGGGCTGCTGCAATGCGGGACCAAAAGTAATGTCGCCGTGCCAAGTGGCGCTAAACGCCCCGAGATGTGTGGCGTTGCCGACACCGCTGCCGTCGATTAAAAGATCAATCCCACTGGGATCACCGACCTGAAAAGTGAAGTCTTCCGTTCCCTCGACAACGCCTTTGAAGGGAACCCCCTCCTCTGCCGACGCAGGGCCGGCAAGCGCCGCGGTGAGCAACAGTGCCGTGATGGGCAGACAGAGGAATGTTTTCAGCATGGCGGTGGTGTTTCGCTTCGTTTTCATGACAATCGCTTCCTTATTTTGCATAGGTCTAGTCCTTAAACAAGCGAAGCCGGTTCGCTTGATTTTGTTTTTTCGAGCTTGGTTTTCGGGGCGCAGGCTGTCCGGCGGCTTTTGGGGAAGCCGTTTATTCGGTTCGGGTTTCGGGTTCGATCAT
>JADFKK010000290.1 GCA_022564995.1 Planctomycetota bacterium | reverse complement strand
CGTGTCCGATGAGGAAGACCGATTTCACGCCGTACGTTTCCGTTTGCGAATCGTAGCTGGCGATGTAGTCGTCAATGATCAGATCGCGAATATCAATCGCGGCGACGGTCGTGTTGCTGACGTTGACCGTGATCGAGACGTCGTTGATCGTCGCGGTGGCCGGAATGCCCGAGAGATCCCACTTGACCAGCGACCAAATCGGAAAGCCTGTCGAGCCCTGCTCGGCATCGGCCCGCAGCGTCACCTCATCTCCAAAATTCACGTCCTCTTCGGCCCCAAACAGCGGCACGTCGCGCGTGCCGGCGTAGTCGGGAGTGGGCAGCACGCCGTCCTGAAAACTCATCACGGCCAACAGCCGGCGATCCTCCAACGGTTCGACGGCCAAGCGGGTATGACGGGTGTCGAGGCGAAGGCGACTTGAACGGCGCGGCGAACGCAACACGGCTCGAAGTAACATTACATCCGTCTCCTTGCGACATAATCAGCGCGACGGCGCCTGCCCCGCGAATCACCGCCAAGTGGATCGGGCGACCTAACAGAATTGTCCCTCGGGAGGATATTCTATGGTCCCGTGAAATGAAGTACAATCGCGTGGCAGAAAGGGGGTTGCTATTCGGTCTCATTCACAGCGTCCGCGCCGAGGCAACTCGTTCAGCAATGTTCCCTCAGCACCGTTCGAGGAATAAGCGTCGCGTTCTTGCCTGGCGAGCCCCGAGCGTTAGCCCGGTCAACCGCGGCGGCTTGCAGACGGCCCAGCGGCGATTCGTGTGAGTCTGGGTCGCTGCTGCGATTCGCGCGGCGAAATGTTGCCTGGGCTCGGCGGCCGAGACGTTCTGGTTCCAGTTCGCCAACAGGATGGTCAGATCCTCGAAGTCGACGAAACCGTTGCCGGTCAAGTCGGCCAAAATATCTTCTACACCCACGCGAATCGTAACAGTCGCCACGTTGGAAGTCGTCTGTCCGTCGCTGGTGGCGTAGGTGAAGGTGTCGTTGTGCAACAGGTCGTCTTGCGACGAGGCAATTACTGAGCAGCGTGAAGCGTTACATGAAGTGGGCAAAGAAGCAGGTGGTCGTCGTCGAATGGATGTTTCGAGCCAGTTTCACCGGGCGTGTCGCTGAGCCAAAAATGTCCTCTACTGAATATGCCAAATCGGCTTGCATCGTCATAGACGAGAGCAGGCGCCGGCTTCCCGTTTAGGTTCGCCACGCGCGGTGATTGTTTCCCCAGCCGGCCGTCTCCGTCGCCGGCAGGCGTTCAAGCCGAGCGTGGCAATCACCGCGAGCAGCAGCGTCGACGGCTCCGGCACCGCCTCGCCGCCCAAAGCCGCTTCCGGCGAGCCAGCCGGCCCCGGTCCGGTCCAATCGGCGAGCAGCACGGTTAGATCCTCGAAGTTGACCGGCGTGGTGGTTGCGTCGACGAGGTTGCCTTCGGCCGGCGTCGCGCCCGGCTTGTTCCAGTTGGCCAGCAGGATGGTCAAGTCCTCGAAGTCGACGAAGCCGTTGTTGGTTAGGTCGCCGGGGAGTGAGGTGTTCGTGAAGAGGTATACCGAGGAGCCGCCGCCGAGTACGACGGCGAGCGTGATTGGCGGTGGAAGAAGCACGCGCCCGGCATGCGCGACGCCCTGGCCAAGGCCGGAAGGAACAGCAAAGTCGGCAGCGAGGCGGCTTACAAAGAGGCGAAGCGCCGCAAGTTTGACCTGCAGGATTTGATCCGCGGCGGCAGCGTCGATCTGACCGGCTCGCCGGGCCAAGTCGATTGGAGCGAAGTAACCGACCGCTCGCCGTTGATGCAGCGGCTCGAAGCGGCCTACGTCAAACGCCTCAAGCCGTGGCTTTCCAGCCCGGCGCGGTTCAAACAGAACCGGGCCGCCGCGAGGCACGAAGCCGAGGTGATCGCCATGCTTGCCGAAGTGCTTACGCGCAAAGCGATGGACGACTACGACGAGGAAGACTACGCCACTTGGGCACGGACCATGAAGCAGTCCGCCCGCAAGATCGCCACGGCCACGACGTACGAGGAGGCCTCACGAGCGGCCGGCGTAATCAGCAAGTCGTGCAGTGCGTGCCACGAAGTCTATAAGTAAGGCCAAACTTCGCCACGTCGGGCTAACGTGGTCTCAGTCACCCCCATCTCGTCGTCTTGGTCGCCGCCGACAAACGCTCACGCCGAGCGCGGCCATCACCGTCAGCAGCCCCGCGCAAAGAAAAGAGCCGCTGGCGAACCGGCGGCTCTGGTAGGTTTGATTCTCAGGGAGAGACGCTACGATCTCAGGCCACATTGCGTCCGCGCCGCCACCCCAGAGTGATGCCGACGGCTCCGAGGAATGACCAAATGATGAACATTGAGGGCTCAGGGATCACCTGGGCGATGCCAAACTCGCCTATCGCAAAATCAGTGCTGCTAACGATCTCGATAGAGACGATTGCGTCAAAAGGATCCGTGCTGTGGAAGCCGAAGTACGAAGCTCCCGAAGCGCCCGCGACTGACTGCATAACGCTGGTACCGCTCGCCGACACCGCGGTAATTTCAAAAGTCGCAAATTGATTCGGCTCCGCGTACAGATAGAACGCCCCGGTATTTGCGGGGCGTGTAAGAGTCACAGAGGTGGCCCCTTTCGTATAGTAAACATCTCCGGTGTACCCGTGACTCCAAGTCGCCAACCCGGCTCCGATCTCCCTATGGCTGAGGGGAATGCTGAAACCGACGACACCACCGACCGGTGGATTCGGCGCCGCGACATCTGTCACATCGGTGAAGGTCGGTCTTGTGTCATCCGGAAAGGGCGTCATGGTATATGCGCCTAATGTGGAACTTGGTGCCCCTGTGCCGCCCGCCACTCCGATGATGGCCGCGTTGGCAACTCCCGCGCTGAAGAGAGCGATCAGTGCGGCAGAAAGAAAAATTCTCGACATGCTATGCACTCCTGTGTAAGAGAAAATCACATGGTCCCCGCAACGACTACGCATGATTTAGCCGAGGTTCTTACCCGCTTTACCACGCTTCAGCCAGACGAAACACCCCTCCCGATGAAACCGCTGCCTGCTCAGTCACACGTCCTATAGCCCGCTCACGCCGAATCGTGACACCGTAAATTCGCAAAAGACGGAAATGGCTTGATCGAGGCGTGTGATTTGAAATTTGGGGGGCGGGGATTGGCGCGAAAACGGCGTCAAATGGGTTGGGATGGCTCGTGGCGACCGCTTGAGTCGGCTGTGTTCGTCGCGGTAGGCTGCGATCGAACGACTCACGAGTCGATGCCCAGGAATTTGTGCAGCTTTTCACGGATTCTGTGGCGGAGCTGTCGGGCGTTGGGCGATACGGGGCCGCTGTCGACGATAACCGCAACCTCGTCGGATAGATTCCCTGCGAGATGATTGTCCCAGAAGGATCTTTCCCGAGCCGTAAGAGTCGCCACGAATTCATCGACATCAACAAAATCCGTCAATTGGCCGTCGTCGGCAGGCTGATGCGGCGGTTTTCCGCGCAGCGCGATCCGCTCACGCCGCTCGCGGCGAAAGTGCCGGGAAACCTCGGTCTTGGCCACCGTCCGCAGGAATGTGATCAACCGACATCCCCTGTTGGGATCGAATCGGGCAAGGAGCCGGCCGTCGTTTTCGATCGAGGCGTACCACACCCGAGAGGCGATCTCGTCGACCAGATTGGGATCGGTGGTTCCGCCGCCCAGCAGCACGCTGATGACGGTCAAGAGCGCAGGGTGAGTGCCGCAGTACAGCTCCTCCCACGCGCCGACGTCGCCCGCCAGGCAGCGGCCGATCAGTGCCCGATCTTCTTCCACCCCGCTGAGGAGGCGATCGCCCTCGATCGAGTCGATTTCCGCGTCCTCAGGAGGACAATCGACCGGAACCGGTCGATGCAAGTCGTCGGATTCTTCGAAGATCACCATGAGAATCTCGTCCGTACCATTCTATTCAAACACGACAATCTTAATTCTGATACGAGAGCGCCGGTTGCCACGCCGTCCGGAGGCCTGTTGCGTCTTCGGCCCAAGGACCGTCGCAATCGATGCGGTTGCCACCCGCCTCATGGCATAAATGGGCGAAGTGTTTCATATCGAGATGTCACCCCGGGTTATTTCCACTGTGGATTAGACTGATCCTAATACAAATTGCGGGGGTAGCAAGTATTTTTTCGCGTTCCAAGCCCCGTGGGTGCGACCGCCCCTGGGAACCTGTCAATTCTGTGGAGTTGGGACGACGGGGGTAGGGGCTTCGGCTCCAAGGGCTCTCCGCCGTGAGGCTATCGACTTTCGGCCCTGCTGGCCTGAGTTATCGCCGTCCCGCACACTTGGGGCTACCTCGCCCGGCGTCTCCGCCGCCCGCCGACGCTCACGCCGAGCACGGCAATCACCGCGAGCAGCAGCGTCGACGGCTCCGGTACGGCCTCGGCGCCCAAGGCCGCTTCCGGCGAGCCAGCCGGCCCCGGTCCGGTCCAATCGGCGAGCAGCACGGTTAGATCCTCGAAGTTGACCGGCGTGGTGTCGGCGTCGACGAGATTGCCTTCGGCCGGTGTTGCACCTAGCTTGTTCCAGTTGGCCAGCAGGATGGTCAAGTCCTCGAAGTCGACGAAGCCGTTGTTGGTTAGGTCGCTGCGGGGTGAAGAACTTGTGAATAGATACGCCGAGGAGCCGCCGGTGACAAATGCCGTATTGCCGCTGATGGCCACGGATCTGCCTAACTGCACGCCGTCGGAGGCGGAGAGCTTGAAGAGCTCCTCGCCGGTCGCGACGTCAAATAGGTAGGCCGAACGGTTGCGAATTGCTCCGACAATGGCCACGCCGCCGCTAATGCCTACGGAGTCGCCGAACTCGCCGCCCTCCGCCGCGTCGGAGGCGGTGAGTTTGAAGAGCTCCTCGCCGGTGGTCACGTCGAACAAGTAGGCCGAGCCGGATTTGCTGCCTCCGTCGCCGCTGCTCTTGTACGCCCCAAGAATAGCCGTGTCGCCACTGATCGCCACGGACCAGCCAAGAAAGTCGATCGACGAAGCGTCGGAGGCGGTGAGCTTAAAGAGTTCCTTGCCGAAGTCCGGGCTCGTGGGGTCGGCATCGTACAGGTAGGCCGAACCGGCACCAAAGCCGGCGTCGGTTTCGTCGCGATTGGCTCCGACAATGGCCACGCCGCCGCTGATGCCCACTGAAAAGCCGAAATCATCCCTCTTCCCCGGATCGGAGGCGGTGAGCGTGAAAAGCTCCGTGCCGGTCGTTGCGTCGAACAGGTAGGCCGCGCCAGATTCTACGATGGCCGTGTTGGCTTGGTGCGCTCCGACAATGGCCGTGTTGCCGCTGATCGCCGCGGAGACGCCGAAACCTCTGGCACCTGTGGCCGCGAGCTTGGTTTCCACGTCAAATTGGGCGAGGGCCGCGGTGCCGAGGGCCATGAAAATCGCCAGCGACAGGCACATCGTCGCAGTGCTGTGGAGCCATCGCAGGGCGATTCCGCCGAGCCCGTGGTGTGAATGGGCGACGTGTTTTTTCATAATGACTGATCTCCTCAAGGTTTTCCCCTGCGGGTCGATCTGATCCTAACACAGATTGCGGGAGGGTGGCAAGTTTTTTCGCGGTTCGGGCCAAAAGCCCCGCAGGGGCGAAAGTCAATAGCCAGGGGCGCGAGCCCCTGGAAACCGAAGCGCACCTACGAAAAAGCCCCGCAGGGGCGACAGAAGAGAACCCGGCGCATGGCATCTCATCGAATGTTCGGCCTGTGCGGCGTGCCCCTGTCACTCCGTCGGAGTTCAAACGACGGGCTGGGGGCCTCCAGTCCAAGGGCTCGCGCCCTTGGCTATTGACTTTCGGCCCTTTGGGCCTGAATCGTCGCTGTCCCCGCACACTTCGTGCGTTTACGCCGCCGGCTGGCGATACCGGACGAATTTTCCAAATCCCCCCTCGCGAATAGTTGTAAGTCGCGGGACAAGTCTTATAATCGTGGGCGCTCGGCGAGCCGCCCCAAGCAACAGCGGCTCGACGGACGAACAAGGCGAGCCCCGGGCGTTAGCCCGGGGGTATTGCATTTCGTTGCGAAAAAGTTGAAGTGGAAGCCGAAGAGAGGACTCACCGGCGGCTAGCGCCTTGCCGCTCACACTCGGCAGTCATTGATCGAATGAAATCGTAAACTCACCACCATATCCATTTCCCTAGGGTGTTTCTCATGGAAAAGACACCAGGCAAAACCGGCTTCAGCCGCCGGGCCTTTTTGAAAGGCTCTAGCGCGGCGGCTGCGGCGACGGCGCTGGCCACGGCGCCCGACGTCGCCGAGGCCCATCAGGTAGGCACGGCCGTGTTGGCCGGGCCGACGGTGATTGTGCTCACCGTGAACGGCAAGGACCACAAGGTGAACGTCGAGCCGCGGACCACGCTGCTCGAGGTGCTTCGCTACCAGCTCGACTTGACCGGCGCCAAACCGGTCAGCGGCGACGGCAGCAGCGGGGCCAGCACGGTGCTCGTCGACGGCAAGCCGATGATGGCTTCGACGTTGTTGGCCGTGGCGGTCCGCGGCAAGAAGATCGAAACGGTCGAAGGCCGCGGCGGAGAGAAAACGCCCGACGCCGTGCAGAAGGCCTTCGTGCAATACGACGCCCAGCAGTGTGGCTTTTGCACGCCCGGCTTTGTTGTGGCGACGCGAGCCTTTTTGGATAAAAACCCCAAGGCCACAGAGGCCGACATCCGCGGCGGGCTGAACGGCAACATCTGCCGCTGCGGCACCTACGCCAATGTCATTCAAGCGGCAATCGCGGTCGCGAAAGGAGGCGGCAATGGCTGAGCAATACAGTTGGCCCGCTCGTGGCAAAACTTCGATCATCGGCAAGTCGCACAGTCGGCTGGACGGCCCGGAAAAGGCCGCCGGAACCGCCAAGTACACCTACGACATCAACTTCGACAAACAGTTGATTGTCCGGGCGCTCGGCTGCCCACACGGTCATGCCCGCATTAAGTCGATCGACACGGCCGCAGCGGCCAAGGTGCCGGGCGTCGATTACATTCACGCCTTCAAAAAGGCCGGCGACGAAATCGAGTGGTCGGGTGAGTTGATCGTCGCCGTGGCGGCCATCAGCGGCGGCGCGGCGGCCGAAGGCGTCTCGAAAATCAAAGTCCAGTACGAAGTGCTCGACTCGTTCACTGCCGAAGACGACCTGGAAGCCGCCATCAAGGCCGGACGCACCAAGAGGGGCGGCGGCAAGAGCCTCACCGCCCGCGAGCCGGGCGATGACGATGACGAGGACGAATTCGTCGACGCGGAAATCGAGCGTCTGTTGAAGGCCGCGAAGTTCACGGTCGATGCCTACTTCGGCATCGACTCGATCACCCATTGCTGCCTCGAGCCGCACGGCACGACGGTCAAGTGGGAGGGCGATCGGCTTGTGGCATATCTCTCCACGCAAAACGTCTCGGGCACCGACGACCAGTTTGCCCGCGGCCTGAACATTACGGCCGACGACGTCGACGTGCATTGTCAGTACATCGGCGGCGGCTTCGGCAGCAAATTCGCGGTCGACTACTGGGGTCTCGCGGCGGCCGAGATTTCCAAGGCCACCGGCCGGCCGGTCAAGTTTCTGCTCAGCCGAGACCAGGAATTCAAGCTGGGCGGCAATCGGCCCTCGGGCTATCTGAAGGTGCGGCTGGGGGCTGACGAGAACGGCGTCGTGCAGGTTTGGGATTCGCATCACTGGGGAACCTCGGGCTACACTGGTGGCGGAGTCAGCCACAGCGTGGTGCCGTATGTGCTCACGCCGCCCAATTATCGGCGCAAAGCCACGTCGATTAAGTGTAACACGGCCCGGGCGCGTGCCTGGCGGGCGCCGAATCATCCGCAGGCTTGTGCGATCACGCAGACCGCCTTCGACGAGTTGGCCAAGGTGATGGGCGCCGACAGCTACGACGTTTTCAAGGCGAATCTGCCCAGCGCCTCGAACGGCAAGGCCGACCTCTACGCGGCCGAAATGGAAATCGGCGCCAAGCTGATCGACTGGAAGGCCAACTGGCACCTTCATGGCAAAGGCCCAAAGAAGGGCTCCGTCGTCGAAGGGCTGGGCATGGCCTTGCATACCTGGGGCGGCACGGCCAATACGTCGAGCGCCATCGTGCGGGTTTATCCCGACGGTTCGGTCGAAGCGTTCTGCGGCACGCAAGACCTGGGCACCGGCACGCGGACCGTCTGTGCGATGGTGCTGGCCGAGACGTTTGGTTTGCCGGTCGAGGACATTAAGATCAACATCGGCTCCTCGAAGATGCCGTTCAGCGGCGCCTCGGGCGGAAGCACCACGGTCGGCGCGGTAAGCGAGTCGCATCGCCGCGCGGGCCAAGACGCGCTGGCCGAGATCTTCAAGTTGGCGGGCAAGAAGCTCGACGCGGACGCCGACGACTTGGAAGCGATCGGCGGACGCATTCGCGTCAAGGGCAAGCCCAAGCGGAGCATCAGTTGGAAGCAGGCCTGCGGCGGCTTGGGGCTCAAGCCGCTGGAAGTTACCTCCAGCTACAAACGGGGCGACGAAAGCCCGCTGTCTAGTTCCGGCGTCGGCGGCGTGCAAATGGCCCACGTGGCCGTCGATACCGAAACCGGCATCGTCAAGATGAAAAAGTTCGTCGCCGTGCAAGACATGGGACTGATCATCAACCGTAAGCTGGCCGAAAGCCAGATCAACGGCGCCGTGATCATGGGCATCGCCTATTCCCTGTTCGAGCAACGGCTCATCGACCCCAAGACCGGCGCCTTTTTGAACGCCGAAATGCGAGACTATAAACTGCCGCGGCTGGGCGACGTGGGTGACATCGTGGTCAGCCTGTATGAGCCAGAAAGCGAAAGGAAGCGGGGCGTGATCGGGCTGGGCGAGCCGCCGGTGATTAGTCCGGGGGCAGCCATCTCCAACGCCATCTGCAATGCCACCGGCGTGCGCGTGAGGGTGCTGCCGGCCACTCCGAAACGAGTTCTAGACGCCTTGAAGAAAGCGAGGGCTTAATTATGAAGGCCTTTGAATATGCACAACCGACGACCCAGGCCGAGGCGCTCGCATTGCTCTCGCCGGAGCCTGGAAAATGTGAACTTCTGGCCGGCGGCAGCGATCTGGTCGGCCTGCTGGAAAAAATGGTGCTCACGCCCGATCGGGTCGTGAACATCGCCGAGATCGACTCGATGCAGCAAATCGAGGCGGACGAAATCGGCGGCGGCGTGGCCATCGGGGCGGCCGTCCATTTGGACGACGCACTGGACAGCCCGCTGCTGGCCATGTATCCGGCCATGATGCAAGTCATCTCCGGCCTGGGCAGCATGCAGGCCCAGGCCCAAAGCACCGTCGGCGGCGATTTGTTCCGCCGGCCAAGCTGTTGGTATTTTCGCAGCGGCAACGGACTGCTCGCCGGCGGCGGGCAGATGGTCGCCCTTGGCGATAATCGCTTCCACGCAATCCTCGGCAACGACGGCCCGGCGAAATTTGTCAGCGCCTCGCGTTTGGCCCCGGCGCTCATCGCCCTGGGTGCGACCGCGCGGGTGATCGGCCCGACGATCGACGACGAAGAGTTTTTGCCGCTGGAAGAACTGTATCGCACGCCGTCGCGCGAAGGTCAGCGAGAAACGGCCCTGCTGCCCAATCAGGTGGTCAGCCACGTGATCTTGCCGCCGGGCGAAGGCACCTCGGGCATTTACGAAGCAAAGCACGGCGCAGGCCCCGGCGATCCGATGGCCGCCGCGGCCGCCGCGCTGCGGATCGAAGGCGGCGTGGTTCGCGAGGCCAAGATCGTGCTCGGCCAGGTCGCGCCGACCCCCTGGGTTTCGCGAGAAGCCGCCCGGGCGATCGTCGGCCAACGGGTCACGCCCGAGACGGCCGCAGCCGCCGGACGGGCCGCGGTGGCCAAGGCGGCGCCGGTGCGCTACCGGCCCAGCGAGGGCCAGCATCCCCCTTCGGGCACGGTGCACTAAGCCCGCAAGCCCCCTTTGTTCACGGGGGCGAAGGCGGTATGTTTGACGGGCCCGATCCGCGGCACCTTCCTGGCCCCGAAAGACCGCCCCAGAAAGACAACCATGCTGATCACCATCGCCCCGTCCGAGATCGACACCACCTTTTATACCCAGGGCCAGGCCCTGGCGGCGGTGATCATGGAACGGGACCCCGGCTGCGAGGTCGAGGTGCTTGCGTCCAACGGCAGCGTCGAAAATGTCCGCAATCTCGATAGCGGCGAGATCGATTTCGGCTTCATGGCGTCGAACTGGGCCGTCTCGGCGCGTGCCCCCCGGGCGCCCTTCGATCGGGTGATGGAATTGGCCCTGGTGGCCCCGGTCAATACCGGGCCCTTGTTCTTCGTGGCCCGCAACGATGCCGGCATCACGACCTTTTCCGATTTGAAGGGCCGCGTTCTCGCCCCGGGGCGGCGCGGCAGCGGCATGGTCCAGCACCTGGCGGCCATTTTCAATGTCCTTGGCTGGTCGATGGATGATGTGGAGATTCGTTACCTCAATATCGCCGAGGGCATCGAAGCCTTGCACAACGGGACCATCGACGCCCAGTTCCAGGTACCGATCCCCAACCGACACATCATCGGTCTGACCGAAAGCCTGGATGTCCGGGTGGTGCCGTTCGCCGAAGACCAGCTCGAGGCGATTCTGGACCAGGTGCCGTTCTACCGCCGCTGCACCATTGCCAAGGGCGCATTTCGCGGGCATGACGCCGATGTGGTGACGCCGGGGGTGGTCAATGTGCTGGCCACCGGCACCCATGCCGACGAAGCCTGTGTCCACCGGGTGGCATCCACCTTGATCGAGGCCCAGGGCATCCTCGCGCGGCGCAATCCGCTTTTTGTCACCCTGGCCGAATTGTTCGACGATGCCCGGAGCCAGGGCGCGGCGGTTTTGGCGCCCGGGGGGGTGCCGCTTCATCCCGGCGCGGTGCGGGCGTTCACCGAAGCCGGCTATCTCGGCTGAACAAGGAAAAACAGATGCTAATCCTGACCAATGATGAGATCGAAAAACTGGTACCGGAATATTCGCAAAAGTTTAAAGGCCAGGTACAATATCCTTACACATTTTCAAAAGGGCAGGATTTCCCGGTTTCGATCGTAAAGGACTAACCAATCAATGGATATGAATAAATTATTTTATGTAATGGTATTTATAAGTTTAATATCATGTACCTATGAAAAAGAGAGTAAAATTAACACTTCTGCAGAGAGATGGTCAGAAGAAAAAGTCTGGGAATGGTATAACAATTACGATTGGCTGATTGGAACCAATTTTAATCCCAGCACAGCAATTAATCAATTGGAATTTTGGCAGGAGGAGACCTTTGACATAGAAACCATAGACAGGGAATTAGGCTGGTCAGCAAGTTTGGGAATGAACATACATCGGGTGTACCTGCATAACCTTTTATGGGAGCAGGATTCTACAGGATTTTTAGTTAGATTAAAGGCGTATTTAACCATAGCTGATAAATACAATATAAAAACAATGTTCGTTCTTCTTGATGACGTTTGGCATCCAGTCCCTGCATCAGGAAAACAACCTGTGCCAATTCCACATGTACATAATTCAGGTTGGGTACAGGCGCCCGGTGCTGAAATTCTTGGTGACAGCACCCGCCACGATGAACTAAAAGGATACATTAAAGGGGTAATCGATCATTTTGCGAACGACGAAAGGGTGATATGCTGGGATTTGTATAATGAACCCGATAATGTGGCCGATCAAAAAGGCAGAGCAGTGTTGGAAGTATCAAACAAACAGATTTATTCGCTGGCTTTGCTCAAAAAAGTATTCAGATGGGCACGGGAAATCAACCCTTCACAACCCCTCA
>JADFKK010000024.1 GCA_022564995.1 Planctomycetota bacterium | reverse complement strand
AGTAGTACAGGTTCACACGCCGGGAGAAATCTACGATGTACTGGCCTTTACCATCGCGCTCGACATCCTTTGCGGCGATATCGGGCGCCAACATGACCGTCTCGTTGAACATCGCGCGCCCAACTGGCGTGCCTAGATGGTCAGAGAGGTACTCCGTTCCCTTGCGCAGTAGATAGTTACCCATCGAGTGCGCGATACAGTAGCTTGTCGCAAAACACCGCGGCTCCGTCTCGAGCAAGAACTCATGGATATCGCCCAAAAATCGAACAAACGCCGGCACCGAATCGCGCACTTCCTCGCGGTCAGAGAGATATCTCCCGGTCCTGCCTGATGAGGGCCAGGAAAACCCCACGAGTACAGGGTCGTAACCGATCGCCCTGCTCAACGCGGCATGCATATCGACCAGTTCATCGATGCTGTCTTACCAATCGTTATCGTAGCCGTGGATGTACAGCCCCACCTTCGGTGTGCCGATACCGGCCACATCCTTGAGCCGCTGCAGTTCAGCCAGCAGTACCGCGGAAAACGCTTTCTTGTCCTTTTCTGCGCCGCCGCCGTCGCCGAACCCATCGGAGCCGCGCTCACCGTCCAGGTAGTTATGGAGATAATGGTAGCGAAAGCCGGATTGCTCTTCGTCACCGTAGCCTCTGGTTGTCGGGCGACGGTTTGTCACCATTAGCAACATCGTAGTCCCCTCGAACTGATTGTTCCCCGCCGAGTCTGTTGCGCTTGGCTCAAGCGCCACTCAGCCGGACTATTTATCCGTGGGCCGAATACTGTCCACTTCGACCACAGCATCAAAAGCGGCCTGAACGGCCTTGACATTCGGGTCCTGCTCGATCGCAGCACGTGCTTTGCGCATGCGCTGATCCTCACCCGCTTCGCGAATCTGCGCCGGCGTTGCAACAGGCGGCTTACCAGCAACAATCTCGAGCTTCAGCCGCTGACCCAGGTGTTCGCCAAGCGCCGTTTCGAGCCGCCCCTTGACCTGTACGGTGTTCAGATGCGCACAATCTTCCGCCAACACCAACGCGATGCGGTTGCCAGACTGCTCCTTGAGCGTGCAGTGCTCGGCGAGTTGGCGTGCTGCCCCGTGAAGTTCGATCGATTTTAAGAGTGCCCCCCAGTCGCCTGTGATCGGCTGGACCGAGACGATGGTAGCCAGACCGGCCGGCGTGGCGCGTGTCGCCGACGCATCGCTCTCCGCTGCTCGGGCAGGCGCGGCCTTCGGTGGCGGTTTGGCCGCCGTCGGCCCACGTGACGCGACCGATCCACGTCATTGCGCCGTCCGTTTCTTCGGTTATCACAGCACTGATGCGGACGATGCCCTCGGCTCCCAGCGACTTGCCGTTGAGCGTGCAACTGAACCGCGATCCCAGCAGGCCGGCCCGACGGAGCTTGTCTTTCGTTTTGCCGCGGATGATCTCGCCACTGAGCTTGCCAGGCTTGCCCGACAGGTTCAGCGTGATGACCTGTTCCTTTTTCGCCGGCGTTTGGATCGTCACTTGCCAGGTGCCGCGAACGTCGACGTCGTTCGTTTTGACCACTTCGTAGCGGCGGCCGTCGACCCAGGTTTCAAGCACTTTCGTCTTCTTGGCGAACAGATCGCCGTCGGTGATGACGAAGCTGGCCGCCTTGCCGGATTCGAGCGTTCCCAGTCGATCGTCGATGCCCAGCAGCTTCGCCGGCGTGGTGGTTAATGCCCGCAGTGCGCTGTCGGCCGGCAGCCCGCGACCGATCGCCGTGCGAACCGCCGCGAGCAGCTTGCCGGGATCGGACAATCCGTGGGCCGTCAGCGCGATCGACACGCCGGCCCGATCCAACCGGCCAGGGTTTTCCGGGGCAATGTCCCAGTGCATCAGCCGCGACAGCGAGACGCCGAGCGCGGCCTCGGGCGTGGCGACGTTGGGAGCCTTGGCGAAGTTGAGCGGGACAATCACGGCCCGACCGCTGCGGCGAACCGCGTCCAGCCGGCGATACTCGCGGCCCGAGCCACGGACGATTACGTTCAGGCCGAACTCACGGCCGAAGCGATCCGCTCGCAGAAAGTACAGTTCGTTGGAAGCGTCGATCACGACGGGCAGCTTGGTTTGTGGGTAATGCTGCAACACGTCGAGCGCTGCGTTTCGCTCCGGCCGGGCGAGCAACGGATCGCCGTCGTGCGCACGCCAGGCCTTGGTGTACCACTGGGCGTCGTAGAATGCCTGGCGAAACAGGGCCACCGCGCCCATCGGCGAGTTCGGGTATTGCTTGCGGTTGCCACGCTTGACGGTTAGCTTGGCGTGCAGGGCGACCTGTTGTTTTATGACCGTGCGGCTCGGGTCATCGTCGCCGGTCGAGACGATCGCGCTGGTGCCTTTGATGATGCCGGCGCTCGGCGCGATCAGCCGGGCCGTAACACCCTGGCTACGGAATTTCTTGTTGAGCGCCGCGTCGGCCGTATAAAACGCCCCGGCGTTGGTCTGCGGCACGACGTTGATGTTCCAATACCCTCCGCTGCCCTTGGCCACAGCGTCCGCGGCTTTCGTTGCCGCGTCGCCCGTCAGTTCGCTGTAGGCGTCGATCAGCCCCGCGTAGATCGTTTTGCCGTCGAGCTTCCACAGGCGAGCATCGGCTGGCGGTTTAACATCGGCGCCGACCGCCACGATTACCCCGTCGCGCACGACCAGCGTGCCGCGCTCGATCACCCGACCCGGCGCGACGACAATGCGCCCTCCGATGAGCGCATGCACCGCCGGCGTGTTGTCGGAAATACCCTCAGTTGGCCGCGTCACCGGCGGAGCCGCCGCGGCGCTCGGCAGCAGCAGCGCTGTGAAGAGAACGCAGCGAAGCCAGGTGGGGCGAATCAGTTGAGTTTGCATCGAGGTAGTCATTCGGTTGTGCAAGTCCGTAGAGCGTGGAAACTTCGACCGTTCATAACGACATCTAGAGTCTGGTCCATCCGCGATGCCAAGTCAAATCCGCCGTATCTCCAACTGCGAAGCAGTTCAACAACCCAGCCCGGGGTCGCGCAGCGCACCCCGGGTCCACGTGCCCGCAAACCGTCGTCAAACCCCGCAGGGGTTTCACACCTTGGCGTGCCACGTCATGGGGCAGTCGCGGACCCGAATCTACGTTCACGTCGTCTTTTTGACGAAACATCGCCGGCCATTGTAGCTCCTCACGTTAGTGGTACAATGCAGCCCTCGCCGAAATCGAACGTAAGGAACTCGCGTGATGACTGTACATAATCCACTAAAGTCACTGGCCGTAAAGAATGTCGGCTCGATTGAACCTCGTGGTTTAATTGTCATCGTCGGCCCTAATTCGTCGGGGAAGACAAGATTTCTAAAGGACATCCAAGCGGAAGTTATCGGAGAAGTGCAACAATCGATTGTGTGTTCGCAAATCGAGGTTGAACTCCCGGATTCCTTAGATGACTTTATTGAGGAACAGGTGAAAGCTGGCTCGATTAAGAAAGTAACGGGCGAAAGTGGTGAGGAGCAGCTACAGCAATGGACACCCCATCTTGGTGTTCAAAGGAATACCGGCCAGAAGATGGGCACTGCAAACCTGAAGAGAACGCATTCAAGAATGCATGCGAAAGACCCAAACCCCCAATACCGCCATGACCTTTTTAAGTTTTTTGGACACGCTTTGATTACATCACTTTTCTTGGACCGTCGATTACAAATCGCCAACGAAGTACCGATGGTTGACCATGAAACTTCGCCGCCAACTAACGAATTGCAATCACTTCATTTGAGCAAAACTGCTCAACAAAGGTTCACGGACGAGATAAGACAGGTGTTCCGAAAAGCGGTCTGGCTTGATAGCACTCGGGGCCTGAAACTATGCCTTCGTATTCGTGATGACTCACAACTACCATCCGATGCCGATTTGAGACAACCCGAGGAGATGAAAAAACATCGGATGCTCGACAATGAAGGTGACGGCCTAAAGTCATACGTTGGTATTTGTATCGCTCTTCTTCTAGCTCGACGTCCGATATGTTTGATTGACGAACCGGAGATGTGCCTCCATCCTCCACAAGCATACGCAATTGGTCGATTTATTGGTAAGAACGCCTCTTCCAAAACAAACACTACATTTGTTGCAACGCATAGTAGCCATGTATTGCGTGGAATTGTTGAGGCATCAGACCAGCTTCAAGTATTACGGCTTTCCCATATCTCGTCATCTTTTTCGGGCAACCTGATGCCGAATGAGATTCTAAAGTCATGCATCGAACGTCCTAGCACTCGAATCGAAACAATCTTTGATGGCATTTTTGCGGAGGCGGTTACGGTCGTTGAGGCGGAGGGTGACCGACTCGTCTATAGCGCCGCGTGGGAAAGCCTGCGTGAAGCCAACCAACGCTCGAATACTCCGAGCGAGGATTTCTATCATGACGTGCATTTCGTTTCAGTTGGTGGAACAGGTGGAATAGCACAAACTGTCGAGTTGTACAAACAGCTAAGGATTCCGACGGCAGTAATTGCCGACTTAGACCTAATCCGCCAGAAAGATAAGCTCAAGGCAATTCTTACGGTGTTGTCCCAAGAATTGTGCGGTGGGATCGTCGCGTCTTGCCAAGCCGTAATCGAGGAAATCGAGAAAATACATCCGCCATTAACTGAACAGGGGCTAAAGACAATCCTGACGGAGATTACTAAGACTGACTTGGATTGGAAAAAGGGCAATGATGAGCAGGTGAGACGCAAGCTTTCCAGGACGGCCAATGATTTGGCCCGTTCTGGACGCCTAAAGAAAGGTGGCATCAGGAAGCTTGAGGAACATCCGCCGATTTACCACGCGCTAGAGAAGATTATCGCGGATTGTCGGGGAGTTGGTTTGTTCTTGGTGCCGGTTGGTGAGTTGGAATACTGGATCCCCCATCTGATGAAGGACAGCGTTAGCAAGTCAAAGAAACCTGAATGGGCAAATGAAGCGACTTTACAATTGAGAAAGAACCCTCCAGAGGAAGGCGACATCTGGGGATTCATTCAAAGTATGGTAAAGCATCAGCGGGCTGAGACAGAGAAGCTCGCAAGCTATCCAGTCTGAAAACCGGGCAGGAATTTCACCCGTTGGAGTATCAAGACCATGGGACAGTCGCTAACCCGAATCTACGTTCACATCGTCTTCTCGACAAAACAACGCCGGCCGTTCTTGAAGGACAAGTCGTTTCGCGAACACACCCATCGCTATCTGGCCGGGATTCACAATAACCTCGACTGTCCCTCGCTGATCGTGGGCGGGACGGAGGATCACGTCCACAGTTTGTGCCGTATGGGGAAAACGATTGCGATCTCGGCGTTGCTGCGGGAGTTGAAGCGAGATTCATCGAAATGGATCAAGCAACAGTCGGAAGGTCCGTCGCAGTTTCAGTGGCAGGTGGGTTACGGCGCGTTTTCGATTAGTCCAGGGCATATTGACCGGCTCACGGCGTATATCGCCAATCAGGAAGAGCATCACCGACGCGAGAGTTTTCAGGACGAGTTTCGGCGGTTGTGCGCGAAGTATGGCGTTGAAATGGACGAGCGATACGTTTGGGATTGACGCGGTCTCGCCGCGTGCTGTGAAACCCCGTTGGGGTTTACGACGGGGGTGTGGGCACGCGGACCCGGGGTGCGCTGCGCGACCCCGGGCTGGGTTGTGGAACTGCTTCGCAGTTAAAAGTCCGAGTCGCCCTCGAGCAATGATATCCTTCATCACCCTGCCCGCCACGTCGGTCGCGCCGGAAGTCGCGGCCGTTAGGCCGTCGGTGATTCCTCGTTCGGGCCCGGCATGCCACGCGCGGAGGTATCACCCCCGAGCTAACGCTCGGGGCTCGCCGACAAACGGCACGTTATTTTCCGGCCGACCCTTAGAGTCTGGACCATCTGTCGGGCGAAGTCAAATCGGGGCGACTCCTACGTCGGATATCCCATTTTCCCAAGAGGCCGCTGAGCGGGGTTTTGCATCGCGTGGCGAATTCATTACAATGTTCTGTACACTGCCGTTTCCTGCTTGCGAGATGAAGGTCTGCCATGAGACGTAACCGCTCTATTCTGTTCTTGGGAATTGCGCTGCTGTCGTTGGAAGCAACCGCCGGTTTCTGCCAGGACAATGACTTGGCGGGCCATTTGAAGACGATTCGTGCGGTCGGGCCCAAGGGCCAGGGGCATCAGGCGGCGGCGGCGGCTTGGAAGCAGGTGGCCAAGGCCGACGCCGAGCGGTTACCGCAAATCCTCGCCGGCATGGACGGAGCGGGGCCGCTGGCCCAGAATTGGCTGCGGGCGGCGGTCGATGCGATTGCCGAACGACAACTTGCCGGCGGCAATAAGCTGCCGCAGGCCAGCCTCGAAAAGTTTCTGCTCGCCACCCACCACGACTCTCGGGCACGCCGGCTGGCATACGAGTGGATCGCCCAGGTCGATCGCACCGCTGCGTCGCGGCTGATCCCCAAAATGCTCAACGACCCGAGTCTCGAACTGCGTCGCGATGCGGTGGCTCAAGCCATCGATCGGGCCGAGACGCTGTTGGGCGATGGAAAAAAAGATGCCGGAGTCGTGGCCTATAAAAAGGCCTTCACCGCGGCCCGCGACGTCGATCAGATCAAAGCCTGCGAAGAAAAGCTCAGTAACCTCGGCCAGTCGGTCGACATGCCGGTTCATTTTGGTTTCTTGATGGAATGGAAGCTCGTGGCGCCGTTCGACAACACGGACAAAAGCGGCTTCAATGTCGCCTATGGTCCGGAAAAGAAGGTCGACGTCAACGCGACTTACCAAGGCAAGGGCGACAAGAAGGTCGGTTGGATTGACCACGTCACCAACGACCCCTACGGTAACGTCGACTTGACCAAGCCCCTCGGAAAACTCAAGGGCGCCGTCTGCTACGCTGTGACGGAGTTCACCGTCGACGAAGAGCGGGAGGTCGATTTCCGGCTCGGATCCTACAATGCCAACAAGATCTGGCTCAACGGAAAACTGCTGACCGCCAACGAGGTTTATCATGCCGCCACGGCCATCGATCAGTATCGTGTGCGTGGAACGCTCAAGCGTGGCCGCAACGTGATCCTGCTCAAGATATGTCAAAACGAACAAACCGAATCGTGGGCCCAGAGTTGGCATTTTCAACTACGCGTCTGCGACAAGATCGGCACCCCGGTTCTGTCGACCACGAGGCCGCCGACACCGAAGAAGGCGGAGGGGAAATAGGGGAGGAGTTGGGAGCTGGGATCTGGGGACTGGGGATTGGGGATTGGGGATTGGGGATTGGGGATTGGGGATTGGGGACTGGGGATAGTTGACCAATGACCAATGACCAATGACGAATGACGAATGACGAATGACGTTCATCGCCGTGAGGACACGGCGGCTCTGTTTTTCCAGTCTCCAGTCCCCAGTCCCCAGATTCGACGAGACATTACTATTCATTTCACCACGCCGATCGCAAGCAACGACAAAGGCTACAGCCATGACCCGTATTTCACTTCACCTGATGTTCGCCGTATGCCTGCTGGTGCTTGCGACCGGGGCCGATTGGCGGCAGTTTCGCGGTAACGACGGCAGCAGCACATCGGCCGATGTGAACGTGCCGCTGCGCTGGAGCGCCGGGGAGAACATCGCCTGGAAGGCCGACTTGCCCGGTCGCGGCGCGTCGGGGCCGATCGTAGTCAAGGGCCGTATCATTGTGTTAGCGTCGAGCGGAGTGAAGCAGAACCGGCTGCATGTATTGTGTTTCGATGCGGCCAGCGGCAAGCAGCGCTGGCATCGTCAGTTCTGGGCCACCGGCCGCACCTTGACTCATCCGCAAAGTGCGGTGGCCGCCAACACTCCGGCCAGCGATGGCCAACGAATCTTTGCGTTCTTCTCGTCCAACGATCTGATTTGTCTCGATCTCGACGGCAATCTGCAATGGTATCGCGGACTGGCCCACGATTACCCCAAGGCCGGCAACGACGTCGGCATGGCTGCCTCGCCGGTGGTCGTTGGCAAAACGGTCATCGTGCAGATTGAGAATCAAGGCGATTCCTTCGCCGCGGGAATAAACACCGCAACAGGCGAAACGCGCTGGCGCATCGATCGTCCAGCCCGGGCGAATTGGTGCTCGCCGATTTCGCTGGCCGGCGCGGGGGCGAAGCAAGACGCCGTGCTGCTGCAATCGGCCACCGGCCTGGTTGCCCTCGACGCATATAGCGGCAAGCAACTGTGGACGTACAAGAGCTCCTGCGAGACAATCACCTCCAGCGTCGCCAAGGGCGGACTGTTGTACGTCCCCTCGGGCGGAATCAAGGCCCTGCGGCCCGGCTCATCGGCCGGGCCGGCGAAGGTCGTTTGGAAATCGAGCCAGCTCAGCCCCGGCGCTGCCAGTCCGGTCGTTAGCGAGAGGGAGATCTATGTCGCCAATCGGGCCGGCGTGGTGACCTGCGCTGATTTGGCCAGCGGCAAAGTGTTGTGGAAGGAGCGATTCAAAGGGCCGTTTTGGGCCACGCCCGTGTTGGCCGGCAAGCACTTGTATTTAGTGAACTATAGCGGGCAGGTTCAAGTCGTCACGGCCGGACGTAAGGGGGGTCGGCTGGTATCGACCAACGAACTGGGCGACAAAATTCAAGGCTCGCCGGCGGTGGCCGACGGAGCGCTGTATGTTCGTAACGATCAGTCGCTTTGGAAGATCGCCAAAGAGCGGTGACGATTGTCTGAGTTTATCGAAATCGAACCGACCGGGCCGTTACGTGCGACGATTCGTCCGCCCGGCTCGAAGAGCATCACCAACCGCGCGCTGATCTGCGCGGCGCTGGCCGAAGGCACCTCGACGCTCGCAGGCGCCCTCGAAAGTGAAGACACCCAAGTGATGGTCGAGTCGCTCGGCCGGCTGGGGATTCAGGTTGACGTCACAGCGCAGAAGATGGTGGTCCGAGGCGCGGCGGGAAACATCCCGGCCCGCTCCGCGGATCTATTCATCGGCAACAGCGGAACTTCGGTGCGATTCCTCACGGCGATGGCGGCGCTGGGCCGCGGCGAATATCGCCTCGACGGCGTGCCCCGGATGCGCCAGCGGCCGATCGCGCCGCTCACCGAGGCGTTGAATCAATGGGGCGCCAACGTGCAATGCGCCGCTGGCGGTTGTCCGCCGGTGGTCGTTCGCGGCGCTGGACTGGCCGGCGGCAAAGCCAGCATTCGCGGCGACCTTTCCAGCCAGTTCCTTAGTGCGCTGCTGATGGTCGCGCCATACGCGGCCCATGCCGCTGGGCTGGAAATCGACGGCCCGTTGGTCTCCAAGCCGTATGTCACGATGACGCTCGGAGTCATGCGGGCATTCGGCGTTGACGTGCCCCAGGGCGATCTGGAGAGATTCGAGATTCCTCCCCAGCAATGCTATCGGGCAACGCATTACGCCATCGAGCCGGATGCGTCGGCCGCCAGCTACTTTTTCGCCGCTGCCGCAATCGCCGGCGGCGAGGTGACGGTCGAGGGTCTCGGACGCGACAGCCTGCAGGGCGACGTCGCGTTCTGCGACTGCTTGGAGCGAATGGGTTGCGAGATTCGCTACAGCGACGAGCACGGCGGCGGGCGGATTACCGTGATCGGTCGCCCGCTGGTGGGAATCGAAGTCGACATGAACGCCATCAGTGACACGGTGCAAACGCTGTCGGCCGTCGCGCTGTTTGCCAACGGTCCGACGCGCATCAGCGGGGTCGAGCACATCCGCCACAAGGAGACCGATCGGATCGCGGCGTTGGCCATCGAGCTGCGTAAATTCGGTGCGCTCGTCGATGAGCGCCCAGACGGCCTGACGATCACACCCGGCGTGCTGCGCGGCGCGACGATCGACACCTACGACGACCACCGCATGGCGATGAGCATGGCGCTGGTGGGATTGCGCACCACAGGCGTCGTGATCAACGACCCAAGGTGCGTCGACAAGACCTATCCGGCGTTTTTCAAGGATCTTGCCGCGGTGTGTCACGCGGTCCGTTGATTCTTGGGCAGGCGTATGAATGTCGATTGACGAATGTCGAAAGAATGACGAAATCCGAATGATGCCGCGTCTACTTTTAGCGCGGCCGCTGCGGCGGGCCGGCTTCGGCGCCCAGCAACTCTTCGGCACGACGCAACAGCGCGATGCCTGACTCCGACGGCGGATACGACGAACTGGCCGGATCACAGGCCTCGAAGTTTCCGTCGCAATGTTGGCAGACGACTTCTTTGCCCAAGTATTCGACACGAACCTGCAGATTACGACCGCAGGTCGGACACTCCTGAACGAAATAGGTACTGCTGGCCATGACGGTAATTCCTTCCACCGATTCGCGCAGAAAAAAGAAAAGCGATCGTGCTGGATCGACCGTCATTGTAAACTGTGTCGTCTTTTTTTCAAAGGCGGTCCGCGACGCATCAGCAACGATTGTTGCAAGCTGGGGGGTTACGCAAGATGGGATAAATGGCGGCTGAAGGTCCGCCTGCGATCAGATTGGCGCATGACCATCTATAATAGCAGGTATTTGGCCAACCTATCTGCCGCCAGACACTGATATGGGCGGCCGAGAGCGTCGTATTGGCGTTCATTTTACCGGTTCCCCACATGCGGCCGCCTTATGCTACGTGAGGTAGAGTTGGCAGGGGGAGCTGCGCGGGCCATTGCGACCGACACCTTTCCCACGCGGAGCGAAAATCTATCCCGCGAATCCTCAGTTCCCGTCAGACCCGAAAACGAGACGGCCATGAACACTCAAACGATCGTAAGATGTTGTTGCGCTGCCGTGCTGTTGTGCGGACTGTGCATGTCCGAAACGGCGCTTGCCAATGAGAACGACGGTCTGCCCGATTTCGACAAGGTCAAAAACCTCGTCCAATGGCACTTTGAATCGCGCCGCGATCGTTCGCCCGGCGACATCCTGTCTCGCTCCAACGTCGAGCCGATCCTCAAGCAGTTGCTGCTCATCGGTTGGATCATTCGCGATAGAAAATCAATTCTCAATCGGGTTCCGCGTGACGACGCTTATCTGGTTCGCTTGCTACGCACGACGGCGGGGAAAAAATTCATGCACAACGTGCGAGAATATCCCATGGTCTACGATCGGATGGATCGTCTGATCGGCCTGGCACACGGGCGAGAGGTGCTGCGGGAGATGATCAGAATGCCGGACGGACACAAATTGATGCTCAAGCTGACGCAGAAGAACGACAACGATAAGACCGACCCGCTGTTGGCCCGCGTGCGCAAGGGGCCCAAATTCAACAATCCGACCGGCCGCATCTATACGGAGGAATATCTGCTGGCAGCCTTGAAAAAGAGCCATGAGCGGTCGATCGGGAAATCGGCCGCTGCCGCTGAGTGACCCATCTGGCCCTCACACCTCTCGAAGTGTCTAACCGCCGCCAAGGCTCACCCATAAGGCGCGACACAGCACGGCGACGTGGCGATCTTCCTTTCTGGCCAAACGGCATAGAATACGGTAGATTGGCATCCACCAATACAGGTCGCAGTATCATAAAGGCAGGTATCGTGCGATGGTGGTCTGCCATGATTGGGCCGGGGCGTATTTTCAGCGAGGCGCGTGGCGATGGGGAGTCGATGGCTCAACGCAACGATCGTGCTGTTTTGGATAGCGATGATGTCCTGGCTCGTCGGGGACCAGGTGCTGCCGTCGTTACTCGAGGGCGAGCCGCCCAACTACGAGGCCATGCTCCCCGAGTCCGACGGGCCGAAAACGGTTCAGGTCAACTGGAAGGTCGTCTGGAATGAACGGACGATAGGCACCGCCATCGGCACGATCACCCGCGGCGAGGACGGAACCAGGCAGGTCGAACACAAAATTCGCCTGCGCGAGTTTCCGCTGCCTGAACGAATTCGGAGATCGTTCCAGATTCCGGGTGAGCGCCGTGGCCTGGGCGTCGACAGTCGAATGACCTTTGACGACCGCTCTCAGTTACTCTCGATCCACTCCAGTGTTACCGTTGGCAACCAGAAAGACTTAATCCAAATCATCGGCGCTGTCGAGGGCGGTAATCTGCTGAAAATCGACATGCAAATCAATGGCGTCGTGGTGGTCTCGAGGGAGATGCATCTGTCGCCCAAGGCGCTGGCATGGGGGCAGCTTTCGCCGCTCGGAAAATTCAGCGACTTGCGCGTCGGGCAAAAATGGACGGAGCCCGTATTCCAGTGTTTTAATCTCGGCGAGACGTTCGAAATCCTTCACGCCAAAGTGGAACGGCGCGAGCACCTTGACTGGCATGGTAAGCGGGTCAACACGCATTTGGTCGTTTATCGCACGGATCCCGCCTCGGGCCTGGGCCAAGGTGGCGAGGTCCGCAAGAAGCTTTGGGTTCGCTTAGACGGCTCCGTGCTACAGCAATCGATGAATCTGTTGGGCAACTGGCTGAAGTTTGTCCGCGTGCCCAGCAAGCAGCCGAAACCGACCGACGACTCAACTGAATCGTCTCGTACCGATTCGCCGTCATGATTCAATACGAAAACATCTCGCGAAACTACGGCCGCAAGGAGGCCGTTAAGAGGCTCGACCTCACGGTCCGTCCGGGCGAATTGCTGGCCTTTCTTGGCCCCAACGGCGCAGGCAAGACGACCACCATCAAGATGACCGTCGGATTGCTACGTCCCGGCACCGGGACGGTGCGCGTCTGTGGCATCGACGTCAGCAGCCATCCTCGCGAGGCGGCAGGGCGCTTGGGATACGTGCCCGATCAACCGTATTTATACGAGAAGCTCACCGGACGCGAATTCTTGCAATTCATCGTCGACATGCGAGGCATGGATCGCTCGCTGGCCCAAGAGCGAATTTCCCAGCAGATCGAGGCTTTCTCACTCGACGAGTTTATTGACGATTTGACCGAGCGATATTCCCACGGTATGAAACAGCGCGTCGTGTTTGCTTCCGCCCTGCTGCACTCGCCCGACGTGTTGATCGTTGACGAGCCGATGGTCGGGCTCGATCCGAAGAGTATGCGGATGGTTAAGGATTTGCTCCGCGATCAGGCGGCCCAGGGGACCACCGTCTTGATGTCGACTCACACGTTGGACGTGGTCGAAGAAATTGCCGATCGTATCGGCATCCTCGATCGCGGCGAGCTGCTGTTCTTAGGCACACTGAAGGAATTGAAACAGCGTCTGCCGGCCGAAGACGCTTCGCTGGAGCGGCTCTACTTGGATATGACCGGGTGATCGCATGAGACCATCCGACGTCGGTAACTCCGCTGTTGCGCCCGTCGGGGGCATGGCCAGCGCAATTGAGAAATCGCTTGCGGCGCCCGACGCCGTGACCGAAGCGCAGGTCTTCTGGCGGCTGCGACGCCGGCTGATCGGCGCGGCGCTGCGCAGCTTGCTGGCCACGTCGCGATTGCGAGCAGTGCTGATCACGCTGTTGACCACTTTTTTTTGGTTTGGACTGTACACCCTGTTTTTCGAGGGTTTTACTTTTCTTCACCAAGAGACGCAGATATCGCCCGATCTGTTGGCTCGGACGATCCGGTCTGTTTTCAGCGTCTTTTTCATGTCGCTGACGATGATGCTGACGCTCTCCACGGGAATCATCCTTTACGGCGGATTGTATCGTGCCGACGAAACCGCGTTGTTGCTGACGCTGCCGGCGCGCACCGAGCGTGTGTTTCTGTATAAATTTCAGGCGGCCGTGGCGATGAGCAGTTGGGGGTTTTTGTTGTTGGCCAGCCCCATGCTGGTCGCTTACGGAGTCTTCGTCGACGCCCCATGGTATTACTTCGCATTGGTCGGACCATTCATCGTTGGCTTCGCTTTCATTCCCTGCAGCATCGGCGCGATATTCTGCCTGCTGATCGCGCGATTCCTTCCCCTCACGCGGCAGTACGTCGTGGCGCTGTTCGTCCTGCTGATGATTGGCAGCGTCGTGTGGGGCGGATGGTCGCTGGCCAGTATTAGCCAAGACGGCATTCTGAGCACCGCCTGGTTACGCGAGATGTTGGCGCGGTTGCGATATAGCCAGCATCGAATGCTGCCGAACTGGTGGTTGAGCGCCGGGCTGTTGGAAGCCGCTCGCACGCACAGCCGCGGGCCCGAAGATCACCCAGCCGCCGATAGCATTAAGTTTTTGTGCGTGATCGTTGCCAACTCGCTGCTGCTGCACCAAATCGCCGTCTGGACGGCGGCAAAAATCTTTCGCGACAGCTACAGCGGGCTGATGACCGAAGTCAGCCGCCGACGGCGATTCATCACTTGGCCGGAAACACTCGTTTTCGCTTTGGTTTTTTTCTACCCTCGCCAGATTCGCTTGTTGTTGGTCAAGGATCTTCGGTTGTTCCGGCGAGACCCCGTTCAGTGGTCTCAATTCCTGATCTTCTTCGGCCTGCTGGGGCTGTACTTTCTCAACATCCCCAGCCTGCGTTCCGGCGCGAATCAACCGTATAACGGAACGATGATGATTAGCAATTTGAATCTTGCCGTGGTCGGCCTGATTCTCTCGACATTTACCACCCGATTCATCTTTCCTATGATCAGCCTCGAAGGCCGACGGTTCTGGGTACTTGGTTTGCTGCCGGTGACGCGGACGCGCATCCTGTGGGGAAAGTTTCTCTTCGCCGCCAGCGGATCGACACTGGCCAGTTGCTCTCTGGTGGCTGCCAGCGACCTGATGTTGCGAGTCGATCTGCCCGTGCTTGTGGTTCATCAAGTGGCTTGTGTCGTGTTATGCGTCGGGCTCTCAGGCATTGCCGTTGGCCTGGGTGCCACGCTGCCCAACATGCGAGAGCAATCGCCGGCGAAAATCGCCGCCGGATTTGGCGGAACTCTGAACTTGATCGTTAGCGCGGCATTCATCGCCATCGTCGTGTTAACCACGGCTATTCCTACCTATCGTTACGCCTCGGCCCTGGACCGGGCACACATTCTTCTCGAGGATCACCCCGAAAAGTGGCTTTTTTGGCTAATCGCCAGCGCGGTCGCCAACGTGGCTTTGGGCACCGCAGCCGTCCTGCTGCCGATGTGGGCCGGGCTGCGGGCTATGCGGCGCATGGAGTTTTGAACGAAATCGACCCAAACGAGCAGCCGAGATTCATCAAAGTTGGTTGATTTATTATTCGACATTGTTTATACCAGGGAGTGTTGCTGGGCGTCTTTAGGAGGTCGGGCGCGACCAGCGGTCGCGGCTTGATGAAAAAACTGGGAACCGTGCCATGTTTACTTTCACTGAGACGATGTCTTGCGGAAAGCGGCTCTCGCGACGCGGATTCTTGCGCGTCGGAAGCCTGGCGCTGGGCGGAATGACGCTGCCACATCTCTTGCGGGCGCGGGCCGAGGCGGGCGAGTCGTCTCGCTTGGTGACCGACAAATCGGTGATCTTTCTGTTCATGCACGGCGGCCCCAGCCAGATCGAGACGTTCGACCCCAAGATGACCGCCCCGTCGGGCGTGCGGAGCATCACGGGCGAAGTCAAAACGAAGATTCCGGGAGTGACGTTCGGCGGCACGTTCGAGCGCATCGCTGCTTTGGCCGACAAACTCTCGATCGTCCGTTCTTACCAATCGGGCAGCGGCAATCACGACATCAAGCCGATCGTGAGCAAATACAGCCAAGGCGCATCGCTGGGGGCGATCTACTCGCGCATCGCCGGCTCGAACCATCCGACGACCGGAATGCCGACCAACGCCGCGGTCTTTCCGCGAGCGGTCGATCCGAACGCCCAGAAGGCCAACATGAGTTTCGGCAAATTCGACTCGACCGGATCTTTGGGGAGCGCTTACCGGCCGTTCATTCCCGGAGCTGGCGGAGACTTGCAGCAAGACATGCAGTTGGCGATGCCGCGCGGCCGGTTGGACGATCGTCGCAGCTTGCTGCGCGGGCTCGATCGGCTGAAACGCGAGGTCGACGCCAGCGGCGTCATCGAGGGCATGGACCGCTTTCAGCAGCAGGCCTTCACCACGGTGGTCGGCGGCGTGGCCGAGGCGTTCGATCTATCGAAGGAAGACCCCAAGACGATCGCACGTTACGACACGGCCCCGCTGGTGCGGCCCGAGACGATCAGCCGCAAGTGGAACAATTACAACAATTACGTCGACAACGCCAAGACACTGGGCAAGCTGCTGCTGTTGGCCCGGCGGCTGTGCGAGGCCGGCTGTGGCTTTGTGACGGTCACCACGAATTTCGTCTGGGACATGCACGCCGACAAGAACAACGCCACGATGGACGAGGGCATGCACTACTGCGGATCGCCTTTCGATCACGCGGTTTCGGCCTTCATCGAAGACGTCCACGCTCGCGGGCTGGACAAAAAAATTCTGCTGGTGGCTACCGGCGAGATGGGCCGCACGCCGAAGGTAAACAAGAACGCCGGCCGCGACCACTGGGGCAACTCGACGCCGCTATTGCTCTCTGGCGGTGGCCTGAAGATGGGTCAGGTCGTCGGCCAAACGACCCGTGATGGCGGCCAGCCGGCCACCGAACCGTACTCGGTGCCGCATCTCACCTCGACCATCATGCACACGCTTTTCGACGTCGGCAAACTGCGTATCGCGCAGAACGTCCCGTCCGACGTCGTCCGCATCGCCACCGGCAGCGATCCCATCGGACCGTTGTTGTAGGGTGCATCCCGATGCACCAAGGCGAGCGGCGGATAAGGTCTGTAATTGTTGCGAGTTGCAACGAACTGCGCGCATAACTTCCCGGCCCTTTCCGCTTTCCTTCGGTTCAAACACTGGGGTCCACCTCAAAGGAAGGCAGAATAATGGAGGGCAGAATAATAAGGGGAATAATGATGGGTTGTAGCATGAAGCCCGCACGCGCGTATTATTCTGCCCTCCATCATTCTGCCTACCGCCAGCACGAAAAATATCGACCAACTAGTTTCTAGAGCTTGGTTCGACAATCGGCGAGCGCGGCGAATGGCCTGATCCAAGGGAAGAGCCGCCGTCACCGCACGGGCTTCAGCACGATCGTCCGCAGATCGATCATTGCGCTGCGGATCTCGCCGACGGAGCGGACCGTTAGCGGGCTGGCACCGGCGGGTAATTCGATCTGTCCGATCTTCACTTGTTGGTAGTTGTCCCACGTGCCGGTGCCGGCGACTTTGCCGGTGAGCTTGGCTTCGCCGACGGACAAAACGAAACGGTTGCCGGCATTGCTGTTGTGGCAGGCGTAGTCGAGGGTGACTTCGTACTTGCCGGCTTTGGCCAGTTCGATGGACCACACGGCCCGGTCCTGGTCGCTTTGCCACCAACCGAGGTTTTTGTATTGCGGCTCGAAAACGATCTTGGGACCGTAGATTCTTGCATCGGCGGCTCGCAAGGTGAGTGAGCCGTTGGCGGCCGGGCGAACGAGCTTCGGTTGGTTGCCGGGAAATTTCTTGGGTGGCGGACCAACGGCGGCCACGTAGGCGATCACGTCGGCCATGTCTTTCGGCGTTAGGTCTTTCTCCAGCCCCTCGGGCATCAGCGATTTGCCGGTGCTGCGGAGCGCTTCCAGCTCGGCGCGGACGATGTCGTGCCGCTTGCCGTCGGCGGCGATGAGGGTGATCGCCGCGCCGGTTTCGGTGGCCAGCATTCCGCGGTAGGTCAGCCCGGCGGTGGTGACGGCTTGATATTCGACGAATTTCGCCTCGACGGCCCGGTTGGGATCGAGAATGGCGGTGAGCAGCGTCTGCGGCGATTTGTCTGTCAGCGCGACCAGATCGGCCCCCACGTCGTTACCGACACCGTCGAGCCGATGACAGGCGGAGCAGCTTTTCTTGAACACTGCGGCCCCGGCGGCGCGATCACCGCGCGTGGTGAGCACCGAACGGTATTTGGCGATCACCGCTTGTCGGTCGGCGTTGGTGGAAGCGGCGAACAGCTTCTTCGCCCGATCTCGCAGCGCGGACAGTCCGTGATCGAGCAATTGCTGCCGACCACGGGCGCTGATTTCGCTGGGCAAGACCTTACCCGATTCGATCGCGGCCACAAGTGTTTTCGACCAATCATCGCGACGCAATAGCGCCTCGACAATCGCCGCGCGCAACCGTGGCCCGTGTCCGCGCCAACCGGCAATCAGCCGACTGGCGACCGCGGAGCTGTTGGTGCGTGCCAGACGATCGACAACCGCCTGCTGTAGCGCGCCGGATGTTTGCGGCACGAGCAGCCCGGCCAGCAGACGCAGATCGTTCTGCAACTTGTCGGCGTCGCGGCCCAGCAGCATGATGGCGGCCAGACGATTGGCCGGCGGGCTTTTCGCGTCGACCACTTCCCTGCGGGCCTGCATCAGGATCGTCTCGATGTGCTTTAGCGCGGTCGGCCCGACGTAGCCAGAATCGTTGCGCAGCTTCGATAGCGACATTTGGCTCCGCTCCAGCGAAGTCAACAGCCCGGCCGCAACGGTGTATTTCCAAGCCGGCGTTCGCTTGGCTTGCCTGCGCTGCAGATAGTTGAGCACCGCTTCGACGGCTGTCCGCGAGCGATAGGTTGCCGCCAGAGAGAGTAACTGTTGCAGCAACTCGGCGGGCGGTGAATCTACGTTGGAGTCCAACACGCCGACCAGCACGCCTGCGATGTTTTGGGAGTGCAGTGAACTGAGCACGGCGGCGGTAAGGTGCGGATCGTTTTTGGCCCGCTGCAACATGCCGCCCAATGCGGCGCCGGCAGCCTGCTCATGCCATTGGCCCAGCGTGTAGGCGACTTGCAGCCGCACCTGCGGATCGGCGTCGCCGGCGGAGCGTCGTAGCTCGCCGAGCAATTCGACCGATTTGTCGGCAAACCGCTCGCTCAGCCGCACCGCATGGCGGCGGACGCCGGGATGGGGATCGCGCAGGCCGCCGAGCACGACGTCGAGCGTGATGGCGCCGAGCCCGTCAAGCGTGCAGAGCGCGTGCAATCGGGCCTGTGGACTCGCGGCGGATCGCAGAAGTTTTAGTAGCGGCGCGACGGCTGACTCATCGCCGCGCCACAACAACATTTGCTGCACCAAGTCTCGCTGCGGGCCGTTGGGACTGTCGAGCGCTGCGACCAACTGCACGGTGTCGAGCTTGTCCAATCGCATCGGCCGCCGCGGCTTACGTCCCGTCGGATAGACGCGGTAAATTCGCCCGCGCCCCTCGCCGGCCCGCAGGTCGAGCCGCTTCTGCCAATCCTCGGGAATCCACTTAGGGTGTTCGATCACGAAACGGTACATGTCGGAAATCCACAGCGCCCCGTCCGGACCCGTGCGGACCATCGAGGGGCGGAACCAACTGTCGGTCGAGGCGAGAAACTCCGAGCGCTGCTCGTCGTCGGGCCGCCGGCTGGTGAACGTGTATCCCTTGGGGGCGACGATTTCGCGGTGGACCAGATTATGGACCGGCTCGCAAACAAAGCTGTTACCGACAAACGGGCCGCCGAGCAGTTGATCGCGATAGATCATCGGACTGCAGGCCGACGTAAAACGATTGGCCCGATCGAAATCGTTGAACCGCTCCAGCGTGCGGCTGGCCGGGAAGATCGTCGCGGGGCCGGGCTGCACGGAAACTTGCACGCGGGGATTCGGCGGCGCGACGTGCGTATTGCGCCGCAGGTAAATGTCTTTGAGCACGTAATGCCACATCGGGCTGCTGTTGTTGCCGCCGAACCAGTTGCCCCAGTCGTCGCGATTGATACCGAATTGGGTGTTGCCGCTTTCCACGTCGAGCAGGCCCTCGTCCGGGCGAATTTTCAGATCGCGCCCGCGGACGTTGACCACCTTGCCGGTGATCAGCGACTTGATGCTGCCGCCGCTGTCGCCGTTGCCGACGTACAGCCAATTGTCGAGCCCCCACCGCAGGCCGTTGACGCGATGCTGCTGGTTGCCTTCGCCAAAGCCGGTGTACAGCGTCGTTCGCTTGTCGGCCTTGCCGTCGCCGTCGGTGTCTTCGGCGTAGAATATCTCCGGCGCGGCAGTGACCAGAATGCCCTTGCGCCAGACCTTTACACCGGTGGGAAACGGGATGCCGTCGAGGAATATCTGCGCTCGATCGTACCGCCCGTCACCGTCGCGATCTTCCAACACCTTGATGCGCCCGCCGGGCTTTCCCTTGCCGTCGATGCCCGAGGGGTAATCGCGCATTTCGACAACCCACAGCCGGCCGTCCGGTCCCCAATCGAAAGCCACCGGGTCGACGATGAGCGGCTCGGCGGCGACCAGATCGATCTGCATTCCGTCGCGGAGGCGAAAGGCCGCCAAGGCCTCGCGCGGCGAAAGCGGCGCGATGCCTTCGGTCCGCGACGTATCGGATTTCGCTCGGAACTTCGCCGCGAGCTGCTGCTGAACCGTCGAGACGATTTTCGCTTCCAAGCCCGGGGCGAAGTGGGCCGGCTGATCGTAATAGATCATCGCCCCGCCGCCTTCGTATCCGCCCTCGCGCAGCACGCGCTCCGAAGGGATGTAACAGGGGGCCTCGTTGGCATAGGCGTTGATCCACAGCCGGCGGCCGTCTAACTGGCGTTTCAATCGCAGCGAATAGTCGACGACAACTTCGCCGGGGAGGAACAGCATCGCCAGTTCGCTGCCGAACGACCAGGTTTGAATCGTGTAGGAAATCTGCCTGCGGAGCTTCTCGCCACGGGCCAGCTTGGCGAGTTGGACTTGGGCGTGATAGGCGACCGCGCCGCGACCATCGGCGCGCTGTTGCCAGGTCTTACGGGTCGGCAATTCCGCAAGCGGAAGGTTGATCTTTTCGAGACGGGCGGTGAGCGGGCCAGTGACCGGTTTTAGCTTTCCGCCGAGCAGGCGTTTGACTTCGACGGCGATTTGCCGGCCTTGGGCTTGCGCCGCTTCGACACGGGCGCCGGTGACGCCGGAAGCCGGATTGGCATCGGCCCCACAGCCGACGGAAACCAGGGCGACGGCGCCGGGATACAGCTTTTCGATCTCCGACTGGGCGAAGCCGGCCCAATCGCCGCTGATCTTGTTGTTCGAGAGCGTGACGCAGTGACAGGCGTAGCTGGTGTAGACCGCCCGCACCTTGCCCTCGGGCGAGATCACCACCAGCACGGGCAGATCGTGATCGACCGGGCCGCCCTTGGTGCGGCGATTGCGGGCGAAACCGACTCGGCCGATATTCCAGGCAAGCCGAGCCGGCTGGCGATCGGCCAGTGCGGCCAGCGCGACCTTTTCGATGGCGTCGATCAACTCCGCCGTGTAGCGGTCGATGTGCTGCTGATGCGCCGGCGGAATCGGCAGCCCGAACAGCGTCGTGTTGTTGCCCTTGAGCATCGGCGCGGTGTGCGTATGGGTGGCGGTCAGCGCAATGCGGTCGGCGGAAATGCCGGTCCTTTTCTTGAGCCGCTGGACAATCGTGGCCCGCAACTCGGCCGGAATGCCGAGATTGTCGACGGTGATCAACACGGCCGGCTTGTCATCGTCGCCACCGAGGGCGAGAGCCTTGGCCCAAATCCTTTGCGTGACGCCCTCCGACTCCGCGCGGCGAGATCCAAAGCCGTTCATCCGCACGGGGTAATTGGGCGTGATGTCGATCTTCGCCACGCCGACGCTGCGCAGTGGGCCGCCGGCATTTCTAACTGTCGTCGCCGGCTTTTTCTTGCTTCCCGCGGCCAGCAACTCGGCGAACGATCGCCGGTCGACCAAATTCGGCAACCGGGCCGTGTTTTCGTTCTGCACCCACAGATGCTTGGAGTGAAACCAGGCTCCGTTGTTGCTGCCGGCGCGGACGATCATCGGGAGGTCGGTCTTGCCGGTCCCTCGGGCGCCGGCGAGCACTTCGGTTGACCAGCCGGTCTCGATCGACTCGAACAGGTGCAGCGAATAACGGGACTCGTTGGAGAAAATTACGTCGTCGTGGCCGTCTTCGTTCACGTCGACAAATCGCAAGCCCGCGTCGCGCCCGGCGGCATCGACGATGGTTGCACCCGGCGGCAATTGAAAGTCCAACCGTGACCATTTCTTGTCTCCAGCGTTCCAGCGAAACACGGCGCTTTGCGAAGGATTGCCGACGATCAACTCGCTCGTCCCGTCGCCGTCGAGATCGCGCAGCCGCACGCCGCGATCTTTGCCGCCGGCCGACGTGAGCACGGGCTTGCCGTCGATTTCCAACCCCCGCAGGGCGTCTTTTTCCTCAATCCACTTCACTTGCCCACTCGCTGGGAATCGCCACATTCCCGCGGTTCGCTCGTTGCGGCAGATGGCATAGGTGGCCGCTTTGTCCACGCCAAATCGGACGCCGCCGTCGCGCGGTTTGCCGGTCGAATCGACCTCGACCATCGGCACCGGGAAACTGCCTTCGAGCCAGGTGCGTTTCTCCGGCAGCCAAAGCCGCGTCCGCCGCATCTTCTGGTTGGCGATCACCACGTCCAGATATCCGTCGTCGTTCAGATCAATCAGCCGCACGCCGTTGTCGCCGCCGCTGTTTTCCTCGTCGGCTGCGCGCAGTGGATTGCCGGCGAGCAGGTGCTCGTTCATCCGCGCCAGCGCCTCGCGAAACGTCAAGAACTTCACCTTCTTGCCGTGTTTCTTCACTGCATGGTCGATCAACTCGATCACCTGATCGCTGCGCATCCAGCCGTGCGGATGAAACACCAGGTTGAACGTGCCCTGTTTGAGCACGGTCAAATCGAGCGCTGCTTTCATGTCCTCGACCGTTTTGGGATTGTTCGGCTTGTGCAGATGTTGGGCCTCCCAATCGCTCGGCACCATGCAGGGAAATTGCCAACACAGCCGGCCGATCGGATAAGGATACGGATAATTTTCGATCGTGTTGACGAACGACGGAAAAGGAATGTATTTGCGAAATCGCTCGCGGCCGCCGTCGAACACCAAGTCGCGCGGCAGCGAGGCGTCGCCCGGCGTAAACACCTGAAAAACTGACGTGTCGATCGATAAATAATTCCCCTTGGCCGTCGTCTTGTTGAATATCTCCGCGTAAAACCGAGGGCTGGGCGTATTGAGCGAATCGCAACACGGCATCCGAAACGCCACCGGGCGATTGTTGGGCACGGCCGACATTAAATCAACGCAGCGGTCATACGTGCTCTTGGCCTTGGCAAAGTCACCGCCCTGCAGCAGCGGACAGGGGTGGTCGATCGTATGAACCTCCAGATTCAGACCCTCCTTAAGCCAGCGCTGCAAGTGCGCGTGTCGCGGATCGATCGTGCAGGTCATGATGCTCACCGGCGCCCGCCCGTCGATCTTCTTGAGTCGCTCGAGAATCGGCCGCAGGTAAGCTTCCCACCGCTCGTGTCCGCGCATGTCGTCAATCGCCAGCACGACCACCGCTTCCACGCCTTTCTCGCCGATCCATTGCGGCGTCGTCAGCTTGGGAAAATCGCGATGGACGTAATAGGGATTAGAGAACTCGTCGAGATACGTCAGCCGATTGCCGTCGGCGGCGAGGACCGTGCCGGTGAGAAACAAGCAAGTCACAAGTGTGATAACCGTGTTACGGCTGCGATCCATATCGGGCCCTCCGAGAAAAGAGAACAAGCAGGCGGCGTGAGCCTCTAGGTCTGCGGCCATTGTATCAGTTCCCACAAGCAGATTGAATCAGGCTCGCCACGCCGCATCTCGCCCCCACCATGTCCGTCGCAAATCGGTATCGGGCCTGCCCGCCGCCTGATACAATCTCCAAGACCACGCCCCAGACGCTTCGCGGCTCAGTTCAGCAATGTTTTGTCGCTCATCGCTACGTGACACGCTGTTAGTCATGCTGTAGCATAGCCCACGCTCCTGCGGTTAAACGATCTCTTCTCACCGCCTGCGACCTATGTCCGACAACCTCAACTGGCTCCTCGTTCTTTGGTGCGGCCTGGTGGGCGGGATCGTCGGCAGCTTTATGAACGTCGTGGTCTACCGGTGGCCGCGAGGGATGAGTATTGTCCAGCCCGGTTCGCACTGCCCGAGTTGTGGGAACGATATTCGTTGGTTCCATAACGTGCCGGTGTTGGGTTGGTTGATGTTGCGGGGCCGCTGCTTCGATTGCGGCCTGAAAATATCGCCGCGTTACCCGTTGGTCGAGGCGCTGGTCGTGGCAATCTTCGCCTTCCTGGCCGGATTCGAGGTCATCAGCGGCGGCGGCAATCTGCCCGGGCGAACGCTCAGTGAGGGCCACATTCCGGCGGACCTTTGGGCCATCTATGCGTATCACTTGCTGCTGCTATGTTCGCTCGTGTGCGCCGCCTTGATCGAATGCGACGAGCTGTTTGTGCCGCTGCGATTGATCGTGGGCACGCTCTTGGTCGGTCTCGTCGCGCCGATATTCTGGCCACCGCTGCATCCGCTGGGGAGTGGCGACCAAGGAGCGTGGATCGTCGGCGCCTTCCTCGGGGTCATGGCAGGGCTGATGATGCGCACCGCCGCCTGGCCGTCGGTCTTCGAGACGGTCGACGCCATGCGCCGCCGCTCCGAAGCAGCCGAACAGCAGCAGCCGAGAAAGAGACGCAAGCGGCGAAAACAACAACAGATGCAGCCGAAGGTCGGCAGAAAAACGCAGTTGGCCAACGTCTATTTCCCGCTCGTCGCCGTCGGTGTCTTTCTCGGCTGGCAGGGGGCCGTTGCCGTGGGCTGCGGATCGATCGTGCTGCAAAGCGTGTATGCGATCATCCGCCGTATCGCCGGCCGGTTGCCGCCCGCACCGCTATCGGCCTGGCAGATGCTCGCAACGCTCGGCTATTTGGTCATCTGGAGAATCGCGGTCCAGTGGCTGCCGACGTTGGGGCCAATGTAGGTCATGCTCTGCATGACAAACAAATATCGTCATGCGGAGCATGACCTGCGCCGTTGGCCATTGCCAGCGAATCGCTCCCCTGTTACCTTGGCTGCAAGGCACGTAGGGTGGGCATTGCCCACCGCGACAAAAGCACGAAGCACGAAATCTTAAACAAATTCGAATCTTCAAAATCGGAAAACTCGAAACCAGCGATGGCATCTGGCGTGTTTTGGATTTGAGACATTCTGACATTCGTATTTGTTTAGTATTTCGGATTTAGGATTTAGGATTTCTCAGGCGCGGTGGGCAGTGCCCACCCTACACTCGATCCATGGCTCGACTTACTTTCCACGGCGCTGCCGAAACCGTCACCGGTTCAAAGTATCTGATCGAGGCCGACGGCGCCCGGGTGCTCGTCGACTGCGGACTTTTCCAGGGCCAAAAAAAACTGCGGCAGAAAAACTGGGAGAAGCCGTCGTTCGATCCGGCCTCGGTCGATAGTGTTGTGCTGACGCACGCCCATCTCGATCACATAGGCTATTTACCTCGGCTGGTTCGCCAGGGTTTCAAGGGCAAGGTGCTCTGCACGGCCGCCACCGACGATCTGGCTGAGTTGATCTTATTCGACTCAGCCAAAAACCAAGAGCGCGATGCGGATTATGCCAACCGCAAGGGCTTCTCGAAACACAAGCCGGCCCTGCCGCTGTACGAATCGGGCGACGTGGCTCGCACGCTGAGGCTGTTTCGCACGGTGCCGATGGACAACTGGTTCTCGCCGGCCGAGCCGATTTGGATGCGCTATCACAACGCCGGGCATCTGCTCGGCTCATGCACGATCGAAGTCGAAGTCCGCAACGCCGCCCGCCCGCTACGGATGACCTTCTCGGGCGACGTCGGCCGCTACGACGCGCCGCTCTATCACGATCCCAGCCCGCCGCCGGAGTGCGACGTGCTGATCTGCGAGTGTACCTACGGCGATCGCGATCACCCCGACTCTGATCTGCTCGACCAGCTCGAAAGGGTCGTGACCGACGCGATCCGCCGCGGCGGCGTGATGCTCATTGCCTCGTTTTCCGTTGGTCGCGCTCAACAACTGATCTACTTGCTGCGGGTTTTGATCTCACAAGATCGCATCCCGGAACTGCCGATCTTTCTCGACAGCCCGATGGCCATCAACGCCACGAACATCTACTGCGACCATGCGGCCGATCACGATCTGAGCGAGGGCGAGCTAAGCGGCGCGGCCTGTGTGCTCGACGGGCGAAACGTCCATCTGGCGCGTTCGGTGGCCGAGTCGAAGGCCATCAACGACGTCGACGGCCCGGCCGTGGTGATCTCTTCCGCCGGCATGATGACCGGCGGGCGGATTCTGCATCATCTCCGGCGCCGGCTGCCCGATGAAAAAAATACGATCGTGCTGGGCGGATTCATGGCCGCGGGCACGCGCGGACGGCGGTTGCAAGACGGCGCGCGGACGTTGCGGATTCACGGCCGCGACGTGCCGGTCAAAGCGGCCCTCGACTGCATCTCCGGCCTCAGCGGCCACGCGGGGCGCAGTGAGTTACTGCGCTGGCTTAAGCCTTTGCCCGATCCGAAGGTCGTGTTTCTCACACACGGCGAGCCGGATAGCGCCGCGGCGCTGGCCCAGGAGTTGAAAACTTCGCGCGGCTGGAACGTGATCGTTCCGGAGCTGGGCGAATCGTTCGAGCTAACGGCGGAGGGCATCTCATGAACCACAACGCGGACGAAAACCTGCGAGAAATTCTCGCTTCGCCCAGTTATCGTCTGGCCGAAGAGGACAGCGAGTTCCTTGCCCGCGAGGAACTGCGGCCTGTGCGGATGCAGCTCGAATTGCTCAAACCGGAAATGATCTTGGCCGAGCAGGAAGTCCATTCGACGATCGTGGTCTTCGGCAGCACGCAAATTGTCGAACCGCAAGAGACTCAAAAGAAAGTCGATGCGGCCAAGGCGGCGCTGGCTGCCTCGCCCGACGACGAGGCACTTGCCCGCACGCTGCATCGCGCCGAGCGGATTGCCGCCAAGAGCCACTATTACGAAGCGACGCGGCAGTTCACGCGGCTGGTCTCCGAGAAATGCCAGCGCGACGACCGCTGTGAATACGTCGTCACCACCGGCGGCGGACCAGGCATTATGGAAGCCGCCAATCGCGGGGCGTTCGACGTCGGCGCCAAGAGCATCGGGCTGAACATCACGTTGCCGGCGGAACAGGCGCCGAACCCTTACATCGCCCCGCAGTTATGTTTTCAGTTTCACTATTTCGCACTGCGCAAGCTACACTTCTTGTTGCGGGCCAAAGCACTGGTTGTTTTCCCCGGCGGCTTCGGCACGATGGATGAATTGTTCGACGCGCTGACCCTCAGGCAAACCCAGCGGATGCAGGAGATCCCGATCATTCTCTACGGCCGCGAGTATTGGAGCCGGGTGATCGATTTTCAATTTCTCGCCGACGAAGGCGTCATCGCCGATGCGCATCTCGATTTGATCAGCTTCGCCGAATCACCGGAAGAAGCCTGGGAGATCATTGCTCGTTTTCACGAGCATTGAGGGCCGGCGTAGAGCGGAGTCGGATTAGGAAGATACAAAGAATCTGGGCGCCTTCGTTTCCTTGCCCCCTGCGTTTCTACAGCGGTTATCTTAACCGCTGAGCTATGAGGCTTAGACTCTAGCGGGCTAGGCTTAGCTGGGCAGGCGGTAGGTTTTGAAACCGCAGATCGTATCTAATCGTATCTAATTGTCGTCGATCTGATAACGGATTCCCGCTGATTGTCGATCTGATTTTCTCTTCTCACGGCCATATCGGCGTAGCAGAATGAGGGAATCTGAGGTTCGCTGAGAGAGTTGCTTGCTTCGTAGCTGTGTTGCTCAGAGTGAGCGTAGATATCCACTTGATTGGATGCTGTTGATTCTCTTGCTTTGCTTCTATTGCTACGTGAGGCAGGGGGAGAGGGCTTCTATACTCTTGCTTCTATGCTCTCTCTACCTATGGTTATATCTAATGTGTCCCGCCCTGGTCTGAAAAAGGGCTTTCTATGGGGCTGTTGCCCGCCCTTGGAAAGACTTGGATTTTCCCGCCCCTCTGTTGTGTTCACTTGATTGGAGGCTATCTGCCTGGGCAGGGAGGGCAGGGAGGGCAGGGAGGGCGGGAGCGGGAATATCGCCCGCCTTTCCCGCCAAACCACCGTATATGTGCGGATTCGCCTACTCCGGGTATTTGGAGCTAGTAGTTGCTTGCAATCGACACCGAGGGTGGCTAGGCTGCCGCTATTGGACACGAAACCCTTGGTGGGACGGGCGTAGAACTCACTCGCCAAGACACGCATATTCAAAATCATCAACTACGGTGACGCATGAAGTTTTCGATCAACTGCCCGCACTGCAATGTGCGTCTTAACGTTGACTCCAAGGTGAGTGGCACGCAGGTTAACTGTCCGGGATGCAAGGCACCGTTCACCTGCCCTACTCCGCCGTTCCATAAGGTGACAAACATCTATTGTAAGATTAAGGGCAATGTAATTGGGCCTATGGGCCTCACTGATTTACAGATAATGGTCCTCGCTGATGAAGTCAACCCGGATGATCTGGTGAAGCAGGGAGAAGATGGCGAGTGGTTTTCTGCATCCATGCTCACGGAGTTGGAAGGGGTGTTTCCAGAACCATCGGGTCAAAAGCACGCGGCGACGCCGCCGCCGACGGAGACAGCGACCGACACGCACCGAGAGGCCACAAAAGCTGATGAGCTTGATGAGATTTATGCGGCGATGACTTCCAAGGAAAAGCCAAAGCTATCAAGAATGCCCAAGGAAGTCCAACTCCTCGTAGATTACTTGAAGAGCGGTGACGAGAGAGGTGTCCTGCGGGACTTCGAGGGAGACAGCGACTGGTACAGAACTAAGGAAGAGAAGGACTTAGCACGGGATCCTCACCTAAAGAAGCTTGAAGCGCTTTGCAAGGTCGGTGCGGAAGCCCTACCTGAGGTCTTGTTTCTCTGTAGTCTCTTGAGGAACAGGCACTTTAATGTGGAGTGGAGAGCTGCGGAGGCGTTGTGTAAAATCGTTGAGGAGGTAGGAAATGAGGCTGCAGAGACCATTCCTTTCCTTCTGCACGCCATCGAATTCGGACGTGATTCGCAGGTCTGGGCGTTTCGGGCTTACATAGCGGTCGAGGCTGATCCTAATAAGAAAGAGCAATTAGTCGTGAGATCCATGAACGACCATCGCCGCGGCGGACTCAGTGATGAGGCAACGAGATATTATCAGCGTCATGCAACCAAAGTTAGAGTCCTTTTTGACATGTTGACGAATGATGAATTGAAAAGACGAAAGCGTGCGGCTCGTGAACTCATTGCCCTCGGCCCGGATGCAAGATGGGGACATCCGGATTTGGCAGAGGCCGTATATAAACTTGCCGAGGACAGCAAAGGGATGAATGAAGCCCTGTTATCCAAACTCTTCTCGGTCTTCGGATACTCACAACATGACTTATACGAAAACGCCGAGCGACAGCTTTGGGCCAAAGCCGTTAGCGAAGACACTCCTGAAGCCTATCGAACCTATTTGAGGGAAACCAAACTCGGGAAGTTTGAATCTGAAGCCAAGGCTTATTTGGGTCAGTAGGTGATAGCTTGGCTTGAGCTTCTACCGGCGACGTAGACAACGGGTGTGATGATGTTACTCCGCTGGTGTGTCGCCGCCCTCATCAGGTTCTAATCCTAACTTGATTCGTCGCTGTTGGTGTTTCTCTTTTTGCGTGAGGGCTGGTTTTGCTTCTGGGGTATTCTCGGCTGGGGCGGGTTTCGGTTTCGGTTTTTGAACCGATCGCCGGATAACTTTTCTCTTGTTGTTCCGCCCGCCGGCAAACTCTCTGGGGCCTTTAGTTCTCATCGTCGCCGCCTCCCTCAGGATCGGCCTCAGGATCGGCGGGAGGATCAAGAGGAAGGTCAAGCACTCCCGGCAGGCTTTGCAGCCCGGAACGGATAGCGTCGTCTGTTGCTTTCCTCAGGCCGCCGCAGGCTATTTCTAATTCGTCAAGGCTGCTAAATTGCTGGGGTCTAGTGTTTCCCATTGTGCTATTCGCTTTCGTTAGGGTTCGCGGTTCTAGGTTAGGATTCTCCCCCGGTGCATTGCTTGGATCAACTCTTCCTCTATCTCGGCTCGCCGCTCTGGGGTCAGTGGTCCGTTAGGTTCTTCCTCCCCTTTGCGTTGACCGTGCGGGATTTGGTCGCTAGGTTTCTGATAAAGCTTTTCAGGATCAAGCGTAGGAATCAGACCCGCCCGAAAATGCAACTTGTCTTTTTGCGATTGGCACTTTCGGGCCTCACTCGCCCAATGTATCGCCGCTGCCTCACTCATCGCCGCGTCACATTTGCGGTCTGCCCTATCGCGGGCACGCTCCCAATAGAAACTACTTTCGACCACCAGGTTGATTGCCCGCTGATCGGTAAGCTGATCGGCCGCCTCAGCAAACCCCTCGCGGATTCGTTTGGAAACCGTTTGGCGACATAGGCCAACACTCTGGGCGATTGCCTCCATTGTCTCGCCCGCAAGATATCGGCGGGTTATCTCGGCAGTGTCGGCGGGCAACGTGCTGGGCGGCGGGCCTGTTGCCGCGAGGGCGTCTAATATCGTCGCGGACGGAGGCGGAGGCAGAGCTGCGGGCACTGGGGCGACAATAGCGGGGCTGGTGGTTGTCATAGGGGTATCGCTCCAATCGGTTGGATAACGCTAGTCGATCCGCATTGTAGCACGGTTTCGGATTTTTTGGGGCTGGTGTCAAGAATGTTAAACGGATTCGCCTCTGGGCTAGTCGATCAAGCCTCGCAATATCTCTATCGCTGCCGCGTTGTCTGCTGATCGTATGTTGGCGAGTAGCTTTTCTAGTTTGGTGTTCCCCTGTTTCTCTTTGTTTCGCTTACGGGTGGCGGCTGCTTTCTTACTTGCCTTGCTTCGTTTCGCGGCCTTTGCTTTTTTCTCGGCGGCTACCTCTGCCCTGATCTGGGCAAGCTTGGCCTCTGTAGACATGCGCTTTGATTGCTTTGGCGTGCTATCTAATATCGCTTTGAGTTTTGCTTCGTCTCTCTCCGCTTGCTTTTTCGCTCGCCGCTTGCGGATCGCCGCGTTTTCTGCGGGTGTTCGCTTTGCTCGCGTCTCGCGTGCCTTCGCCTGGGCTGCTCGCTTCTCTGCGGGGGTTAGCTGCTTTCGTTGCTTTGCCATCCGGTCACCTATCGGGTCAGTGGAGTAAAAAAAGCGGTAGAGGTAGACCAGCCTAGCGGAATTTAGAGGCAATTATCAGAGGCCGGGCCAGCGGTGGCCAGAGGCAGGCGGGGAGAGGCGGGGAGAATCCCCAGAATTAGGTTGACACTATCCCCAGAGTGGTATACTGAGGGAACTGAATCAACCTACGAAAAAACCCGGTCGTGCTTGTAACACAACCGGGTTAGGTGGTTTGGTGCCCTTACAGTTTCTGACCCCGAAGGACACCCCAACATGATACTCGATACACGGTCTCTTGTCAAGTATAATTCTAATCTCAGCAACCAGTGCCGATATCCTGATGGCGGCTATCTGGTTTTTCCTCACGTTCTGGTCAAGACACTGGGCAACCGCTCGCGGACAATCGCCGCACTTTGGGCTATGCAGTCTGGAAAGCGGCCTTGCGGGATTCCCGCCGCTCTTGCTCGCAACGGTTGCGTACCCCTCAGGACGTGCAAGAGGCATCTACGGGCGTTCGTCGCCGAGGGGCTAGTCAAAACCGCCTACACTGATCGCGGCCTTGAGTACAGCCTACCGCGTTCTGAGGGGGATTGGCTCCGCGAGTTGTTCCACGATATGAGCGACCATATCCAAGTGCCCCGCGTCTGGTTTCACTTCTGGCCTGACCTGAGTTTTCCCGCGTTGCTGTTGCTGGGGTTCTGCCGATTCAGTTGCGGGGCCAAGTGGGATAAGTCGCGGGCCTTCGGCGTGCGGAATTCTCAGCTTGTCCACTTGCTTGGATATTCTGATGATACTTGGCAACGGGCCGGGGCCGAACTAGACGCGGCTGGTCTGATTCTCCGCGAACGGACGAAACAGGGCTATCGGGTCACTCTACCGGCCAGAATCGAGATACCGCAAAATGGCCTGGAGATACCGCAAAATGGCACGGCCACCCCCCAAAGGTAGCTCGCAAAATGGCACGCAAATAGAACTAAACTTATACATTGTAAATAGAATAGAAATAGAATCGCCTGCGGCGAAGATCGTCGGTTTTTCAACTGTAAGGAATAGAAACTAAACTATGAAAAGGGTCACGAAAAATGCGACGAAAAGCAAAACCACTACGCGAGCGGTTCGATTCGTTCTTGCCCCAGCCCTTGCCTCATTCGTTCGCCTGTTGGGTCTGGCAGGGCTATTGCGGGCCTAAGGGCTACGGAACTATCGCAAACACCAAAGGCCAACTACCGGCAATGCTGAGGACTCATCGGTTAGCGTGGGAATTCGCTAACGGGCGGCCCGTGCCTCAGGGGCTACAGGTTTTGCACGATTGCGATAACCCGCCTTGCTGTAATCCCTCTCACCTGTTTCTGGGCACTAACGCGGACAATAACGCGGACATGATGAGCAAGGGCAGGAATAGGGTTAGCAGGGGCAGTCGCAACAGAACGGCAGCGAACAAAGTAGCCGACGTGATACGGCTACGGGCGTCCGGTGTAGCATCGGAGGCAATCGCCGATAGGTTGCTGATTCACCGATCAACGGTTGACCGAATCCTACAGAATCAAAAATAACGCCCCGTTTCTTAGGCGGGGCGGTTTCGCGGGGTCCAATGATTGGAGTCTCGCCCAGCCTTCCCGCGTATCTGATTATTCCGCCAGCGGGGGCAGGAATTAGATACGGAATTAGGTACTCGATTAGATACAAGCGGGCTGATTTAGACACGTATAGCGTTTTACTTGATTATCATCAGCTTTTGAGACCGTTGAATTGGCGCTCCGCTTCAGCTAGAATCGGTTTCCGCCTGTGCTGTGAATGGTGGACAAAACAGAAAAACGGGAGTCGCGATATGAGCAAAACGGTCGAAGGTGTCAATATCTCTGGCTATGGCGATCAAAGCCTTGCCGAGGATCTCACATCATGTTGTAGTTGGAGTCCCATCGCCAAAGCGTTGATGGCAACGGCGGGAAGAGCGGGGGCAACGATTGAGGTGCGGCAACGCGGCGAGGAATGCCATGCAGACAAGACGACGATTCACGTCTCCAGGGACGCCTGTCTGAACGAGAGCTCTGGATTGACTTCCGGTATTTACATGGCCGAATCGGTCCTTTTCGAACTGCAAAACGCGGTCAATGCCAATCGCTACACCCAGATCAGACGCGATGTGAGATCTGGGCGAACATCCGTTCTTCAATATGGCCTTCGGTTTGCAACGCTGGAGTTTGAAAGCACCACCAAGATAGCCGCGATCGTGGCGGAGTTGGAACTTCGTGGAAAACCGGTCTCACCCTGGGGCAAAAAACAGCGGGCCGCGGCTCCCCTCGGCGTGGACCATTTTGTCTCGCAGCCCCACGTGCCGACCGCGACGGACGAGCGACGCCTGCCTAGCAAGCTGTTATATGCGTACTCTTTCCTCGTCGACGAGGTGAAGCTGGTCAAGAACATGAAAGTTAAGGGCCTTAAAAAGCTGGCGACGGTAACGAAAGATCGCCGGGTTATTGGCTCGCGCGAGATGGGCCAATTGGTCTCCAAGTGGGGTGGTGCCTATGCAGGAATGAGCCCTTCCCAGTTTCTGGTGATTTACATCGACGCCGTAGCCTTGCTCGATAACCAGGCGGGATGGTCCGTCAGATGGGACGGCGGCACGAAGCTGGACTGGAAGACATGCGCTACGGAGTTCGCCCGGATTTCCGCGCCGCCCAACCGGTCCACCAACACCAGTGCGATCAAGTTCGACATGGAAACGGTTTAAGTGAGCCAATGTGTTGGCACTCGTACCGAATGGCCGATCACCTCTTTGTTGCGACGCCGATTCGCCCGACGAAGCTTGGGAGATCATCGCCCGCTTTCACGATCATCAGGGCAGGCGATGAGCGGAATGGGACTAGGAAGAATCAAAGAGGTCTTGACCTCTTTGTTTCAAAGAGAGTGGCCCCGACGGAAGCACGTACTTGACGCCGCCGCAAGGATCTACTTTGGCTTGAACGAAAATTTGCCGACTTGCTTACCGTCGTAAAGGACAGACAATTCTCGAGTTCCGTTCGGAACTTCAAAGACGAACTGGTTTTCGTACGGATCGCCTTTCTTTCCTGAGGCACTCATTTTCTTGACTCCGGTAGCCAGACCGTAAGTTAGATACAGGCCCAAGCATGAATAGGTATTGCCTACCTTATCCTTAAGTTGACATTTGGACTCGGAAAACGGGACGTTCTTAATAACTTCCTCCGAGGCAACGTGTACGATTGCGAACTGCTTGCCCTTGGCGGATTTCCTTTTCCAGTTGCCGCCGAGAACCTTGCTACCGCTAATTTCATGAGTCCGCGTGATCTTCGTCACATCGCCAATTGGCAAATCTAGATTCGGATTGACAGGTGTGGATTTCTCTTGGTCGGGTTTCTTGGCCTTCCTCTTTTCGACCTTACCCTTCGTCACCTTCTTACGTCGATCTTTCGACCACTGCCGAACGTAGTTACGGTCCGGCGCGCTCAACTTGGACAGAGGCACCGAGACCACCTTGCCGTTCGATTTCTTCAACTGTGCCTTGCCCTGGTTGTAATCGATCAGCGTGGCTTCAATCTTGTATTTTCCGGTCACGTCCGTCCACGTTCGCGCGGTATCGTTGGACTGCGCAGCGCGCAACGGCACTGCCTGGAGGTTGACGGCACACATGCCGAAAATCATCGGTAATAACAGAACACACCTTGTGAAGATTGTAATCATTGCGATTCTCCAATTTGTCCAGGATACTTTCGACAGAACGTCCAGCACAAAACGCAGATTTCCCGACATTGTCAATTGGGCCAAACTTTAGTTTCTGCTCTTGCTCCGAGCTTTGTCATTGTATCACGGCAATATCGGTGTCGCAACGCTGGACCGGATTGTTTTGGACGTAAGCCCTTTGTTTCGCCCATCAAGATCGGCGGCGAGCGGATCGGTGCGAGTCGGGAGCCTCTTGCATTACACGATCGATGGCGGTCGCCTGAAGACGCTTTAGCGGCGAGCGCGCGCGGCGCCCGCGGATCGTGAGATCGCGACTTTGCAGCGAAGGTGCCTCTCGGTCCGCCCCTCTGGCACGCCTTGCGGCACCAATGGCATTCGATTCCGTCCCACCAGCTCCGCCCACTTCTGCGTTGATCGGGCCGCGACCGGCGCGATCGAACACTTCGTCGATGGCAATGAAGGCCGAGGAGCCGGTAGAGACGTTTGGCTCTCCGCTCGGTAACTGGCCACCAAGGCGATAGAGCACGCTGCGCAGGTCGGCCAGCGTAATACGTCCATCGGCGTCTAAATCGAGACGCGGATCGTACTGGTCGTCGTCAACGTCCACCGATAGCCGCCTGAGAATCGCCAGCAAATCACCGCGATCGATGCGACCGGAAGCAGCGGCATCGCCGGGCAGCACGGTGAGGCGAAATTGAAAATCGTCTTCGGCATCGATCGAGCCGTTGCCGGAGGGAAATTGATCGTTGCCGTTGTCCCAATTCCCGTCGAGTTTCAGATTCACGTCGTCGACAATCGTGTCGCTCAGCCGCAGCAGCACGCGGTCGGCCTGTAGCGGCCCGGCGAGCGTCCAAGTGGCCAGAAACTGATTGGCGTCGTACCGGAAGCGGCGGAAGGTTTGCGCGGGCGTGTTGACGCCGATAAGCTCTAGATCGTCGACTGCGATCGTGACGTTTTCACTGAACCGAATACGGATCATGTCGACGCCGCTCCAGGGAATTGTTGTGAGTTGATCGGCGCCGGACGGAATCGAAAAGCCGCCGACACCGAGGCCTTGGTCTGCCAGATAACCGACGAACGCGGGCGACCATTGCCTGCCGGAAAGGATCACCGCTGCGACCCTCGGAGGAACGGGCAGATCACCGGGAGTTCCACCGAACAGACTGTTTTCCCAATTGATGGGGTCGTTTCCGTATTGATCGATCTCGCGGCGCCGCAGGGCCGTGCCAAGGCCGTCGGCCTCCAGCGGCCAGGGAGCCGTGTCGTTGTAGCTCACTTCGTCGACGAGAATCATCGCCAGCGGCGCCGACTCGTCCGGGCTGGCCGGCTTTCGCAGACGTATGGTCTCTCCGGAGTTGGCAAGTCGACCGGAAAACGGACCGACAACGATTGCCTCTGGCGGAACGCTATGGTTCTCGAGGAACCGTTCCGGCGCCGTCGGCGTGACGAGCAGCAACTGACCCGGCCGCAGAGTAATGCGAACCGGAAACACGAAATCGACCCCGCCGGTGATTTTCCAGGTGTTGACCGGAAACAGCGGATCGAACAGCGGCACGTCGCGATCGGTAATGTTTCGCAGTTCGATGTACTCGGCCTCGTCACCGCCGACGAGTGGGTTGTACATGATCTCGTTGAAGACGACCGGTCCCACTTTGGGCAGCGCGTTGGGGCGGCGGGGGGTCGGCCGGCTTTGGGCAACCAGATCGGTCGTGCCGTCGCTCGTGACATGCAATCCAAAGGTCACCTCGCGCTCGGCCGCGCCAAACTTTGCCGTGTCGCGGTAGCCTGCCACGTCGCCGAAGAAGGTGATGCTTCCGTCGGCCGGGTCTTCCTCAAAGATCAGTCGAGCACTGGCCCCAGCACCGAGTCGTCCGTTTGACAGATTCGCCCTGGCTCCCGGCGTAATTTCAACCAGATCGGCGTTTGTAAATTGCAGCGGCGGGATGACGCCCGCCAACGTTGCGCTGCCGACCGTTGAGAGCACGACACTCGATATTTGGCCCTCCTGGAAAGTGAAATGGACCGCATCAATGTTTTCGGTCGGCACCGTGCTGCCCACATTCAGCGCAAAAATCGCCTCCGACACGATCCGCCGGACCGTCGCATTGCCGAGCACCCCGGCGGCCAGATCGGACGTGTTGCCGGCGGTAATCTCGATCAGATCCCCGTCGTCGATCACCAACGTGCCGAGCGTCGCCGGGCCGGTCGTCGAAATAATGAAGGCGCCGTTGTCGCGAATAAAGACCGCGTCGATGTTTTCCCGAACGAACGTCTCGCCGGGATTGACCTCGAACAAATCTTCTGAAAAGACACGCGCCACCGCAGCCAGCCCCAACCGCCCCGCCGCCAAATCGGTACCCGCGCCCGGGGTGATGCGGATCAGATCGCCGTCGTCGAACTCCAGCAGCGTTGGATCTCCGAGGAGTTGCGGCACGGCCAAGGCCGCCGGGCCGGCCGTCGAGAAGATCACCGAACCGTCACGCTCATCGACAAATAGCGCATCGATATTCTCATTCCCGCCAACGAATATCTTCTCCGAGAGGAACATCACCGCCGTGCCGGTCGCCGGGTTGTAACGCACCAAGTCTCCGTTGCCAATCAAGAGCGTGCTGCCTTCGCCCGCCAATACTGCGTTGGCAGTCGTCGAGAAAATGATGCTGCCGTCGTCGAGCACGTGCAGCGCGTCGATGTTCTCGCGAATCAGCGAATTGTCGACCGCGGCCAACCGCAATGTATCGCCCCGCTCGCTGAGGCCGAATGCGCCGGGGTTGTTGTCTGTGGTGTCTCCGAAGCCGCCGGCCGCAAACTGTTCAAACTTTACGAATCCACCGCCGCGCACGATCGTTCCGTCGGGAATACGGAATTCGCGAAGATTCGACGCCGAATCGCTCAGATACCAGCCGGAGATATCGATCGGTTCGGTGGTCGTGTTGAGCAACTCGATCCAGTCACCCGCCGCGGCGGCATCGGTGTGCGTGAGGATTTCGTTAATCACGATCGAGTTGGGATTGAGTCCGCCGTCGCGCTCGCCCGGCGCTCCGCCGACGAACTGGCTGGCCCGCCACGTTGACTTATTGCCCCAAGCGGCCCGATCGGTCGAGGCATCAATCTCGTCGCGCAAGACGAGCGAAAAACCGCCGCCGTCGGTGCGCGCGAACCACGAATCTTTGTAGCTGAATTCGAGAATCGGCTCGCCCAAGCGGCCCTCCAGGCGAATCTGCTCGCCCGCATTGCTCAGGCGGCCGGCGCCAAACTCACCGGCGATGCGATTCTGCAACTCGACGTTCGTGCGATCCGGATCGTAACGATCGAGAAACGCCTGGCGATTCTTCACGACCAACGTCCGCTCGCCGGGTGCCAGTTCAAGCACCGACGCGCCCGCCGCGCTGCTGGGAATCGGCGTGTCTTCGACGAAGCCAAACAGGATGCCGTCGGTGAAGTGAACGCCCCGCAGGTCGAGCGGCGCGCTGCCCACAGGCGCCATGTTCACCAGTTCGATGAACTCAAGCTCATCGTCGCCGTCGGGGTTGAACATGATTTCCGAAACCCGTAGCCACTGCTGTTGATCGGCCAAATAGCGGTACTGCTCCGGCAAATCGATCAGGTTGTGTGGCGAAACCGGGATGATCGCGTCGCGGTCCATTTCCGCCCGAATGACGGCCGCGCGGGTGACGACGAATTGCTTCACGATGTTGATCTGGACGGTCGAAATCCAATCGCCGTCGCCCTCGCCATACACCCGATCGATCAACGGGTTCATGGTCTCGGGATTGAAGAACGTGGCCAGCAGCTCTTCGATGTGCCCGTATAGCAGCGGATACAACGCCGGATGGGTGACCAGATTCGACAGGTTCGTGTAGGTATTGTTGCGTCGATGAATGATCAGTTGGTTGACGTTGCTGTTGGAAAAACCGAGCGAGGTGTCGAGATCGTGCGGGGCGATGATAAACCGCGTGTCGATCGCGCCGCGATACAGAGCCGTGTCGTCGCCGCGCATCGTGCCGATGCCGCCCTCGTTGTTGGCCAATAGCGCCTGCACGGCCATGTGCCGCAGCCACTGATTGACGTTGACCACTTGAACGATTTCGTCAAGGTAATTCTCGCTAGACGGCGGGATGTTGAGCGCCGCGGCCAAGCTGACCAGATCGTTCCAATCGTCTTGGCTGGAATTCGTGCTCTTGCTGTAGTCGGCCGAGAGTTTATAGTCGCTGGCGGTGGCAAAAACATCCTCAAGATTCGCCTCGCCGATCTGCCGATAATAATTTCCTTCCGAATCAAGCGGTATGTGGTCATCGGCCCACTGGCCCGTGACCGCTTCGACCTCGACGTACGACCCATAATTGACCAGACCGGGCAGCGTCGAGCCGGAGCCCACCGCGGGATTCGTGCCGTTGATGCGAAATTGGATCGCGTCGATCGTCTCGCGAACCAGGCCCGCCTCGCGAAACAGTTCCGTGCCAAGCCGCGCCGCGTGCGAGAACTGAGAGTTGAGATTCAAGCTCGTGCCGCCCGAGAACATGCGATCCGACGGAATCTCGACCCGGTAGTTCTTAGGCGTCGCGCTGCGGGTGCCGTTGCCGCGGATACGAATGCCGGCGTTGTAGCGCACGCGGGGATCGGTTCCTAACTGTGCGCCGCCGTCGGTCGAAATCGCCAGCGGCCCGCCGGCGACCGTCGTAAACAGCGCGTCGATGTCTTCGTTGTCGCGGGCGAAAGTCGCAGCGGCGAAGATCACGCTCACCGTCGGGTCGCGCTCCTCATCACCCGGGTCGTACTCGATTACGTCGCCGGGGCCGAAGGCTGTTCCGGCGAGAACTTCGTCGTTGGTGGTCGAGATCGCGAGATGCCCGTTGGCCAAAACGGAAACCGCATCGATGTTGGCGCCGCTTGCAAACAATGTTTCGGAAAAAATCCGCGTCACCACCGCATCGCCCAACTGGCCCGCCACGAAATCGGTGGTGCGAGAATTCGGCGTGATCTTAATCAGATCGCCGTTGGCAAAGTTCAAGGGGCCCAGCGACGCGCCCGAATTGGTCGAGAGAATTATCGAACCGTCGCGCTCGTCGATGTAGACGGCGTCGATGTCCTCGCTTCCGCTGTCAAAAATGCGTTCGGATAAGTACAGACTGGCCTCACCGGTCGCCGGGTCATACAGCACCAGGTCTCCGTTGCCGAAACGCAGGTCGCTGCCGGCGAGCCTTGCCGAGCTGGATGTCGAGAAGACGATACTCCCACTGGACAGCACATGCACGGCGTTGATGTTTTCGTTCCCCTCGAAAAGATCCTCCGGGAAGAGCACCGTCACCTCGGCGTCGCCGAATGTGCCGCGGGCAAAATCGCTCAAACCACCCGGGTCGATCTGCACCACGTCGCCGTCCAATATGTCGATGCCCCGGTCGGGGTTCAAGGCGATAAACGTGCCGTGAACCTGCGCGTTGATCTTGCTGTTGCGGCCGTTGGCCTGTTCCAAAGCGGTTAGATCGAGGCGGCCTTGCGGAGTCAATACGATTCGATAAATCGGCTGCGCCAGCGGCCACGGCTCGGCGAAGTCGCCCGTCACGCTGTCGTCGACCTGATACAGCGCGTTGATAATCTGTTGATCGAAGTTGTCGGGTCGCGGCCAAGTGCTCTGCTGGATGCCGTCATTCGCCTCGATGTAAAACTCCACCACCGTGCCGTTCGGCCGGCCGGGCAATTCGGCGACGTACAGACCGTCTCCGCTGTCGATCATCGTGGTCGACTGAAAAACGGGCGCGCCGCCGACGCGGTGTCGAACCACCACGCCGAGGTTCTCGGGCAATTCGTCGACGATGCGGACCGACACAATCACCGGCTCGTCGGTCCGCGGAATGGCCGGCACATGTTCCAGGTCGAGGATCAGCGGGGGCACGTTATTGGTGACCACGTCCTCGTTCGAAAAACCGGGGGTGCCGCCCATCTGCGAACTCGCCGCCCAGTTCTGCCCCGCGTCATTCGGCAGATCGGGATTGCGCAGCGACAGCGAAAAACCGTCGCCGTCGTGGGCCGCGAACCACTTCCAGCCAAAAAACACACCGTTTACCGTGACCGGGTCTTGCTCGAGTCGGCGGATCGCCCAATCGCCCTGGTCGGCGTAGCGCACCTGATCGATCGTTTCTCCCGCGGCGTCGATCAATCGAATCCGCTCGGTCGTATTGTTCAGCCTGCCCTGCCATCCGCCGACGACGTTCGTCACCCCGGGATATCTTTGCTGAAATGCCGCGAGGTCGGCCGCCACGACCAGAAACTCCCCGGCTTGCAGCGTGGTCTGTGGCGGAAACGTAAACGACACGCCGCGGTTGAAGCTCCAGCCGCCCAGATCGATCGCCTGCACGTCGTTGTTCAGCAGCTCGACGAATTCCAGCGACGTCGGCTCGAAATTTCCCGCCGCCGCCGGCTCCACCAGCGCAGACGCCGGGTGATACATGATTTCGTTAATCACCACGCCGCCGCCCGCCGCGGCCAACAGTTGGCGCTGTTCCAGCGGCTCCAGATGCAGCCGCCGCTTGCGATGCGTATTGAGATAAGGCGTCATCGATTTGACAAGCTCCCGCGAAAAGAACCATACCAGCACGGTCCGTTCTACCACGTTCGCCCACAAAAATCAAAGATTCAGCGCCTCCGCCTCCGTAGATCCCGCCTGCCGGGCGGGATTCCATCGCGTCGCCCCTTGTAGGAGGCGTCTCCGACGGCGATTCTCTCACGCGTCTCCCGCCGCCGACCCGTAGGCCGTGGCTTGCCGCGGCGCCTTCCGCTCAGCATCTCTCTCAGCATCTCTCTCGAAACGCAACCGCTCAGTCACCGCGGCCGCCCGTCGCGGCCTAAACCGCGCTCAGATTGATCGTCAAACGCTCAGGGTGATCGTCAGATCGTCGTTACCGGTGATGTCGTCGCCGGAGGGGACGCCGCCGCTGATCAAAAACTCCCAGCCGTTGCGCAGGTCGGCGGGCAGGTTGTTCTCGTCGAGCGCTGTCCCAAGCCCCGTAGGCCGCCGGCTTGCCGCGCCCCCTAACACTCCGGGTTGCCGTCGATGGTGTCGCAGCCGAGGCCGCCGCTGATGGTGTCGGTGCCGGCGTCGCCCCAGAGGATGTCGTCGCCGTCTTCGCCGTAGATGTAGTCGTCTTCCGTGCCGCCGCGGATCGTGTCGGCGCCGAGGCCGCCAGACAACGAGTCGGCGCCGGCATCGCCGAAGATCGAATCGTCGCCGTCTTCGCCGAAGATCAAATCGTCGCCGTCGCCGCCGTATATCGTGTCGTCACCGTCGCCGCCGTACATCGTGTCGGCGCCGTCGCCGCCGTACATCGTGTCGTTGCCCGTATCGCCGTACAGCGTGTCGGTGCCGGCATAACCATACAGCGTATCGTTGCCCTGGCCGCCGTAGATCGTGTCGTTGCCGTCGCCGCCGTCGAGAATGTCGTTGTCGGTGTTGCCCCGAATCGTGTCGTTGCCGGCTTCGCCATAAATCGTGTCGTTGTCGCCCCCGCCGCTCAGCGTGTCGTCGCCGGGTCCGCCATACATCGTATCGGCCCCGTCGACGTCGACGTACTGATTCGTGATGTCGGCCGCCGTCAACACGCTGTGA
>JADFKK010000289.1 GCA_022564995.1 Planctomycetota bacterium | reverse complement strand
GATGACGCGCGATACAGCAGTGAAACCTTTGCGCCCTCCAGCAGCTTGCCCGAGGAGGAGTTCGCCCGGACTGAAAACGAAAGCGCCAGCTTGCCCAGCGGAGTGACAATCGGCTTCCGCGGCGTAACGATCCGCCGCTCCAGCCGTGCCAACTCGAAGACGCCTTCGGTGTCTCGCGGGATGTGACGCACGGGCGTTTGACGGTCGGCCATTCGGGACGCCTGATCGGGGACCTTCTTCCAAACGTACTTGTACAACTCATCCGAATCGACGATTCTGTTCTTGTCCACATCGGCCGCGCCGGAGAGCCCTTCGACCAGGAAATACGTGAACAGCCCGTGTCGCTTCTCTTCCCACTCGAACGATTTCTCATCCCTTTTGCAGCTTGCCAGCGTGATCAGCCCGGCGGCGTCGCGGAACGCCTCGCTAATCTGTTCGCTCGAACTGCCGGTCGCCTCGATGTTCTTTCCGCCCGCATGACAGCAGTCGAGCACCAGTATCTTTCGCTTCGCCTTGCACTGCTTGAGCCAGTTTGAAACCTGGTCAACCCGCAACGCGGAGAGTGCTAAGGCCTTTCGGCGACAGTCGCGCGGCGCAAGATAGGTTTGGCCCCCCTTGTCCGTAAACCCGTGGCCTGAGAAGAAGACGAAGACGGTATCGCCCGCGGCCGGTTTCGACAAGAATCGCGGCATTTCCGCTTGGAGGTTAATCAGGCCCGGCTTGAGCGTTTCGGGTTGTTTGTCGGTGAGGACCAGCAGGTTGTCTTTGTCGTAGCCGCATTTTTTGACAAGTGTTTCCGCGATCAACTCGGCGTCGGCCACGGCGTACTTCAGGCTGGGGATTGTCCGGTCGAGATAGAAGTTCACCCCAACGACGACGGCCCATTTTCTGCCGGTTGTGTCGGAGCCCGACCTGGCGTCCGACTCGACGTTGACGCCTTTGCCGCCTGGCTTGGCGGCCAACGAATGATCGTTGCCGGCCGTGGCGATCATCACCGACGCGATGATGACCAGAACTCGTTGTTCACAACGCATAGTTTGTCCCTCCCCGATTCCTGATTCATGTTCGTTGGATCGAGCTTTTAGTTTACCGCTCTTCGCCCCTCAGTTCCAGGTTCTTCTCAAAATACGGCGCCGCCTCGTCCTTTTTGCCTAACCGCACCAGACACACGGCCAGGTTGAGGTTCGCGGTGGCGTTGTTCGGGTCAAGCTTGACGGCCTTGCGGAAGTGGGTGAGTGCCTGGCGGATCGTCTCGTCCTTCTCCTGCTGGAACAGGGCCAGTCCGAGGCCCGTGTGAGCCAGGGGGCTGTTCGGATCAAATTCGACGGCGGCGGTGAACTGCTCGGCGGCCCGCTCGAAATCGTTTTGATCGATCAGGAATTGGCCGTAGTTGAGGAGCAAGTCGGGCGAGTCGGGATGCTTTTGCACGGCGGCGGCCAGTTCCTTTTCCAACCTTGCGGTCGTGGCGTCGAACGTCGGAAGATCTTTCACATATTGATGGCCGTCCCGTTCGTAGCCGTAGTCCGTGAGCACGCCTTTGGTCGTAAGAGTGCGCTCGGCCGTTTCGCCCCGTTGTGCCTGAATACGAAGATTGGTCAGCCGCCCCGAGACGACGGAGCGTCGCGAGGTTCGGTCCTCAATGTCGAGCACGTTCTTGAATTCGCCCCCCGCAAGGCTCTTTCTGGCAAGCTGGTAGCCCGAGTCTTCTAAGATGCGTTCCGCTTCGGTGCGGTCGTCGTCGGCAAGGTTCTTGTTTTCGTCGAGATATCCTTCCACTCGCTCTAGCGCGGCCGTGTGGCGTCCCGCCTGCAAGTCGCGACTCGCCATGACCAACGTCGAATCTCCTCCGCGACCGGAGAGCGCCCAAATGACGGCGACCAGCAGCGATGCGGCAATCGCGGCGATCGCATACCGTATGTTTCGATGGGGCGAGGCATTCAAACGATCGCGACGCACGGTTGCAATAGGTTCCGCTACGTTGTCGGCGTCTTCCTCGTCCATCTGCTCGGGCAAGACCAGCGCGCCGGCCCGAATCATGTCGGCCAATTCACGCCGGCAATAGGAACACTCGGCCAGATGGTCGAGGACGGCCCGATGCCGCGTTGCATCCAGATCGCCGACCGACCAATCGATCAAGAGTTCGTCGTTGTCGAGCGGGTGGTCCTGCCCCGGATCGCCAGCTTCGACGTCGGAGGCCATCGCCGCCCTGAATATCGTGCGCAGCGCCGCGTTTCGTTCCATTTCGTTCATGATTCATCCTTACGCATTTCTTCGATGGCCTTGCGGAGCGATTCCGCGAACGCCTTCGGCTCTTCCATGATGTCTTTGAAAAAGTCATCACCAGATTGCTCACTCATGACGCTTCCGGTGATCTCCTCGATCAGGGCTTGAAGCCGCTCGATGGCCTTCTGGCGACGTCGCGTGACGTTGCCGGGAACGATGCCGAGAATCGCGGCAACCTCCCTTTGCTTGAGCCCTTCGATAAAGAGGTAATAGAGGTAATAGAGTAGCAGGACGTCGTCTTTGGACATCCGAGCCAGCGCCTCGCGGACAAGTTCGACGAAACAGAGCAACGACTCGTCGATCGCATGACCCGTTTGGCCCGTCTCCTCAATCTCTCCGCCGCCAGTGAGCTTCCACTCTTGTCGAATCCACCGTTTCAAGAAGTTCCATACGACCGTGCCGAGCCAGTTCTGCAAAGCGCAGCGGCCTGCGAACTTGTCGAGACGGCCGGGCGGGTTCGTGTATCCGGCCAGATGGTCGACCAGATCGTTCCACCAGTCGTCGGGGTTCTCGATCAGCCGCCGGTTGAGCCTTCTGGCCAGCCCACGTGAGAAGCCATAATAGTCGGATTGGAAGACAACGGGCGCTGTTCCGTCGCGCCCGGTCATCGCCACGGCCAGTACGACGTCGCGCATCGGGTCGCCGCCAAGTCGCCCGCCGCGAACGTAGCCCCGCCCGCTTTGGATTCGCGCGGCGACTTCGCCGGCTGTGACGCCGCCGTTGGATTCGGCTTCAGCCGCTTGACGCCAGTGATGCCCAAGGCATCGCCACAGACGGTCAACATAATCGGCACGGCCCGGGTGGCTTTGCTGTACGGTTTCCTCGCAGACGATCTGCGAATAGCCTTCCAGCCAATCGCCCAATTCACCGGCCAGCCGCTGGCATCCCTCGTCCCAGGGTGTCATCTCCGGCTGGTCTTCGAGCCATGTTTTGTCGTCGCGGAACATATCCAAAACCTGCTGATCACTCATAGTGACGGGCTTTCTGCTTCGGGAAGACGCACTGAGCTTGAGGAAGTTGCGCTGCTGCGGTTCTAACTCGCATGGGTAAAAGTCTCTGCCGGGGCGATTGCACGCAAAAAATCGCTCATACTGGGGTCTACTGGCCTGCCCCGGCGAACTGGATTATAATCGACCCCAATGGCGACCTGCCAGAGACTCAAGCGCGGGTGCGGCTGTTTAGAAGCGCAACTTTCCGCGACCGGTGGTATCTCATCTGACAGACGCCAGTAATCGAAAGGGTCAACACGATGTCACGATCTTCCTCGCTTGGAATGTTTTTTCTCGCGGTCGCTTTGATTGCTCTCTGCGGGCCAGCCGCCGAGGCCCAGCGGCCGACAGGCAACAAGGGCGACAAGGGCATCAACGTCGAACCGGTGCTGTCGCCCAAGTCGGGCCAGTTTCGGGCGCTGTTGATTGGCGTGAACGACTACACAAGGCTCAAAGATCTCAAATACTGCGAGGCCGACGTGACGGCGCTGCGCGATCGGCTCGTGGCGATGGGTTTTCGGCGAGACGCGATCAAATGCCTCACCACCGGCGACCGTGACCCGGCCCGGCGGCCCAGCTATCGCAACATTACCGAGCATCTCGACGCCCTGTTCAGCGGGCTGAAAGAAGACGCCGTGCTGGTGATCGCGCTCTCCGGACACGGCGGTTCGTTCGAGTGGAAGGACGCCTCGGGCAAGGTGCAAAAGGCGAGCTTCTATTGCCCCCAAGACGCACGGCTGCACGATCCACTGCGTACCATGATCTCCACGAAAGATATTTTCGACCGGCTGGAAAAATGCCCGGCCCGATTCAAGCTGCTGCTGGTCGACGCCTGCCGCGACGCGCACTTTGCCCCGGACGGTGCCCGCACGGCGATCGACGAAGCGAAGAGCATGGCCGCCTTTGCCAAGTCGCTGTCCGATCCGTCCACATTGCCCAAGGGCACGCTGGCGATGATCAGTTGCGCCAGCGGCGAACAGTCGTACGAAGACCCCAAGCTCGGGCACGGCATCTTCATGTACTATGTGCTGCAAGGGCTGGCGGGAAAGGCCGACGTAACCTACCGGGGCGATCGAAACAAGATCGTCTCCTACCGGGAATTGGCGGACTACGTTTATCGCAAGACAAGCGACCACGCCTGGGCAAAGCACACACGGCGGCAAACGCCCAAGTTCTACGCGAAGTGGGAGCAGCGGGATTTCGATCTTGTCGAGGTGCAGGAGACCGGTCCGCCCAAGGATTTCACGAACCGCATCGCCATGAAGTTCAAACTGATCCCGGCGGGCGAGTTTATGATGGGCAGCCCGGAGAGCGAAAAGTTCCGCTACGATGACGAAGGTCCCGTGCATCGAGTCAAGCTCACCAAGCCGTTCTACCTGGGCGTGCATGAGGTGACGCAAGGCGAGTTTGAAAAGGTGATGGGCACAAGCCCCTGGAAGGGCAAGAATTTTGTGAAGGAGGGATCGGATTACCCGGCGAGCTACATCAGTTGGGACGACGCGGTGGAGTTCTGCAAGAAGCTCTCGGCCAAGGAGGGTCGCACGTATCGCTTGCCGACCGAGGCCGAGTGGGAGTATGCCTGTCGCGCCGGCAGCAAGACGGCCCACTCGTTTGGGGCCGATTCATCGAAACTTGGCGCGTACGCTTGGTGCAACGACAATACGGCCAAAATTGGCGAGTATTATGCACACCTCGTGGGTTAGAAGCGCGCCAACGCCTTCGGTTTGTACGATATGCATGGCAACGCATTGGAGTGGTGCCAGGACTGGTATGACAAGGGGTACTACGCGAGGTCACCGAGGGTTGATCCTGAGGGACCTTCTACGGCCGTCTTCCGCCTCCGCTCGCGCCGTGGCGGCGGTTGGTCCTACCTCGCGAGGTACATCCGGTCGGCGGATCGGGGTCGGCCTTCGCCGGGCTCCCGGTACCACGACCTTGGCCTCCGTGTCGCTCTAGTACCGTCGGAATAGGCAAGTCAAGTGAGCGGAGGTCGAAACGTGCCGATACGTCCCGAGCGGAGCGAGGGCTGCGGAGCAGAGTCCGGCACGTTTCGGACCGTAGCGAGCGAAGCCCAGCAAGAGTTGTTCCCGGGAGTCTGGGGGCAGAGCCCCCAGCGGATGGCGAAACGCGACATGGCAAACTGAGGAAGACGCTTCTCGTCGGCCGAAACTCGATGAATGCCCGAAGAACAACGATCTCGCGATTCAAACAACCGTCTTCCCTGGCAGTTCTCCGAAGATGAGTTTCGAGTCTTCTACTCACTCACCGCCGGCGACCGTCAAAGAAATCGCGAACTCTCGCGCAACTTCCAACATGCCGAAGCGTCTTCTTAGTGAAAGGTGAAGGAAAGTGGCCGCCGGAGGCCATTGAGACTTCATTACATCCCCTTTACGAGGAGACGTGTCATGTTGAAGTACGCTATTGGTTTGGCAGCGGTTCTGACGGTCGTGGCAGGCGGCGTGATCGCCTCGCGACCTGCACTGCGGGCGAAGCTCTCGCAGCACTACAATCAGGTCACCGGTTGGGATGAAGCGGCCAGACTGGCCGACCCGGTTGGGTTTGTCACCCATGCCGAGGCGAAAATGAAGGAAGACCTCACGGTCATGCAGAAGACCCGCCGCGAGTTGGCCGCCGAAGTTGGGTCGCTTGCCCGCAAGACTCGCGAGCAACAGGCTCTGGCCCATCAGGCCCGGGCGCTCGCCAGCGAATTTCGCGCAGCGTATCAGTCGGCCAAGGCGGACGACAGCTTCCCGATCGAGCTTCACAGTGAGGCCTATACCGAAGCTCAGGTCCGTTCGCAGGTAAGCCTGCTGCTGGCCGAGGCGAAAGGCTACGAAGAGTCGCTGGCCGGCATCGAGTCGGTTCAGACGGCAGCCGAAGAGCAGATGGAACAGTTGGCCGTCCGGGTCAGCAAGACGGAATCGCAGTTGGTGGCCCTCTCGACGAAACGGGAACTGCTGCGCGTCCGCAAGTTGACCAGCGATGGCAAGGAACTGTTGGCCCAAGTGAATGAGCTGATGACCGGCAACACGCAGGCCATTGCAGGCAATCCCGTTCGCACGGTTCGCGAACTGGCAGCCGCCGAGTCGAAGCCGACCGGTCGGGCGAACGCCCAGATCGTTGAGGATTTCCTGGCCGCAAAGCCCACGAGCCCGCATCGCCCGGCGATCCTTCCTTTGGAGGACGACGTCGAAGTGATCCCCGCTTCCTTCATCGACGAGCAAGTCCAACCGTCCGATGCGGACCAGGGCAAGCAGAAGTCCTCGAAGAAGCAGAAGCCCAAGCGACAAAAGCCGATCTTCCAGCAGTCGTAAAGCGAAAGACATCGCACAAAACGGCCCATGGGTTCAACCAGCTCACGGGCCGTTTTTTTTGCGCTCGTGACGAAGTTGTCCGTCGAGTCAAAAAACTGAAACGGCGCTCACACTCTTTGGCAACTGGATTTTGAAGGCATCGCGGAGTGACAATCTCGGCCGGCGCGAGGGTGAAAGCCATGGGGAATCGGACCCCGCGACGGCATTCTCGGAGAGGACGCGTACCGTTGCGTCCAAAAACGCGTGCCGCCTGCCTCGTTGCGGTAGTCGGTTTTCCGAAGACGACCGAGCCATGTCCTGCGGTCAATGGGCATCGACAGAGACCGCCGCGTCTTCGTCCTGTGTTTCGGCCTCGGCCGCGGAAATCACTCGGCAGAATCGAGCATTTGAAGGCGCAACGAACTAGAATCGCTCCTAACTCGTGTTGAGGTACGGTGTTCGGTCGGCCCTCGGGGTTCGGCACACGACGGGCCGATGGGGCAGACGGACAATCGGTTCGATCATGTCGTGGGGCCGTTTGCCCCGAACAATTCGATCGCGGGTGGTAAAGAGCGAAACGGTGATAAGGTCGTGCTAAGTGCCTCCGGCAACCGGTACTGCCACGGCGCGTTCCCGGATTCCCGTTCGCCGTCGATCAGGCCGGCCTTGCGCGGTGCATCGAAATTCCCCCTCACTTGTTTCGGCGACCACGGGCGGAGCATCACCGTCAGTGCTCGCGTTTCGGATCCCTTGAAACCCCGTTCGCTTGGTGGTTGACGAACAAGGCCCATCCGCCGGAATGCGTTGTGTCCATCTTGTGCGCTCCGTAGAAACTCGACCATCTGTTGGATCAGACGGCAGCGCACGTTGCCCAGGTCTGCGATTTCTCGACGGGTGACCAATTCCTGACGGGTACGACTTCCGCGCTGAGGGTGGATCGGATTGTCAAATCCGCAATGTGATGAGTGTGCGTAAGCGAACTCGGCATTGTGCTTCAATTCCAGGAAGACATTGCCCCGATTCACCATGTCAACGGCGAGTTGATCTACCGGTTCGTCAGCCGTGTTGACGAGCGGTGATTGCAGTAGGTGGCGGACCCGTTCGTACTCATGATGTCCGCATGTCAGCGAATCAATCGGCTCGGGCGACTGCCGGGCGTTTCCCGTCAGGCAGGCGCCGGACAGCAGAGCGGCAAGCAGTTGGCAGTCACGGAGCTTCCTTGGCCCTCGCCCGTTCGGCAGATGGCCCGGCACCGTCACGGGAATGAGAGCCGGATCAAATGCAATTCCATTCTCTGGCCGTCCATCCGGAAGTACTGCCCGCTGCGGACAGCCCGCCATCAACCAACGGACGACCGAGGAAGATTCGTCGGGAGTGTTACGCAGGACCAGCATCGGAATCGGCACATCATCGACTGCGCCAGGTATCGACCGAGAGAAAATCGTCGGGAGTGCGGATGCCCCGGAACCGTACATCTCAACCTGCCAAGCCACGGTGTTGAACAGACGAGGCGTGTGGACAACAACCAATCGCCAAAGACGGAAAGTCTTTATCAGTCTGCGTACATCGGCTTGGCTGTGGATGTGCAACACTCTCTCCGGTCCTGTGATTTGAGCGAAGTACTTCCAGATTTGGCAAGTCTCGGTGGCACTGTACTGGTTCAGCCTGACATTGAGTTTTGACGAACTCGAATTAGCTAGTTGCAGTAGTGGGGGTTAGTGGAATAAAGGCAGTATTTTCTTGATTGAGTTTATCGCGTTGGGCCAAAAACGAAGCGGGAGGGGACAGGAAGCGGGGCGGCGCGATTGGCTGCGTGATGCCTAACGCGGCCGCCCCAGGCTTCGCTTCTGGACCTGGGACGGCGCTCGGGTCGATCTCCACCGTTGCCCTGTCCTCCGCCCAGGCGTCCTCAGTATAGCATCCGGCGGCTGGCGCGGGGCAAGCGTTTTCGTTTTGCCGCCGTCGATTGTCGGAGCGCTCCTCGCGGGCCTCTTGCAGCTTACGGTCGCGCTCGGCGAAGATCGCCTCTTCGCGGCCTTGCAGTTTGTCAGCCGGCGCGACGTAACCCAACGCACTGTGCAAGCGAACCTCGTTGTACTCGACGACGTACTTGGCCACCAGCCGCCTGGCGTCGTCGAGCGTCAGCGGCGTCCCCGGCCGAATACACTCGCTCTTGATGGTGCGATGATAGCGCTCGAGCTTGCCGTTCGATTGCGGATAATACGGCGAAGTCCTCACGTGCGTCATGCCGCAGATGCGAATGAACGCCTTGAAATCCTTGGAGATCGGGCACCGACGCGCAGCGTTGGTCGCGGCCCGTTGTCGCTGATGATCCGCGGCGTCTCGCCAGGAAACTTCTCGCGGGCACGCTGGAGGATTGTCTCGACGTCTTGGTCGGTCATCTTTTCACGCCAGCAATCCGGAAACAGGGCCCAATGCACGATAAACCGGCTATAACCGTCTAAAATGCTACACATATAGTAAAAAGTACCGCCCAGGTTCAGGTAAGCGATGTCGATGTGCCAGTGCCGATGCGGCCGGCTGGGCTGGTGAAAACCTTTGCCTTTGCGCGACGGCTTCATGTTGTGGCGATCGAGCACGCCCGCGCCCTTGAGCACGCGGTAAACGCTCGATGCACTAACGGCCACGACGTTCGCATCGAGCATCATGTAAGTCAGCCGGCGATAACCATCGAGCGGATGTTCCCAGTAAAAGTCGAGGATCGCCCGTTTTTCCCGATCTTCCAGCCAATGGTCGCGGGGAATCCAGCCGTTGTGCTCGTTGACTTTTCCGTAACGCTGCTTCCAGTTGTAAAAAGTTCCTTCCGGCACGCCCATCCAATCGAGGATGCGATGGGCTGCAATCTCGGTCCGATCCTTCCAGTAGCGAACGTAATCGACGACGCGGTCGCGCACGTCGTGGGGAACCCAGACTCCGTTTAGAGTTCCCCAAGTACTTTTTTTAACTGAACGTGCTCCTGCATCAGTTCGGCCACGACCTCGTTACGGCCTTGCAGCTTCTCCTCAAGCTGACTGATTTTCTTTTCGTGGGCGTTGTGCTGTCTTTTCACATTGGCCTGGTTAGGCCGCCGTACGAAGGCGCCCTCCGCGTTCTCGAAGAGCTGCTTTTGCCAGCCGTAATACTGCGTGGCGTGAATCCCGAACTCGTCGCACAGGTCCGACACCGGCACGTTCTCGATCAAATGACGGCGAACCATCGCCACCTTCTGCTCGGGTGTAAACTGCTTGCGTTTGGACATCGTGACCTCCTAGGGTTGAGCTAAACCCTAGCTCATCAAATTCACTCAATGTCCAACTGAGGCAAAACACAACCACCTCGAATTCGTGGCGGACCGGATGGTATCGCGGGTGGCCCGGACAACTTGTTGTCCGTGGAAGGTCTTAAGACCCTGGCCTTTGAGGATTCAATCGTAATCCCCCGCAGAAAACCACGCAATCTACGCAAGCCCCTTCGACAGGAGTCGAGGGGGTTTTTTGTTGGTTCGTAGAGTCAGGGTTCAGCCACGCGGGAATGGCACCCTCTCACGACGTCCAAACCAAAGCGTCCCTCTGGGTTGTACCTGGGATTGGACGTGCGGGAGACCGCGGAGGGAAGCCGAGGAAGCCAAGACATGGGACGACAGCGACCTACAGCAACCGACGAGTTTACGAGTCATCACGATATAAGGTTACACGGGTAGACGGTTGATCGCCGTTGCAAGTCCGTTGACCACGCTGTTTCTCTCTTCAGTGTGGTCAACGGGTTGCCCGTGACGCCGAAAGAGAGAATCACATGAGCAAGCGAAAACAACTTACCTCAGCGTTACGCACTGCGAAGTTGCAGCTAGCCGGCAAGACCTTGAATTCTCCCGATCGCCTTCCTCCGGCCGACATACCGCGGTGGGTAGTTTACAATCACCTCAAGGCGATCAGCATTGATGACGCCAACCCGACGACCGAAACCCGTCGTCAAGCCGACTATCTGTTTGAAAAGGTCCAGCAAGCGTCTGTCTTCAAGTCAACCAAGATTGGTGACAAGAAGGCGTACCTTGCTCGCGTGCTCCATGCGTTGAAGCGAGCGATGTATCACGAGGGCTGCGTTTTGCACCCTCGCAACTTCCACCACGACGCTTTCTCAAAGGCCCGTCTACAGGTCATTGAGGCCCTTATTGAAATCGGCATGGTGTTTGAACACCGCAGCCCGAAAGGCAGTCCCAAGATGAGCCGACTTCTCCCCATGCCTGAATTGGAGGAGTACGCCGACGCTGACCCGTGGGCGTTTGATCCCAACCAGGTTACACAATTCGTTTCCCTCCGTGAACGCAAGACCAAATTAGAGCTTCCATTTGATCCGTCCATTCACATTGCACGCGATACGCAGGAGCGACTGGAGCTTATCAATCAAGTCAACAGCCGCTACGAGATCACGCACGAGCATTACAGCGAATGGGACGCTGACTTCACCGAACGCCGCCGGCTGCGTCCCGTTCACCGTGCCATCTTCACGGACCGCTGGGAATGGCACGGGCGGCTCTACACGGGTCGCTACGGTCATCAATCGCTACGCAAGATTGAACGCCGAACCATTGAGTTCAACGGGTGTCCCAGCAGCGAATTGGATTTCGGTGGAATGCATCCTCGGCTGCTGTATCACCTGCGTGAGATTGACTACCGAGACGACCCGTATAAGTTGTGGGGCGACGACACAACCGAAGCCCAGCGGCGACTGGTCAAGACGCTCGTCAACGCAGCCATCAACGCGACAACGCGACGTCAAGCCATCCAAGCCAGCAAGTTTCAAATGTCCAGGTTTACGAAAGAACGGGACTCGAAGGGGAAACGCCGGTATAAGACTGGGAAGAAATTGGACGACGCCATCACACTGCACCAGGCTTACCGAGAAACTGACATGACATTTGGCGGTATCTATGATCGTGCGGTCCGTCGTCACCCGCGGATCGCGGACTACTTCGGTTCGGATGCCGGAATGTGGCTCATGCGAATTGACTCGTCGATAGCGATGGACGTCATGTATCACTTCGCGAAGAGGTGCATCCCGTGCCTTTCATGTCACGATTCCTTCATTGTTCCCCGGCAACATGAACAGGACTTACGGGAGGTGATGAACCGTTGGTACAGCCTCCGTTTCACCTACTTTCCTGTTATCAAGTAGGTGATGCCAACGCAAGTTGTAAGTCCTTACGTTCACAGGGGTTTCCTAAAAAGTTGTTAGTTAGTTGGACAGCGCCACTT
>JADFKK010000023.1 GCA_022564995.1 Planctomycetota bacterium | reverse complement strand
CGTGGGAAAGGGGCTGAGGTAGTTGGCCGGTTCGACGTTGGGGTCGTAGTCGTCGAGGTTGGAGGCGGCATTTGAATAGGCTGCGGCGACGTCGGGCGGGAGGGAATTGTCGTGGCAGCCGGCGGAGAGCAGGGCGCCGAGCAGGAGGAACGGGGAAATTGCAAATTGAAAATTGAAAAATGCAAATTGAACATTCGATGGTCGCATGTGGCACCTTGGCCGTTGGTTAGATTACAGAGCCGCCGTGTCCCCACGGCGATGTACGCCAATCGCTATTCATCATTCATCATTCATCATTCATCATTCATCATTCATCATTCATCATTTGTCATTCATCATTTGTCATTTCAGGATCGGAGCGCCTAATACTCCGCGATGAACTCCACAAACCCGGCGAACAAACTCGGGGCGTCGCCGCGGAGCGGTCTATATAGATCGTTAAAACCGTTGCCGGGAATCAAACCGGCGATGCCGCTGACGATGATCAGGTTGTCGTTGAGGAAAGGACGATACTCGGTGCCCAGGCTCAGGTCGGTGCCGATGCTGCGGCGGATGTTGTCTTGGAAGGTGAATACTTCCAGCGGAAGCGTGTGGTGGAACCAGAGAAAGTTGACGTTGCCGATCAGCTTGAGCTTCGGCGTGATGTCGGCATCGGCACCAAAGTTCAGCAGCAGCAGCCCTGGGTTGACGAAGTTCGTCTGGCCCTGAATTCGGCTGCTGCGCATGTTCGGCACAATGCTGCCGGCGTTGACCAGATTGATGCCGAACAGTCGAATCGCCTGCCGCTGCCAGAAGCTGAACTCGCCGCCGGCAAAATTCGGCCGATCGAAGATCGCATCGAACCCCTCGGCGTTCTGGTCGGTCAGGTCGTTGTCGCCGGACGACCACAAAAACGACGAGCGAAAGCGGACCCAGTCGCGATCGTAGGACAGCTCAACCGCGAGAAACTGCGCGTTGATGGTTTCCGGCTTGCCCGAGAGCGGATTGAGCTGATCGTCGCCCAGCGCCCAGTAGAAGGCGTGTGAGATGTTGAAGCGGTTGATGTGCCCGTCGCCGGCCCAGCCGATGTAATACGAGTTGACTTCATGCGGCGCGAAGACACCCACCGGGTCGGGCCGCACCAGCACATCGTTGGCGTCGAATTTCGTGCTGGCCTGATCGCGGTTGTAGTGAAAGCTAAGCTGCGTCGTGTAGCCCGGCCAGATAAAATCCTGGCGATAGTAATTGGCGATCAGCGTGTTTTGGTGCCGGTCGCCGAAGGTGTTCAGCCCGCTGTTGGTTTCCTTCTCGGTCTGGTCGAACCAGATGAGATTAAACTGATCGCGGTTGGCGTGGCGCGTGCCGAAAATTCGCACGGCCCGGTTGACGTCGTTGAAGATGAAGCCGCGAAAGTCGCTCAGGAAGAATTGCGAGCCGGCCCGCACGGACAGAGTATCGTAATCGGGGCTGAGATCGGCCAATTTGGCCTCGAAAAACCATTCCTCCAGCGCCCAGTCGTTTCGCTCGCGCTGGGTGCCGCGGCGGACATCGGGATTGACGACGGCCAGCTCTTCGACGTCGAGCGTGTTGATGTTGAACACACCGGTCAGTTTGAATCGCCAGTCGGGCTGCTTAAATCCGGCGTCTCCGTGGAACAGATCGAAACTAACGGACATCGGCTGAAAATAGAGAAACTGATTCGGCCGGCCGAAGAATCTCTCCTGGTGCGAATTTTTCGTACTCTCCAGCGGCGTGGTCGCGGTCGGAACTTGTCGCAGGTCGAACAGCCAGATGCTCTTGGCCGTGAGATTCAAAAACGTCTGCTGCCCGGCGATCGGGTAATCGCCCTTGATGACATTTTGGTTGTACGGATCCCACCAGCTTCCTTCGACGTATTGAAAATCGCCGCCCGGCGGGTAGTTCTTGTTGTATCGATCCCACGGTTGAAAACCGATTCGCCAGCGATCCTCGACCGGCACAAAGTGGCTGTCGGTCTGCACTTGGCTCGGCGGAATGCCGCTGGGGCCGGCGAAGCCGAGCGGCGGATACGTCGTCGCGAGAAATATCTCGTCGCCTTCGCCCGGCGCGAAGGGCGGCATGTTCAAGGGTCCGCGCGTGGGCGGGCGAAGAACGGGCGGGCGAATCGGCGGGCCAACGGCCGGGTCAGCGCTGGAGAATTTCGGCCCCTGCTCGTCGAGAAACGTGACCAGATCGATGCGATCACGACGGCGCTGCGCGGGCGGAGCATCGTTTCTCCAAACCGGTGGAAGCCGGGTTACAGCGCCGGCCGTAAGCGGCAGCAGAGCCCACAGCATCAACCAAGCAACCCACCGCTTGCGGGTTAGCCGCGCGCACCGGTATCGCCAACGCGCAACGAGCGCGCAATCACGAATCACACCGTGACGAGGCGGTTTATTCAATGCTCATTCCTGAGGGGCTAAGCTCGCCGCTTGTAGGAGGCGTCTCCGACGGCGACCCTTGGGCAAATATCGGGGGAATCGTGGCACAGGCGTCCCGCCTGTGTGGCTCACCGGCGAGACGCCGGTGCCACGAAATCGCCTCCTACATACCAATCGCCGACGGAGTCGCCTCCTACAGCACCGTGGTCAAATCATCGGCCGCCGGCAAAGTCGATCTAAAGCGTAAAGTTTCACTAAAGCGCCGAGTCGCTACGGCCGAAAAACTCTCCGGAACCGGTACGTCTTCACCTGCTGAACTTTCGTCTGCACCTGTCAAAATGAGATATCTGAGGGCCTTGGCGAAGAGACTCATGGCGATCGAGCGGCTCGAAGACCGTCGGCTGCTCGCTGTGGTGCCGCTGCTTCCCGTCGCGGGCGATTGGGACGCTGACGGGTCGGCCGAGGTGGGGCTGTTTGATTCGCCATCCGCCGACCTTTTTCTGCGCCGCCAAAACTCACCCGGTTTTGCCGATGTGGCGATTGATTGGGGCGCGGCGGTCGCCGGTCAACAGGCACTGCTAGCCGACTGGAACGGCGACGGGACAGACACGCCAGGTTTCTATGACGAGCCGCGCGGCGTCTTCACGCAGAAGGCAAGCCTCGACCCGGCGGCGGTCGATCGCGTGCTGCGATTCGGGCTGCCCGACAACGGCGGCTTGGCTATCGCCGGCGATTGGGACGGTGATGCGAGTGACGGCGTCGGGCTTTACAATCCGGCGGGCGGATCATTTTCTCTGCGCAACGACAACAACGCGGCCAACGTAAGCAGTGCGTGGCAGAGTGTGACAACCCCGAGCGTGTTGACACTTTCGGCGCCGCTGTTGAGCTTGACTTCCACCTCGCCGACCGAAGCCCGGCTCGACTGGGACAGCGTCTTGGGCGCGACCGGTTATCACGTCTACCGATATCTCGCCGGACGTTCGACGTTCGTAGAAACGGTCGGATCGAACATCACCAGCTACACCCTCGGCGGACTCACAGCGGGGGAAACGCATCATTTTCTGGTGCAATCTGTCGGCCCTACGGGAACCGTCAACAGCAATTGGGCAAGCATCTCGCCGGCGCTGGCACCACTGTCGCTCGCCGCGCCGACGCTCGCGGCGTCGGTCGCCGCGCCAACGCAGATCGACCTGACGTGGAACGACACGGCCGGCGAAGACGGCTATTACGTTTACACATACACCGGCGGGCGTTCGCAATGGATCGCCACGTTAGGTCCGAACGAAACGTCCTATTCGGTCACTGGCTTACCAATCGATGCGACCCACAACTTCCTCGTGCAGTCGTTTGACGCGGGCGGAAGGCACAACAGCAACTGGGTGAGTGTCGCCACGCCGGCCAACGTGCCGCTGCTCAGCATCGCCGCAACATCGACGACACAGGCCGAACTGTCCTGGACCGACACCGCGGGCGAAACCGCCTATTACATTTACCGATACGGCCAGAGCGGCTCGTCCTACTTAGCGACGGTCGGCCAAAACGTGACCAGCTACACCGCTGGCGGATTAGCCCCGGGATCGACCCATTTCTTTCTGATTGTGGCCGTCGACGTGCCGACCGCGTCCGACATTTCGTTTCAATTCGGCGCAGGCGGGGCGAACTTGCTGCCGGTTTCCGGTGACTGGAATGGCGACGGCAGCGACACGGTCGGGCTGTATGACCCGGCAAGCGGGATGTTTTCGCTGGCCGAGGCCAACACTTCAGGAACGTCGGTCAATACGTTCCAATTCGGGCCCATTGGTTCGAGCGTGTTGCCCGTCGCCGGCGATTGGAACGGCGACGGAGCGGACGCGGTGGGTGTTTATGACCCGACGACCGGGATGTTTCATCTGGCTGCGGGCAATCTAGCCGGTGCCGCGGACAACGCGTTTCTCGTCGCGCCGGCGGTGGATACAACACAAACCGCAGTTGCTCCGCAAGGTGGCCTCGCGCCGTTGGCCCTGCCGCAACTGTCGGCGGCCGAAGTCACGGCCCTGTTGCGACGCGCCGCGGCGGCGTCGGCCAGCGAAGACGCGATCATTGCCGTGGTCGACCGCGGCGGACACATCCTCGGCGTGCGTGCCGAGGCGGGCGTGTTGGCCGCCATCCCGAACACCGACACGCTGGTGTTCGCCATCGACGGCGCCGTGGCCAAGGCCCGCACGGCGGCGTTTTTCTCGAACGGCGACCCGACGAACGGCACGCTGGCGCCGCTCACTTCGCGAACGATCCGCTTCCTCAGCCAGTCGACGATCACACAGCGGGAAGTCGAGTCGAATCCCAACAGCGCCGTCGCTACGATCCGCGGCCCCGGATTCGTCGCGCCGATTGGGCTGGGTGGCCACTTCCCGCCGGAGATCAACTTTACGCCGCCGGTCGATTTGTTCGCCATCGAACACACCAACCGCGACAGCATCGTCCATCCCGGGCCGGACTTTGTGCGCGACACGATCACGCTGAACGCCGCCAGCGACGTCACGTCGGTCAGCGGCGACGACATCCTGCTGGCCAGCCGGTTCAACGCGAACCCGGCCTTCATTCCGGGTGGACAAGAAATCGACGCGCCGGAATCGTATGGGTTTGTCTCGGGCCGGCTGCCCAATGCGCAGTCGCGGGGCATCGCCACGCTGCCGGGCGGGATTCCGCTTTTTCGCGACACGAACGCCGACGGACTGGGCGACACGTTGATCGGCGGCATCGGCGTTTTCTTTCCCGGCACGGACGGATACGCAACGCACGAGCAGGGCTTCGTGGCCGGCATCGGACAGACCGAGAAAGAGCGGACCAACGCGGCGCGGGTGTTGGAAGCCGAATGGATTGCTTTCGCGGCGGCTGGGGGCAGCGCGGGGGCCGGAGTGTCGGTCGGGGAGATTGGCGGCGAGCCCGCGCTGGCCAATTTCGATCTGCCGTTCGGGCGGATCGATTTGGTCGGCATTCAGGTAGAAGTTTACGGCCCGCATCCTACGACCGAAAATACGCTGATGGGCGTGATGCAGCTTCCGCTGATTGGGGCCGCGCTCGGCACGGGCAGCGCCGCGAGCGGAGCCGATCAGCCGATCAATGTTCCCGGCACGCAGTTTTATGCCGATGGCGAAGCCGTGCCCGAGGGCTGGCTGGTGTTGCCGCACTCCTCGGGGATCGACCCGATCACAGCGGCGGATGTGACCGCGATCGTCACCGACGCCATCGCCGAGGCGAATCTTGTGCGGGCCGCGATTCGATTGCCGCTGAGCAGTCGCACGCGGATGGTGCTGGCGGTGACCGACACGAGCGGCGAAGTGCTGGGTCTGTTTCGCATGAAAGACGCCACGTTTTTCTCGCTCGACGTCGCCGTTGCCAAGGCCCGCAACACGGCCTATTACGCCGATGCCGGAGCGATCGTCGACGCCGACCGCGTCGATGCCGACTTGAACGGACTGCCCGACGCCAATGTGCCGGCGGGTACGGCCTTTACCAATCGCACGTTTCGATTCCTGGCCGAGGCACGATTTCCCGACGGCATCGATGGATCGCCGGGTCCGTTTTCGATTCTTAACGACTCCGGAACCGATCCGCTAACGGCCGAAAATACCGGTGCGCCAGCGGCGGCATCGGCACACACCAGCGTGCTGGGATTCGACGCGTTCAACCCGGGCTCGAACTTTCGCGATCCGGACGACGTGGCGAATCAAAACGGCGTCGTGTTTTTTCCAGGCAGCACGCCGCTTTACCAGGGCGGAGTGCTGGTGGGCGGATTTGGCGTGAGCGGTGACGGGGTCGATCAGGACGACGTGGTGACGTTTTTCGGGGCCGATATGTTCTTGCCGCCAAATGCTATCTTGCGGGCCGACGAAGTGTTTGTTCGCACGGTCCGATTGCCGTTTATGAAGTTTCTGCGGAACCCGGAGGGGTAGGGCGAGAGGGCGGCTATCGGTCTGCTTCGCCGCAAGCGGTGGGCTTCGGTAAACGATTTGTAACGAAGACCCTACTGCAGCGTTTCCGTCCAGCGGACCCGGCTGCGCTGTAGGGTGACCCGAGGTGGATTGATCGAAATCACTTCGATTCCGTCGCTCACGTCGCCGGCCGCCATCGAGTTGGTTTCTCCGTTGACGATGAGAATGGCCCGAATTCCATCGAGATTGACGAATCCCCTAAGCTGGACTCGCTGGGCACGGTCGCGAGTGCCGCGCCCAGCCAGCGAAGAGCGGCGAACCCTGGGAGATTGAAACAACTGGTTACGATCGGGATATGGCGGCTTATAGGTCTTGGGCGGTGAGTTGGCGAGCGTGGAATCTTTCGTGCGGACGGCCTCGGAGTTCGCGTCCACGACGTCGGCCGATTTCTTATCCGACATTTTCTTGGCCGGAGCGGTCTCGACACGCAGCGCCGTCGGCACAGTCGGCGCGTTTTCCGTCGTCGCTTCGGGCGGGCTTTCGGCACATCCCGTGGCGAGCAGCGCCGACACCACGATCATGCGTCTCGCGAGTCGTTGGGTTAATGAATTCCACATTCGTCTCACTCTCCTCGGGCCGATTTGACGCTCCGTCCGCCAAGAGCGTCCCACATTCAATCCTACGATATTCAGACCAACCCGAGGCGCAAGTTTTCAAGTTGCGCACTTTTTAGTCCCGGAGGGACGGCAGTCAAGGTGAGCCGCAAGGCGCTAGCCGCGGGTTTTGTGCGGCAAAACGTGGCGTAGATTCACCGGCGGCTAGCGCCTTGCCGCTCTGCGGCTGAATTGCACAAGTTAAAAGTGAAAGAACGACCCCTCCACGCTTACGCGTCCGCCTGGCATCGCTATGCCGCTTGTAACAAATGTGCCGTTTGAACGTCTCGCCTAAGAAGCCGTGTGGCAGGCCCAGCAGGCCTACGGCAAGAACATCTCATCCATCCACAACGCCTTGTCCGGCGAATCAACATTCGGCCGCTGCCTCGTGCGAATCGCCTCGTAAGGGTTTTGTGTCGCTGGCTTGTCGACCCGATGCGTCGGCGGCTCTTGCGGCGCGTTCCAGCGAGACGGCCTGCGGGCGGGTCTGGGGCGGCTTGAGATCGGACGAACGCCCTGCTTGGTTGGTTTCGGGCTCCGTTTACGTGCGGTGGGCCGTGATTCAACCCGCTCACTCGACCGGTTCACATGAAGTGGCGGCTTGACCGGCGGCAATCGGCTGATGCGATTGAGCCCACCCACGAATCCTCGCGCGTGCGGCTCCAGTCTTGGCCCTCGGCCGGTTTTGTCGTCCTTAGAACTGCGCCGCTCCGGCGTCAAATAAGTCGGCCGTGTGTCCTCCGCTGGCGGCTTTGCCCGTGCGCCGATTTCCGCCGGCTGCTTCTCCCGCTCGGCAGGCGGAACGGTCGGCACGTCTCGAGCGTCGGGCACATCGGGCAATGTCTCCAGAACCGGTTCATGGCTGGAAAATCTCACGTCCACCGGCGGGATCGGACCGTCGTCGCAGGGAGGTTCGTAGGGACGCCGGGCCCATGGAATGCGGTCCAGCATATCCCGCCCGACGCCGATGGCTCGCTCGTATCGAGGCTTATCGATGGTCGGCTGGGTAATGATCTCGGGCGTGATGAAAACGATCAGTTCGCTCTCGCGGACGGTGGTCGTCTTGCCGCGAAAGAGCGGGCCGATCAACCAAGCGTCCTTGAGATACGGAACTCCGTTGAAGCCGCCGATGTCGGTCCGCTGGCGGAGCCCGCCGATTACCATCGTCTGCCCGCTGGCAACACGGACCATGGTCTTGGCGCTGCTTTTGTCGATGATCGGCTGCGCTCCCGCTGCGGCGTCTGTGGTGCCGGCCACGCGACTGAAGCTGGGCTCGACGTCGAGCAGCACGGTTCCGTCGTCGGCTGCTCGGGCCGTGACTGTCAGACGAATGCCCGCCTCGCGAAAACCGATCGTGCCGATATTTCCACCCTGTTGGGTCTGCGTGAGTTGCTGGAAGGGGATCTCCCTGATCGCTTCGAGGACCGCCGTTTCGTTGTTCAGCACGGTCACGGTGGGATTGGCCAGCAGCCGCGAATCGTTGGCCTGCTCCAGCGCGTTGACCACGGCGGTGATGTCGAAATTTCGGCTGAGGTTCATGAACGTGATGGCGCTGCCGATGGCGCCGGACGCCGCCGTCGCCGCGGTGGTCGAGTCGATCGTAAAGAGGCTTTGTGCGTCGCCGTTGGCATCGAACCGGCCTTTGGAGATTTGGTTCCAGTTGATGCCCAACTGTTTCATGTCTTCCAGGCTGACGTCGTAAATAAAGGCCGTGATGCGAATTTGCGTTTGCGGCACATCAAGCTGCTTGAACTGCCGTTCCGCGAGCCTCAACTGCGGCGGATAATCGACGATGACGACCTTGTTTTCACGGGCCATCGTGGCGATTTTTCCGTCCGGACTGAGCAGATTCGAGAGCGGCTCCTTGAGCGACGCCGCCAGCACATATTGCACCCTGAACGTGCGAACGTCGAGACGCGTGTCGTCACCGCCGCCCGTGCCTCGGACGCGCGAGGCGGCCTCGTCGAGGTCTTGGATCATCTTGGTGATCGTGGCCACACGATCTGGAAAATCGACGATCATCACACTGCGGGCCGAGGCGATTTCGAGGATCGCGCCCTGCGGAGAACTGAGCAGGGTCGCGGCGGGAAGAATGTCTTTGGGATCGCTAAATCGTAGCGGCACCACCACGGTCTTCAACAACGGATGGTTGGCCTTGCCCAATTTGTTAATCGGCATGATCACTAGACTCTTGCCGACGGGGCGATAGCTAAAATCGTTGGCTAGCAAGATCGAATCGAGGATTTCGTGCAAGGGAGCGTCTTGAAACACGCCGTTCACCAGGCCCTTAACATCCTCGCCGACCACCAGGTTGATCTTCCAGGTTTGTCCGATCGTGAATAGCGCTTCGCCCAGCGTGGCGTCGCGCAGCGTGAGATCGCCCCGTTTGGAGAGCGTGGTGATGAGCTCGGCATCGATACGCGGGGCGGCCGTGCCCGTTTGAGCAGCCGACGGGCCCGACAAGGCAAGCAGCCCGAGCGCGGCGATGCAGCAGAACGCCGCGAGCGTCGCGCGCAGCGGTCGCGCAGCGATTGCGTAGAGCGCGGAAGGCTGACTCGCTTCCATGTGTCCTCCGATGACACTTTGTGTTTCCCTGTCCGATTCCGCGCCAAGGCTTTTCGATCGACAGGTCGATATTTGGCCATCGCCCCGGCCACATCAACTCATGCCGACAGGGATTCGGTCTTCTCCGTTAGGTCAAACAACATGAGATCCAATTCCAAGACCAACACCGCGTTGCCACCCGGCAAAGGCCGCAGGTTAAACCCCTTGACGTGGATCAACCGTTTGTCGGCGTGCATCTGATTCATGAAATCCTTGATCTGAGCAAGCGGCGCGGCGATCGACACCGAAAAAGTCTGTGTCGTTAACAGGAACGGCGTTTCCTTGTCGGTTTTTCTCTTGGTACGAAACTCCAACGGTTGATCGTTCTCTCTCCACGGTCGCGATCGACTACTGTCGACTCGAATGCTCTGTACCCGGCACTCGGCCGTCTTGGCCCAACGCACCACGTCGGAGCGAAACCGCTGAATGTCTCGGTTCGACACACCCCGCACGTCGAGCTGCTCGAGCGCCTTGGTCTGCTGACGGGCACGCTCCTCCAGCCCGTCCAGGTTCTTTACCATCAGTCGAGTGGAGTCGACGAGCAATTCAAGCCGCGATTGCTCTTCGCACAGGGCAGTGTATTCATCGGCGAGCGGCAAAATAGCCGCGAGCGCTATGACTAAAGATACGATTATGACGACCCAGCGGCGCTGCTCGTATTCAAGAAACCGACGCAGTAGAGACTCAACCATCAGTGTCCTCCGGGCCGTTAGCGGCAGCCTGATCGGTAAACTTGCAATGAACGTCAAACTTGATGACCCGGCCGGTGCGTCCGCTTCCGGTGCGGGTTCCTTCCAGCGAAACGTCGGAAATGCCGGGGGCCTGCTGCAGCCAGCGAACCAGTTCGTAAACGGCGTCGTCGTTGTAGCCCGACCCGGAGATTCTTACGGTTCCGTCACCGGCCGCGTCGAATCGCTCAAGCCAAACGTCGCTCGGCATGCAGTGGGTGACGTGGCTCAGCGCCTCGGCCCAAGCCGCGTTCGACAATTTTTCGCCCAGCGCCGAAAACTGGGCAACCTTCTTGTCCGCGTGAATCATCTCCGACTTGATCCGGCCGGCGCGAACTTTCTGGGTTTCATATTCGCTCAGACGATTGGCGATCGCGGTGTTTCGGTTGCTCTCATAGAGCGTTAGGACGAACAGCGCCAGCGCGACGACGACGGTGGCGGCGATCGGCCAGGTGATTTTCGCCAGGGCGGGCAGCAGGCGCGTTTTCTTGTCGGCGCGTAACTGCTCCATCAGATTCGGCGTGTCGCGAGGCGTCGATGCGTCGCCCGTGTAAAGACATACTCCCAGTGCGGCACTCGATTCCGAGCCGGTCGCCAGCTCACTATAGTCCCAACTGGAGTCGACCTGAGTCGGATCGAGTATTTCCAGGGTGATCGCTTCCTCCCGTTCGAGGCCTTGGCGAACCGGATCGATGGCCTCGTCCGCGCCGCACAGAATGACGTGATCCAGCCGACCCTCGGTGTAACCGTAGTGCCGCTGGCAATATCGCTCCAGTCGAGCCAGATGGTTGATAACAATCGCCGCGACTTCCTCCTTGGCCGATCGTCCCCCGGGACGGTAGTCGAGAATCAAATGCCCCTGGTAGGTGATCCCCAACTCGACGCCCGCTTCGTTGAGCATGACGATCAGCACCGGCCGGTCGGCATCTCGGCCGATGCTGCTGACACAACGGCTGAGCGCCACCAGCGAGGGCTCGATGGTGTCGATTTCGATTCCCAGATGGTCGGCCGCGGCCACAATCGTTTCCAGTATTTTCTTGTTCGACACGGTCAACAGCAAGTGCTGATGGCGGGCATCGATTTGCCGCACGCTCGCCGCTAATGCCTTGGGGCCGGTTCCCAGCGACAAGTACAGGGCGCTGCGCTCTTCCAACTGCGCCAACTCGCGACGCACCACGTCGGCCGAACCGGTCTTGACCCGCGTGACGCAAAACTCGCCGTTGAGGGCCAGACTGATCCGTTGGCCATGAAGTTTCTCATGCGAAACGAGCAATTTCAATCCGGCCGTCAATTCGCGCGCGCCGAGTTCCGACAACATCGTGGGCGCGTCGCGCCTCCACTGCACGCTGCGCGTATGTACGCGAATTGGGTTGCCGGCGATGAGCCTCGCCAGATGCAGGTGAGATCGGCAGATTTCGATGCCGACGGTGGATTGGAATTTATTGGAGCGGTTGGTTTTCATGGTGGATCAATCGCCAGGATCGATGGTAACTTGCAGTTTTCGGGTAATCGCACCGACGGTGCCGCTGCCGGTGATGACGACGATGCCGCCGGCGGAATCAGTGACCGTGGCCGAGTAGGTTTGGCCGCTGCCGGCCGGATGCTCGGTCGCGCCGATGCCGTCGCGCCAGTCGGAATCTTTTTCGATTTCCGCCAGCGAGTGATGGACCGCCGCACCGGCCAGATACAACGCCCGCTCGTAATCGCCCGTGTTGCGAACGGCCGCCCACTGCGCCATTTGCATTTCGTACACCGAAACAACCATGACCGTGATGATCGACACGACGAACAGGGTCACCAGCAATCCGGACCCCTGGCGCTGGACTCTGCATTGATGAGGACGCGGCCGCCGCGGTGGGCGCCCTCGGGCAGTTCGTCGTTGTGTTGAGTGAGGTGGCATGGTTTTTCTTGATGGTCCGCACAAATCATTACCAGGCGCGCAGCCATGCCCAGGCGGTGGCCGTTCTCGATCCGCTGGGCGTGGTTACGGTGGCGCTACACTTGATGGCTTGAATTTCATCCGCAACGGTCGTGGTGGTAACGCCGTCGGCCTTGTACGCGGTAAATCGCAGGTCGGTAATTTCTTCGCCCAGCAGATCGCTTGCCGAGCCGACACCATAAAGAACTTCGTCCGTGCCGGCGTTCCGCTTCCAGGCCACGGTCTGTCCAGACGCCGTCAGCAAAGTTAGGTTGCCGGCTCCGTCGCTCGGCAGGCTGACGATTAACACCGCCTCGGCCTGTCGGGCTTTGCGGAGAATGTGGCGGAGGACGGCGTGGGCGGATTCGATCTTGGCGGCGTCGGCTTCCTGAGCCAACCATGCCGTGTAGCCGGTGCGGACGATCATCGAGACGCTCAGAACCAACGTGGTCATCATGGTCGTGGCGATCGTCACCTCCAACAGCGTCATCGCCCGACGTGACCCGGGCTGAATTCGTAACGTCTTGTTTTTTTCATTACCCATCATGTTCACTCGTCCGTCAAACAAAACCATAAAGCCGCGACCGTTGGTCGCGCCCTCGTACCCGTAGCTGATTTCGCAAGAAATCAGGCGAGCAATGCCACGTTGAATTCTTGCGAATCCAGCTACCAGGGGCTACGGTGCCGCTTCGTCTTCATACTTTGCTAATTTTGCGATCTTGCTGGCAAATACGACCGACGGCTCGTTGGCGTCGAGCGCCGCATCGGCATTCAAATCATCCCAGACCGTTGCCGTGACCGACATCAGGCGCCCGGGGATGCCGCCATCCGGCGGTAAATCGGATCGATCGACGCGAAAGCGAAGCTGGGCGAAGCCAGCGGCCGAAAAATCGCCGGAAACGCTGCCGGTCGTCCACGATACGGACGTTCGCGCCAAGTGCTCGTCGAGCTTGCTTGTGCAAAAGCTTGTCAAGGCGTTTTGCGTTTCGAGCTGTCGGCTACGGACGAAGCTGTCGCGAAGAAAACTCAACGCCGGCACCAACGCAATCGCCAGCAAGCTGCTCGCCGCGACCAACTCCACCAGCGTGTGACCAACGCGGCGAGTGTTTCGGATTGGTCGCGCGACGATCATGTGTAAGTCCAGGTTCCCGGGGGAGTTATCGCGCGCAGTTCCAGCCGCGCAAAGCCCTGAAAAGGTAGCTTACGCGGCGGCTGGGTCAAGCGACCGAAACACGTAAATGCTTGCAAGGAAGGGATTAACGATCCGAGAAGAAACGAACGGTGGGCAGATTGGCGATTCAAATCCGAAGCACGAAATCAGGGCGTCACGTCTTCGACCTTCACCGCGCCCGTTGAAGGGATCACGCTCACGCGCCAGGTGTAGTGTTCGGCCGTCAGCGTGACTTGATAGGCGGCCAACGCCGCACCCTCAAAATCGAACTCCAGTTGGGTGTGGCTGCTGGTGACGGTTACGCCGCTGGGGAACGATTTCGCGGGCTCGACGAGCAGGTCGCCGCCGCCCGTCTTGCGATACATTTCGTACGATGTAATCGTCCCGCCGCCGATCAACAACACGTAGTGATGGTCGCCGGTGGCAACGGTGCGCCGCTGTGCCTGCAATAGATCGAGGGCCAAGCCTCGGGCGTCGGCGCGCGATTGAAAACTGCTGAGCGTCGAGGGAGACCAGCGGGACATCGCCACGGCGGCGAAGGTGCCTAAAACGGTCAGCACGGCGATTAGTTCCAGCAGGGTCAGGCCGGAAGCCGGCGCCTGGTGCCGTCGACTACGATCGAGAATGGTTCGAGATTCCGACATGGCCGCGTGGCCTGCGGTTGGATGCCGCGACATACAACAGTTCTGGAGTTACTACGGAACGCGGTGCGTTGTTGCGTCGATGGTGTAGACACTGCCATCGATCGGATTGGTCGGCAGACCATCGGGAAAGTAATCGTAAGTCGCGGGGGGAACCATCTCGTTGAGGTCTGCCGACGGCCAACTTCCCTCGGTGACGTAGTAGCGCTCGACCGCCGCGTTGATCACCGCCTTGTTGTGCAGATGGGCCTTCTGTTTGGCTGCCGTACTGGTGGTCGTCACGCGCGGCACGACGATCACGGCGATGATTCCCAAGATGGTCACAACCGCCAGCAGTTCAAGCAGCGTAAAAGCTTGACGACGGAGAGGACGACAATTGCTGTCTGATCGTTTCATGGCGCTGATGGGGTTATCTTGGTCGTGTGAAGCGGCGTGGTAAACGAGCCACCGCTCATCAACTCACTCCTGAGTGGAGCGTCCTGCTACAAAACCCTAGCTTACGTTCTGCCGCCTGCGGGTCGCGACCAACAAAACTTGGCACATTTTCCGCGGCTCTGGTCGTAGCGATTCTAATGGTCGTGTCCGATCACCTGGTGGGTGCTGGGATCGAGATCGTAGGTTGTGCCGTCGACCGGACAGGTAGGCAGTCCGTCGGGAAAATACTGCACGTCGGCGCCGATCGAATCCACCAGCGGGCTGCTCGGCCAGGCAGCCTTGTTGCGAAACCACAGTTGTGACTGGGTTTCGACGTTCCCCCGGTTCACATGGCAAGTGTCGCGTTTGGCGTTCTGCGACGGGCCAAGCATTCGAGGAACAACCATGATCGCCACAATCCCGATAATCATCACCGCAGCAACCATGTCCAGCAAAGTAATGCCACCACGACGCCCTGCCAGTGATCGAATCATGTGATGTTCCCTGTTAGGAGGCGGGGTTAGGAGGCAAGTTAGGAGTTAGGAGTTAAGGAGTTAGGAGTTAGCTTTTGGTTTTTAGCGGTGATGGTGTAGACATGGCGACTAAATCACGATCTGCGAAAATCCTCAATCCTCAATCCCAAATCCCAAATCCTCAATCCTCAATCCTCCCCTTACCCCATCGTGGAAATCATGTCGAACATGGGTAAATAGATCGCCAGCAACACGACGGCAATCACGGCGGCCAGGGAGATGGTCAGAACGGGTTCGATGGTGCCCACGGCGATGTTCGTTTTGCGTTCGATTTCGCGCCGCAGGTGCTCGCGAATGTCGCTGGTGGCCCGCGATAAATTGCCGGTTTTCTCGCCGATAATCACCAACTGGCTGACGACGGGCGGAAACAGATCGCTATGGCGGTCGAGTTCTCGACTGAACCGCTCCCCACGCCGCACCGCCGCCTCGAGCGAGCGGATACACTCCTGCACGGCGCGGTTCCGCACCGCACTGGCCGATTCGCCGAGCGCCTCGACCACGGTGAAGCCCGATTCGAGCAGGGTCGATAGCACGTCCATGAACTGCAACACCGCCATGTCTCGCAGCCAGGGGCCAACCATCGGAATGCGCAACAACGTCCGGTCGAGCGACGCGGCCAGCGCCGGGTTCTTGCCGATGTATTTCAGAGCCAGCACGCCGATGGCGGGAATCAGTAGCAGGTACGGGCCACACATGCCCGCCGCGTCGGCTGTCCACATCAGTGCCAGAGTGATTCCCGGCAACGGCACGCCGGCTGAATCGTAAGTGTCCTTAAACACGGGAATGACAAAAAATAGCATGAAGGTAATCGCCGCGCCGCCAGCCACGACCAGCACCACCGGATAGGCGAGCTTCTTGATAACCATGGCGCGAATGTTGCCCGCTTTTTCGAGTTGATCGGCGATCGTGAGCAGCGACCTCCCCAGCGTACCGGCTTTTTCGCCAATCTTGATCTGATGCACCACCAGCGTGTCGAAGGCGTCGGGGTATCGCGCCAGCGCGTTGCTGAAGGTTTCGCCGACTTCGATTCGGTGGCGCAGGTCTTTGAGCACGTCGGCGTGAGCACGCAGCGATACTTCGCTGGCCAGGGTGCCAAGGGCTCGCTGCAGCGATACGCCGTTGTCGATCAGCGTGGCCAGGTTGCGCATGATGTAGGTGACTTCGCGCCGCCGAATGGTCGCGTGGCGGCGCTTTTGCGCGGCTACGCGTTTGGCGTTCCAATCAGAAAGCATGGCCGACAGGCCTCCGATGGAAGGCCGGTCCGACGCCGCTGAGCGAGATTTGCTTTGGACTGGCGTCATCATCGAAGTCGCCGCCGTGGGTTCGTTGTTCTGTGCCAAGTTATGTGTCGAAAGCAGTAAGCAGTAGGCTGTACTCAGTACTCAGTACTCAAGCCTCAAGCCTCGCACCTACGTCGCCGTTTTGTAAAACGCCTCCTCAATGGTCGTGCGTCCCTCGAGCGCGGCGCGAAAACCGCCGATGGACAGTTCGACCATGCCTTCTTCAATGGCCAAATCACGAAGTTCGTGCATCGCCGCGCCTCGTTCGATGGCCTCGGCAATGGTTTGCGAGATCGACAATACTTCGAACACCCCAAAGCGTCCCGCATAGCCGGTGCCCAGGCATTTCTTGCAGCCTCGCCCGTGAAAAAATTCCGTGTCTGGAGGAATCGTTTGATGCTTCGCCAGTGATTCAAGCAACACCGGGTTCGGCGTCACCGGTTCGATGCAGTCCTGGCAAATCATCCGCAACAATCGCTGAGCGACCGACCCCAGTAGAGAGCCGCCGATTTTGAACGGGTCGATTCCCAGATCGTTCAGCCGGGCGACCGCGCCGACGGCGTCGTTGGTGTGCAGCGTGGTGATCAGCAGATGGCCGGTCAGCGCCGCCTGGACCGACGTGTCGGCCGTTTCACGATCGCGAATTTCGCCCACCAGAATCACGTCGGGATCCTGGCGCATGATGTATTTCAATGCGTTGGAAAACCCCAAACCAAATTCGTTGTCCGAGTGAACCTGATTGATACCCGGCAGTCGGTACTCGACCGGATCTTCGACCGTTACGATGTTGCGTTTGATGGTGTTGAGTTGCGTCAGCATGGCGTACATCGTCGTCGATTTTCCCGAGCCGGTCGGGCCCGTCACCACGACCATGCCGTGCGGTTTGTCGATCAGTTGCTGAATCAGCTGTCGCTCGTGATCGGCGATTCCCAAACGGTCCAGGTCGAAGATCTTGTTGCCCTCGTCGAGCAGTCGCAGCACGACTTTCTCGCCAGACACCGTGGGGATCGTGCTGACGCGGAAATTCACCTTGGCGCCGGGCTGATTGAGTTCCAGGTGGCCGTCCTGGGGCCGGCGGCTTTCGGTCGTGTCCATGTCGCCCATGACTTTAATGCGGGCGACGACCGCTTCCTCGGTATGATTGGGAATCGTCATGACCTGCTGCAACTCGCCGTCGACGCGATAGCGCACGCGCATTTCCGGCGTGTGCGGCTCGAGGTGGATATCGCTGGCATCGGCGTTGATGGCGCCGGTCAGGATCGCCTGGACGAGACGAACGACCGGGGCCTGTTCGTCTTCACTCGCCTCGTCGTCGTCGTCGATCGCCTGATCCGCCTCAACCAGGTCGGCGATTTTCATGTCGACGATGGTTTGGCGGGCGACGATGCGGTCGTCGAAACCGGTGTCGATTGCCGAGTAGACTTCGCCTTCGAGCGCCACGACCGGCTCGACCTGATAGCCGGTGATCAACTCCGCTTCGGAGATCGTCTCAATGTCGTCGGGCGCCATCATCGCCAGCGTCATGCGGCCGTCGCTAACGCCAATCGGCACGGCGCAGCGAGAGCGGGCGAGCGGCTCGGGCAGCAGCCGCACGACCTGCGGATTGATGGCCTGCGGAACGATCTTGCGAAAAGGCACCTCGAATTGCACTTCGAGTGCTTCGCCTAATTGCTGATATGAGACCAACCCACGGCGCAGCAGAATGGCGCCCAGCATTCCGCGTTCCGAACCCTGGGCGTTCAGCGCGCTCTGCAATTGGTTGTCGCTAATGTGGCCCTGTTCAACCAGGATGTCGCCAAGTCGTCCTGCCATTGGTCTTCCGTAGGTTTGTGTGGGAGGGGAGAATCGATGACGAAAACATCGTGAACGGAGAGAGCCTCAAAAAACTTTCTCCCCCAGTTCCAGTAGTTGTTCCAGCTTGTGTTGCAGGACCAGCGGGTCATACGGAGTCACCAGGAAATCGCTGACACCCGCGGCGTGGGCCCGCTTAACGTCTTCCAGATCGGCGCTGCTGGAAAAGGCAAGTATCGGAATCTCGGTGGTTTGTGGGTCATTGCGAATCTGATTGGTCAACTCGAAGCCGTCCATGTCGCCCAGCGCCAAGTCGAGAATAATTAAGTCGGGCGTCTCTTCTTGCAGCAGCGTTTGCGCCTCGGCAGCGCTGTGAACTTGTCGCACGCCGTAACCCAGCAGCTCCAATCGAAACGCCGTAATGTCGGCCAGCGTCGGGTCGTCTTCGACGAGCATTAATTGTGGAGCGTCAGCGGCCATCTCAATCTCGCTTGGTTGAGTGTTTTACAGCGCGGCACGACCATCACGACGGCATTCAGAAGGCCACCAACGCGGCGGTCTCCTAAGCAGCAGTGTATCCGTCATAAGAAAAGTAGCTTGACGCCTCGGCATGTCAAAAGCCGCCCGCCCGCGCCGCATCGATCCGTCGCCGCCGAGTAGCCGATACAATCGGAACAAGATGCACGAAACGTAAGCGAGGAACAGAAAAGGCTTGTCGGGCACTCCCTCGCTTACGCTTTTTGAAGTTGCGCGTTTTTAGTCCCGGAGGGACGACATCGAATAGCCTCACGGCGCCAGCCCCAGGGATAATGTCGATTTTCCAGCGGAAAGCCCCGGAGGGGCGACACCGTGCGACGTCATCCGATGTCGCCCCTCCGGGGCTTTCAGAACTTAATTCGACTACGATTTCCTGGGGCTCGCGCCGTGAGGCTATTCGATGTCGCCGCTCCGCGGCTGTTTCGCGCAACTTCAAAACTTACGCTTCGGGTTAGGATGGGCGTCAATCGTTTTTTCAACCGGCTGCTAAAAAGATTCGTAGGAGGCGACTCCTGTCGCCGATTTCTGCGTGAAACGCCTATTTATCGGCGGGCCAGACCCCTTGTATGCTAGGTTTGAAGAGGGAAGGAATTCAAGAACCGAGTTGGCTTCGCCGTGCCGCACACCCAGGAAAGACCGCAGATGAACCGCCGCTTGTGCCAAAAAATGTCTTCGATCCGCTCGTTCCGGACCGTTGTATTTACCGGGAGTTTTCTACTGGCGACCACGCTTGCGATGATTGCCCTCGCCACCACGTCCGGCTATACGAGCGTCTTCGGCAATCAGCAAAGCGGCGTCAAGAACACCCAGGTCGCGACGAGGGTGACGTTTGCCAAAGCCGGTACGGTCCATTCGATTACGGTCTATACCGGCGGCGCGAAAAAGAACATGGTCTGCGCGCTGTACGCCGACGACGCCGGCGAGCCGGGAGCCCTATTGGCTGAATCGGTCAGCATCAAGGCGGACATCGCGCTGGCCTGGGTCACCATCAATATTCCCGCTACTTCGATCGGCGCCGGCAATTATTGGCTTGCGCTCTGCTTTGATCACATCAACCTGAATTACGTCTATTCGACCAGCGGCGGACAAACCCGGGAAAGCGCCGCGCACGACGCGGTGACTAACGGATTTTTGGCCAATTGGGGCACCTCGGCCGCCAGCAACACGCGGCAGGTTTCCATCTATGCTACCTACACAGCGGACCCCACTCCGACAACGTACTACGTCCGCACAACGGGCAGCGACAGCAACCTGGGTTTGTCGGCCAACGCGGCTTGGCAGACCATCGCAAAGGCCGGCACCGTCGCCAGCCCCGGCGATACGGTCTACGTCGGGGCCGGCACCTACGGCGAGTTAAACTCACCGCTCAGCGGCTCCAACGGACTTCCGGTGAAATACATCGCCGACACGAGCGGCAGCCAAACGGGCGATGCCGGCGACGTGAAAATTGTGGCGTCGGGAGGAAATAACGCTATCAGTGTCGTCTCCGCCGGCTATTTGGAGTTCGAGGGCTTCATCGTCGTCGGCGACACTTCGGCTCAACCCGCGATCGAGCTGCAGGACGGCCAAGGCTTCGTATTGAAAAACTGCGAAGTGTACGACGGCAAGAACGGCATCAGGCTGACCGACGTCGGGATCACCATCGACGGGTGCAACATTCACGACCACTCGGGAAACGGGCTTGAGATTCGCAACGCGAGCACGGTCGTTGTTCGCGACTGCCAAGTGACCGACAATACGGGCCGAGGGATTACGGCCATTAACAACGCCGCCCTGAATGTGACGGTAGAACGTGTCGTCATCAGGCAAAACGGAAACGCCGGTTTTGAATTCAACAGAGGAACGGCCCTGGTGATCAACTGCCTGATCGTCGGTAACTCGGCCGACGGCATTAAGGTCGGCACCAATGGCAACACCGACATGACGGTCTGGAATTGTACGATCGCGGACAACGCTTCCGACGGAGTCGAACAGGACGGCGGAACCCTGACTCTCACCAACTGCATCATCGCCAACAACTTCAGCCAAGGGCTCAACCGCGACGGCGGGGCGACGATGACGCACACGTATAATCTGGTGTATGGCCACTCGACCAACTTCGCCGGCACCAGCCAATCGACCGGCGAGATCGTTGCCGACCCGCTGCTCGTCGGCTTCGGCGACTATTATCTACTTGAAGGGTCGCCCGCCTTCAACGCCGCGATCGACGCCAGCGCCGTGCTCACCGTCGACCTGCTGCGCAACACACGACCGCAGAGCGGCGGCTGGGATCTCGGCTGCTACGAAGTCGACCCGCCGATCTACAGCGATCTTGTCGACGGCTATACGCAAAACAGCCCGATCGCCTGGTGGCGGCTGAACGAAGACGCCGGCGCCAGCGTGGCCCTCGACGAAATCGCCGCCAACGACGGCCTTTACTCCGGCGGCGCGGCGTCGGGAGCCAGCGGAGCGCCGATCGGCGGTGTCAACGGCGCCGCCCAACTTGACGGCACCAACGATTACATTAGCGCCGGCACGCTGGACGTCAGCGGTCCGGGAATCACCATCGTCGGCTGGTTCCATGCCGACAGTTTTGCAGCCGGCGAGACACAACTCCTCTCGAAGGCCTCCGGCACTGATGAAGACTCGCACTTCTGGTCGCTCGGCGTCAACAACACGGCCTCCGGCGTGCGAATGCAATTTCGACTCAAAACCAATGGCACGACCAATACCTTGACGGCCAGCTCGGCCAATCTGTCCAGCGGTGCCTGGGTATTCGCCGCGGCGGTGTACAACGGCAGCTACATGGTGCTCTACAAAGACGGCGCCATCATCAGCGTGCTTGCCAAGACCGGCAGCATCGACACCGACGCGGCGACCCAGCTCTGGCTGGGCGGCAATCCTTCCGGATCGACCGATCAACCGTTTAATGGACTTCTCGACGAAGTGGCCGTGTTCGATGAGGCCCTTTCGCCGAGACACATCGCCGCCATTTATTCCGGCTCGCTCCGTGGCCGCGGAAACGGCAAGGTGGTGATTCCCACGGTCTGGGGCGTCGATAAAGACGATGCAAACCTGTTTTCCATCGACGATTACCAAAATATCGCTTCCGGCACCACAACCTACGGCCCCTTGAAATGGAACGATGGGGGAACGCTGACGGAACTGACCGGCCAATTGCCGGCCATGGCAATCGATGGCGCCGCCCGCATGTTTCTGGTGTCCGGCTCGGCGCTGGGGTCGGTGGACGGTCCGGTGCTGTTGCGAATGAATCTGGAAGATGTCACCCAAACCGGCGACAATCTGGTGACGGTGATCGGCCAGATAGACACCGGCGGCGACATTCGCGGCCTCACCATCGATCCGCTCAGCGACGCCTTGTACGCCATTCGCGGCGACGGAAGGCTGTACATCATCGACAAGAAAGACGGCAGCGTTTTGTCCGACGTCGGGCAGGTAACCGGGCTCGGTGAATCCATCACGGCGGCCGAAGACCTCACGTTCGATGCGATGGGCAATTTGTACGTCATCGACGACGGCGACGACGAAGTTTACCGCGTCGACAAAACGACGGCCCAGATTCTTGAAGTCTACGCCAACGGCAATTCCGGCATCGGCACCATGCAGGGCCTCGCCTGGGACCATCTCAACCAGCGCCTGCTGGCCACTGACACGGCCGGCGACGACCTGCACTACTCGAGATTATCCGGCTACGGCGCAGCGACGCTCAGCAGTTTATCGTCGCAAGCCCTGACCGACGTCGAGGCGATCAGCTTCATGCCGTCCGAAGGCATCAACGGAAGTAAACCAGGCGTGCGCGTGCTGCGCTGGGTCGAGATCAAATGAGTGAGCCGCTAGCAGGTTGGGAAATCTGCTCCACGTTAGGTTTTTACGATCCGCACAGCACGGCGAAATCGTCGTAGGCGAACTTGTAATCCGGGTTGATCTCAAACCGGCCGGCGCGAATGCCGCGGATCACTTCGCGGGCGGCCTCGTCGGCGTCGGCCAACTCTTCTGCGGTCCACTTGGCTTTCGAAATGGCGACCGCGTCGAGTGACTTGGGCAGGTTGATATAGGCGAGCGTGGGGTTTTCGATCTGCAAATCTTCGACGCCGGCCACCAGATGCCGATACAGCGGCAGTTGTAAATCGACCCAGCCTTGGCTGCGTTTGAAGTGGGCCTGCTCGGGTGTTTTGGCGTTTTCCGATGTCTTGTAGTCGAACACGGTCCACTCGTTTCGGTCGGGGTGGAAATCGATGCGGTCGATTCGGCCGCTGAGCCCGAACGGCTCGCCATCGACGTCGAGGCCGGCATGTTCCGGCAAGACTTTGCATTCGACAGCTTCGATCCGCCAGCCGTCCGCCGCCCAGTCGGCCTGTAATTCCCCCAGCGGCCCGAGCCGGTAACGAAGCTGCTCGATTTGCACGCGCACCGCCGGCAGCGGATGCCCGCCGAAGCGCTCAAGGGTGAGCCGGTTTAGCTCGGCGTCGAGATACTCCCTGATCCGCTCGGCGTCGCCGCACGATCGCATTTCCTCATCGGTGCCGAGCGCCGCCAAGACGTCGTGGGCCAGCGTTCCGAAGCCGCCGCCGTCGAGTTCGTCGGCCGCGTCGTCTTTGCCGCGCAGCCTCAGCACGTTGCCCAGGTAAAAGCGGTACGGACATGCCAGGTAATCGCGAAACCGGGTAACGGCCAGCGACGTGATCGGCTCGGCCGGTATCTCCGGCGGAACGAGCGGGAAGTGCGAGTCGGTTCGCGTGGCAATCAAGCGGCCGGGTAACTCGGCCGCGTGCGACGTCGCATCCGTCGATTCAGCGAACAGTCGCAGCGTGCGGTGGGCCAACAGCGGCCCCTTGCAGTTGAGCAGCAAACGACTCGGGGTGAGCGGATCGCCCGCGGCGGAGCGGCGGCCGACGATGAGTTTTAACTCACCGCCAGCACCGCCAGCCGACGATGCCAGCAACACACTCAACGCATAAGCGTCGCGGGCCCAGCGGCGGTCGTTGTCCAACAGGCCGAGCTTGCGACGCAAGGCGTTGGGCAGAAACAGATCGCTGTTGACGCTCTTGGGGACGAAGCCCTCGTTCAGGCCCGTGACGATCAGGGCCGGGGCATCGTCGAGCGGCAATTCCAGCCAGCCGAGCAATTCGATCGCGGCCTCGTCGTCGGGCGGAGGAATGGTCTGTGATCCGGCGGCCGAGAGCACCAATCCGATCGCTTCGGCGGCGGAAACCGTCGGGGCCAGGCTGTCGTCGACGTCGCGATATTCCAGCAGGGCCTCGCGAATGTGTCGACAGGCCGCCAGGGTGCGGCGGTCATTCGGATCGTCTCTCAGCAGCGGGCGGCAGCCATAAACGGCGGCCAACACCGCGGCGATCGCGCCGGTCCAGTCGGCCAGTTTGCGCGGTTTGCCGACGAGATCCTTTAGCAGTTCGTCGACCGCGACGCGCATCCGATAAACTTTGCTGGGCAGTCGCGGTTGGTCCGACGCACGCCGGGCGAGACGCAATTGCAGGTGTTCGTTGTGATAATCGTCCAACGCGTCAAAATACCCAGCCGGCAAAGCTGTAGGAGGCGTCTCCGACGGCGAAGAAAATGTAGGAGGCGTCTCCGACGGCGACCCATCGTTCGATTCCAGATCGCCGTCCCAGACGCCTCCTACATGGCCCGCCAGCCACGCTTCGATGTCGGGATGCCGCACCAGGGCCGCGAAATCTGCCAGCTTTCGGCCTTGCAAAAACGCGGCAGCCGCCTCCAACATCCGATACGGACCGCTGCGGCTGACCGGCCGGCCGACGCCGTAACGACACGGCAAGCCGCACTCGGCCATCCGCTGCTCGACGTACGGCACCACCGACTCGTCGGGCACGCCGACCGTGATCTGTTCGGCCGTGTACCGCCCGTCGAACTCCGCGATGGCTCGCAACACCGCGTCGGCCTGTTCGTCCGGCCCGCCGGCCACGATGATCTGCTCGTCGGTTACCTGCATCGGCAAGTCGCGCCAGGCCGCCGGGCGCACACAGCCGTGTGGATCGAATCGCTCGGCCAGCGACTCGGGCGCGATGATGATCGCCGTGACCCGATCGGCCACTTGATCGAGCATCTGCCGCACCGTCCGATCGACGTCGACCATGCCGACCAGCACAATCGGCTTCTCGGTCCGACATTCCATGTTCCGGATCGCCACCAGCCGGGCGGTCTGCTTGTCCCACAGCTTCAAATCGTCGAGCAGCAGCAGATACGAACTTTGCACGTCGCCGAGCACCTGCCAGCGCCGCCGCTCGATCTCGCCGCCCAATTGCCCGGCCGCCGTCTCGACATTGGCGAAGTCCAGCCCGTCGGCCGCCAACTCCGTGTGCAAGCGGCGAAGCATGTCGCCAAGATCGAGCCAGCGCCGCTGATCGTCGTCCTCCGGCGGGCGGCGGATCACCGCTTGCAGCGCCTCGCGATCGTGCGCCCGCAATGCCTTCGCCCAAGCAAACTGCTGCACAAAGTCACCGGCAAACGGCCGCTGCGGGCGATAGAGCAATTCAGGAATCCGCCCGACCGTCGTAATCTCCGGCGGCACGAGCGTGAGCTGTTCTTTTTCCGCCCTCTCGACCAGCAACTCCAACAATCGCCGCCCCGCGCGTCCGCCCGGTACCGCGACGATGATGCCCGAGAGATCAATCGCGCCATCCGCCGCCGCCCCAGCCAGCAGAAACTCCGCCGCCCCAGCCAACGCCGGCCGCCGCCAATCAAGAAACACTCGCCGAATGCCCATAACCGATCCTGCGCCGTCCGTGTAAGGGTGTACACTTGAGCGTACAATATCGGCGGTTTGAGGCGGGGCGTCAAGGAGCCGGGGTGACCGTGCTGCTGGAGCCGAATGCAAACCCCGGCCTTCCGGCCGAGGCTGGGGGTTGGTCGCGTGGCTGACAATGTGTTGGAAAAAAAACGACGAACTGGTCGGAAAGAGGACGCGTCCATCGCAACCCCAGCCCCAGCCTCGGCCGGGAGGCCGGGGTTTTCCGCCCCGATTTTCCGGGATAGTCCGGGCGAAGAGGCGAGGAACGAAAGCTGATCTGCGGAAATCTGTGAAATCTGCGGACCGCTCTTCGATGGATCACCGCGTCGTCAAATCACTTTCTCGATGGCCTCGCGGGCTGTCCGCAGATGACGCAGATTTCGCAGATGGGGAAGGAGAAGAAAGGAAGGGGAAGAAAGGAATGAAGGGGCCACCCATTGATTTTGGTGGCCTCCTGGCGTCCAAACAATGGGTGGCCCCGATTTTCGGCAAGTAGGGTGCATCCCGATGCACCAAGAAAACCTGTAAACGATTCGGCGTGTCTAGCGCCACCGCCCTGCTCTTGTTGCTCTACCCGAAAACAGCATCATCAAGGCCGCGAATACAAGCACGACGCGCAAGCGAGTGAGTCCCCGCGTATGAAAAGACACACTCGCTTGCGCGTCGTGCTTGTATTTGCGCGACTTCAAAACGCGCCAGTGGGGGAACGGCGCCGTCCGGTCCAGGATCTTCTCTTGAGCAAGACGCAGATGGATACGGCCAAGAGCATCAATGTTACGGATGCTGGTTCCGGGACATTGATCAGATTCACCTGCGCGGAATCTGTAATCTGAAATTCGTGCGAAATCGGCGTGCCGTCCAGCAAGAATCCGGTCAACACGCCATCATTGAATTCAAGATCCCGTCCAAAGATGTTGACGACCGCCGAATCTCCAACGAGGCTTGAGAAACTACTCGACATGAACAACCCACCGCGTATTTCGATCGTGGAATTGTCGCGCGCTGTGAATCCGATGGTTTCACCTCCGGAGATCGTGACTTTCGAATTGCCGGTAAAGATCCCACTGCCGATATTTCCGCCGCTTACATTCACGGTCGATGTGTTTGTGCCTTCGGATGACAGAGCGAATAATCCCTCCATTGTGCCACCGAAAACATTTACGGTGCTTGAGCCGTGTACCTTGAGCTTTTCCTCGACGACTCCATTATCGAAGACGTTGACCGTGCCGAACCCATAGACATTAAGATCGTCGTACACACGGCCATCAAAGAGATTGAGGGTGCCATGATCGAAAACGTCCGTTGAGCCGATCCATGAGCCGTTACGCACATTGACGATGCTCGTTCCGTGGACTCGGATGTCCCCGCCGGAGTGCGTCTGAACATCCAGCACCGTAGGCGGATTCGCTCCGTCGACGACGCTCAAGTCGGGGCCAATGAGCGGGCTGCCGACGTCGATCGTCGTGTTCACATCGACGACGATCTCTTCGGCCACGGCGCTACGGTCGGCGACCACACTGACGAGACCCAACAGTAAGACGCTCCTCGTGATCGAACTCGTGTGAAATGTATTCATCACCTTACACCCTATATTTGGAATGAGCCTGAGAATCTAACCCCTCCGCCCTGCTCTTGTCGCTCTGCCGGAAAGCAGCATCAACAAGGCACCAAAGAAAAGCATCGATATGGTTGAGGGCTCGGGAACGGTGATGAGTAGAATGGCCCTGCCAACATCACTTAACGAGGCTTGGACAACAACGTCTCCCCTTTCATTGATGTGGAAATCCTGCCAAAACTTGTTGATCGTGTGGCCGTCGACTTTATCTCCAACCGCGAGCAGAAGTTCGTCGCCGGCGAACAGATGTGTGTTGAATCCCCCGTCATCTGGTACGCCGTCATCTGATACGACGGATCCCAACAACACGATGCGTCCGTCGGCGGTCATGTGGGCTTCGCTGATCGACTCGATTTCCAGTCCTGCAATGATGCTGCCGGGTCCGAGGACCATCTCGTCTTGGGTCGCAACGTAGCTTCCTGAACCAGTCGATACGGTCGCGGTTACGATTCCTTCGCGGTTTAAGTTGCCTACGCGACGAACTCGCGCAACAGGAATACCGGAAATCACGTCTCCTGGGCCGATGAGACGTTGATCCGCGGTGAACACGGACGTAGAGTCACTGTCCGTGGTCGTCGAAGCAAACGCAATTGTTCCGTCACCGTTAATTATCGGAAACTGCGGGAAATCCAGCGTGAAGCCGTCGATGATGTCTCCGGTTTTGGCGACAATCCCGTGTTGCGTTACGATCGCTTTGGTGGGTGGATTAGTCAACGTCACTCGAAACGCGACCGTGCCGAATCGATCCACGACAGGATAATCACGGCTCGAATACTCCGTTCCTCTACCGGCAATCAGGTCTCCCGATCGAAAGAGTATTTTGTCATCGAGAAACAGGGTGCTTTGTGTCACTGGCCCAATATTATAGGCGACTTGTCCCAAGTCGTTGATCCAGACTCCGTTATGTTCGTCATTGAATCTCGTAACAACGCCGTCGACCACCTTGCCTGCACCTGCCACAAAGCGATTTTGAGTCATGACGACCCAACCGTCGTCTTCGACCTCCGCTATAAAGGCAATTTCGCCCCGGTTGTTGATGGAGAACAGCGATTCTTCGTTGCTGATCCTCTTAATGGTGCGACCGTTAAAAACGTCGCCCGGTTGCGCGAAGATCGTGATCTCGTGGCCAGCCGCCCCGCGCGGGTAGATGCTCGCCACGAACAACAGGATCATGACCAGCGGCGAACCCGCCGGCTTTAGCAGACATCGCATTTCAGCAGCCTCCATTTTGGGAACTCGGGACATGGAGAGGCTTTGACATCAATGAGAAGCGGTCTTTATTCTATCGAATGCGACGGCTTAGGCAACACACGGGGTGTGTGGCAAGTTTTGCCGGCAATCCTGGCAGTAGCTGGATTCGCAAGAATTCAGCATTTTCCGGGCGGGCTGAATTCTTGCGAATTCAGCTACGTCTTTTCGTCACTCTCACATCAACTCAAAAAAGCTCTCCTGTCCCAGATGCGGGGCAAGCTCCTGTACGAGTTCGTCCAAGGGCGCGGGACCGTGAACGAATATCCAGTTGTCGATCGACCCGCGGAAGCACCAGCGTTGGGCCGTGAACAGCCGCTCGTCGGCGTCCGCAAGATCGAATCGCAGCATCTTTTCGTAAGGTGATTTACGCACCACACTGGCGCGCACGGTAGCGAGGCCGAACATGCGGCCGTTGCCGAGCATGTCGAACAACTCGTCCACATTTTGGTTGCTCATCGAGGACGTATACACCACCAGGCTATCGCCGTCGACGTCGACAATCGAGTCCGCAACGTCGGCATGTTTCTGAATCTCTTCCGCGACAAATTCCCGCTCGAAATCCGATATCCGCGACGGCTTCGCTTTTCGCAGGTAAACGATCCCACGTTCGGGACTTTCGTAGACCTCGAAACCCGCCGGAATCTCTTCGACGGCGGTTTTCGTGAGCTTGCGGCCGAAATGATATCGCGGCTTGCCCGTCTTGGTTGGCTTGCCTGCTTGCAGATAATACGTTTCGCCACAGCGATTCGTGTGCTCGTAGGCCATGATTCGCGAATCCTTTCTGTGTCTCAGATTCCGTGGTGTTTGATCGACCGTATCACGCCGATTCCGGCGGCAGCATGTCTCGCACCGGCATCGACCATCCTGGCACGGCCGGTTCCGCGTCGGCGATGTCGTCTCGCCGGTAGATCGTCGGCTGCTTTGGCTGGTCGGGCCGGTAGACACGGACGACGTCTTCGCTGAGCAGGTCGACGTCCCACACGACGAGCGTGCCGGCGGCGAAATAGTCGGCCCGCTTTTGCGCCATGGCTGCTTCGGCTTGAGGGCCATAGTCGCCTTCGCTTCGCACTTCGACCGCGAACACCGGCGCCCCTTCGAGAAATTTCATCGTAAGCTCGCCCGTATAAAACGCAGCGTCGGGGCTGAAGGATTTGCGATGGGGAAGATCGACGACGAAGGCTGCGTTGCCGCCGACGGGATGTCCCACTCCAGTTTCGGTCGCGCGAGCCGATAGACTCGCGAGGATATTTCCGACAGCATGACCTTGCCAACCGCCACCCGGCGCGATCGACACGATTTGTCCATCGACCAGTTCTGCCTTACCAGCAACGCGACACAGGTTCTCGATCGTTGCCGGCGCTTGCGAACTCATCACCTCGGACCTCCTCAAACGGCGTGACTCTATTCCTCTATTCTACGCATGATGAACCGTTCTCGACAAGTCAGACACCGCTTGCGGTTTTGCCTCAGGCACGGTTCACCCAGCCGACTCACCTTCCCTCCGCCAGCGTCACCATTTGACGCGCCACAGGCGAACGAAGCCGTCTTTGCCGGTCGTTGCGACGTGTTTGCCGTCGGGCAAGACCGCGATGCCGAGAAATCCGCTGCGGTGCCGCTCGCTCTGCCAGATTTGTTTGCCCGATTTCGCGTCCCAGGTGCGCAGCGTGGCGTCGGGCGCATCACCACAAGAAATCACGCGCCGCCCGTCCGTGCTGAACGCGGCACTCTCGACGCGGTAGCTATGACCGGTGAACTTCGCGAGCTGTTTTCCGCTGCTTGCATCCCACAACCGGATGGTGCGGTCGAAGCTGGCCGACAGCACTTGTTTCCCGTCCGGGGAGAACACCGCGCTGGTGACCAGATCGGTGTGGCCTTTCATGGTGTGCAGTTTCTCTCCGGTCCGCGCGTTCCAGATCACGACGGTCGCCGCTGCCCCTTCGGCGACAAACTGGCTGGTCACGATCCGGTCACCCTTGGGCGAGAAGGAAACGCTACGAACCTTGCTGCCCGCCGCGATGTTCTTAAGTTGTTTCCCCGTGCCAAGGTTCCAGATGCGGATTGTACCGTCCCACGCCCCGCTGACGGCCCGCTTGCCGTCCGGCGAAAAGGCGACGCCCCACACCTCGGCGGCGTGCCCCTTGAGTTCGTGCAGGCGCTTGCCCGTTTTCAACTCCCACACGCGCACAGTTGTGTCGTTGCAGCCGGCGATGATCCTCAGGCCGTCCGACGAGAGCGCCAGCGACCAGTACGCGGCGCTGACGTTGCCCAAGTGCCGGAGTTGCTCGCCGGTCGCAACGTCCCAGACGCGCAGCCCGTCGACACCAGCAGACACGATGTGCTTTCCGTCTGGCGTAGCCACCACGCGGGTCGACCAGTTGATCGGCCGCCCTTGATGTGGCCCGAACTGACGTCGCGAGCCGTACAGCCGTTTCTCGATTTGGCCGATGAGATTCTTGGCACGGGCACGGACCTCGGCGTCTTTCGTCGTTTTCAGCGCTTGGCGCAGGGCGTCCAATGCCGGCGCGCCAATTCGGCGCAATTGTTTCGTGGCCGCTTCACGCTTGCCGAATACGTCGTCGCCCAACTGTTTGACGAGTTTCTCGACGTCTGGCTCGGCCGTTTTGTCCGCTGCCAATATCGTCGCATGAGCGCCGACGATCGCGAGCAGGAAAAACAGTGCGCGAGGCGCACCAACGCAGACTTTTAAGCGAATCGCCATGTCGCTGTCTCCACACGGGTGTTGGATGCTAAGCCTACATATTACCTACGAAGCGTCAACTCGTCACCTCTCCTCCGCCAACGTCTCCGCCCGTTGCGTGCGATTGAACTTGATGCCTTTGAGCCGGGTGCCCAACTCGCGGTGGAATTCGTCGACGGCGCGGATTTTGGGCACGATGTCGTGGGTGTCTTCGCGCCAGGCGGTGAGCACGCCGCGCATTTTTCCCAGCACTGCGTTGTAGGCCGGATCGGTAGCGAGGTTCTTCAGTTCATACGGGTCTTTTTTCAGATCGTACAATTCCTCTTCCGGACGCGGCTTGATGAAGCAGCCCATCTGCTCCGGCGGAAGCTCACCGGCGTCGCGGAGACGGCGCATGGCGATGTAGGTTGGGCTGCGAACGGCGTCGGCCGGCGGGGTGCCGGCGAATTGGGGATAGAAGTTGCGGATGTATTTGTAGCGCTCGCTACGGACGGCCCGCTCGAAGGCGGAGTAGTCGTGCCAGTTGTGTTCGGCATAGATGTAGTTGCGGGTCTTCTTGTCGGTATCGCCAGAGAGCAGCCCCGCGAACGATTTGCCTTGAAAGGTCTTCGAGGGCGGCGCTCCGGCCAGTTCCAGCAGCGTGGGAGCGATGTCGACCGTGCTGATCAAGCTCGCGTTCGCCGTGCCTGGCTTAACCCGTCCGGGAAATCTTACGATCAACGGTGTTTTGATCCCGCTGTCGTATACGGTCGTCTTGCAGCGCGGAAACGGCCGGCCGTTGTCGCTAAAGAACAGCACGAAGGTTTCGTTCTCGATGCCCTGCCGCCGCAACTCGGCCATCACGCGGCCGACCACGCCGTCGAGACGGCCGATTTCGTCGTAATACATCGCCAAGTCTCGCCGCGTCTCGGGCACGTCGGGCAAGAACGGCGGCACCACCGCGTCGGCGGTGGGGATCGTGTTTTTCTGATAGCCGCGATGCGGATCGGAAAACGCCAGCCAGGCGAAAAACGGCTTGTCCTTCGGCCGGTCGCGGAGCGAAGCGATCCAGGCGTCTTTGTTGAGCCCGACGATCTTGTCGAACTGCCCCGTCACCGCGTTGCCCAAATGCCACTTGCCCGCGGCCAGCGTCCAATAACCGGCGTCGTGGAGCAGCTTGCTGACCATCACGCGATTTTTCGGCAGCGGCCAGTGCAACTGCTCGGCCCCCGTGTTGTGCGGCCAACGCCCGGTGAGCACGCTACAGCGGCAAGGGCTGCACGAGCTGGTCGTGAGAAACGCCGCGTCGAACCGCATCCCCTCGGCGGCCAGAGCGTCGATGTTGGGCGTGCGAATCGACTTGTGTCCATAGGCGCCGCAATCGTTCCAGGCCATGTCATCGGCGACGAAGATCACGAGGTTCGGCTGCTTCGTGTCGTCCGCGGCGAAGGCCGGGCCAACGAGCAATGAGGCAAGAATCAGAACCGCGAGAATCAGGTAGCAAGGGTGGGTTCGCATCAGACCAGTCTCTCTAGTGGGAGTGTGAAATCGTAACCCGAAGCGTGAGCGAGGAGGTCAAGACATTGCGATGCGCCGATCCTCGCTCACGCTTCGGGTTACGACTCGCAAGCAAGCCGGATGCATTGAGCCCTCAGTTTAGAGCGTCAAACAGTTGGCACAAGCTGCGCCGTCAATCGTCACAATCGGCCCCCAGTCGAGGGCGTTGGCGGAGACATACAGCCGACAAAATCCGTATTTCACGGCGGTTATCGCCATTTTTCTCTTGCCGCGGAACTTTGCCCAGCCTGTCCTCGTCCAAAAACCAGTCGACGGGCATGAAGCCCAACGGCTGCGGAGTCCGCTCGCCGGGAGGGGGCGCCCGCGATGCACCCAACTCAAACTGGCCTGTTCTCCGTCTCGATGCGGACGTTATGATTCGCGCCCGAGTGAGATGGTGAACAGCGCCGCCCAAGTACGATGGACGAAAACAAACGCGACGAACTGCTCAGTGCTTACCTCGACGGCGAACTCGAGGCCGCCGAGGCCGCGCGCATCGAGCAACTGCTCGGCGAAGACGAGCAGGCCCGCCTGGCGCTGGAAGAGATGCAGGCGGTGCGGCGAGCGCTGCGAGCATTGCCGCGACATGCGCTGGACGCCGCCTTCGCCGGCGGAGTGATTCGTCGCGCCGAGCGGGCCGTGTTGTCGGGCTCCGCGGCGACTTCCGAACCGGGTGAATCCTCGGTTGAGCCGGCGTCTCACCTGAAACGCCACTGGCGGCGGATCGTGTGGCCGCTGGTTGCGGTGGCCGCGGCGCTGTTGGTCGTGGTCAATCCGGGCAATTTTTTTCCAACGTCGCAGAACGATGAGCCGTCAGTTGCTTTGCAGGATGACGATCAGGCCAAGAACACGCTTCCAGAGGGCAAGTCGCCCGAACTCGAAGCCGCCGCGGCCCGCGACCGGCAGGGTGCTGTCGACCGATTGGCCAAAGCCGTCGCTGATTCGGTCCCAGACAATGCCAAAGAGAGTTCCGCATCGCCCGGGGATTTGGCCGATACCGTTTATGTGATTTGCGAGGTCGGACCCAACATGTCTCCGCGGGAGGTGGCGCGGAAGTTTGAAAGCCGTTATACGGGCGTGGCCAAAGGGAACAAGTATCGGCAGGCGGCCGGCTTCGGTTATGCGGATGCAGCCTTTTTTGAATTGACGGATGTTCGCGTGGTGCGGCAGCGGCGCGGGACGGTCGTGCCATTGGACGACGCCGATCCCAAGACACCGGCGCAGAAGAACGAGTCGCAACCGGCTGGCGGGCGGTCCGCGGATGACAAATCTCGACCCGACGAGCCCGACGGGAAAGATGACGGCGCCGTGCCGCCCAAGAAGCAGCCGTCGGAACTCCCGGGCGAAGCGAGATTGGTCGCCACGATGACCGACGATCAGTTGCGGGCCGTCGTCGGCCAACTGCAATCGCAGCGGGGCTGGAAGGTGGCCGTTGTCGATGCGGAAGAAGCGCTACGCGAAGAAGCGTCGCAGCAGGCGGTCGGTCGCCTCGGTCAATTCGATCGTCTGACGCTCAATCAACAGCAAAACTCGGCTGCGGCATTCGCAGCGCGCCCGCCGCACGCCTCGGCGGTGAGGGCCGAGCCGAAAACGCGGCTGCCCTCGGCAGTGTCGTCGAAGGCGGGCGAGGCCGGCAAATTGACCGATGCGCCGCGAAAATCGCCCGATAAGTTGGCCCGCGCGCGATCGCAGCGGTTTAAGTCCGACAAGTCGGACGCTAAACGGCGCAGCTCCAAGGACAAGAAATTGGCAGCCGACGCGCCGGCGGAATTTCGGCCGCCGGCAACACAAGACGAGGACGCCGAATCAGTCCGCCGCGCCGTCGGGGGCAAATCGGAGCCCCAGGACAATGTGGCGGATAACTTGGCCCGACCCGCCCCGCCCCGCCGCGTTGTGTTCATCTTCCGCGCGGCGGCAATTCCGCAGACGAAGGCCGCTGAGCCGGCGAAATGATCGCAGGGGCGGCGTCGATGCGCGAAATCTCGATGCGGCGCACAACGCAAATCCCATATTTCGGCGATGGGGAGCGAGCGGCGGTTTGCGTACATCGCCCTGGGGACAGGGCGGCTCTGTGATTCCCACTCACTTCGACGTCGAAATCACCCGATCGTCGCTATCGACGAGGCCCTCAATCACCAGATCGTCGTCCGGGTCGATTCCCCCGTCGTCTTTGCCGTTGCGGCCGACGCTATAGAGCACGTAGCCTTTGCCAACCGGGCGATAACGAAAATCCGCTCCTGCGAAAGGATCGCGCGGAAGCTTTGCGATGTATTTGGGAGCAAGCTTCGAGAGCGCTCGCGGATAAGCCCCGTGATCGGCCCGATACGCCGCCAGGGCGAGGGCGAGCAGGGCGGTGCGCTCATTTGCTCTGCGACGATCGTCGAAATTGATGTAGTAGGATTCTAAGCCTTCTGAGAGCAACAGGCCGCAGATGTAATCACCCAAAGTTTCGCTCAGACGTTCGCGTCGAGATTTGGCGTCGAGGATACGATCGGAAAGCGCCTCGACGTCTTTTCTTTCCGTCCGCAGACGATTGAATCGCTCAAAGACTTGCTTAACCGCCTTGGTGCGAGCCGCGCGGGTTGACTTACCCATGGCGGCGGCGAGTTGATCGTACCAGGAATTGCCACGGCGCAGGGTGCGATCCCAATCGATGCCAATGATCGCGCTGAGTCGGATGAGTCGTTTCGCAACGGCTTTGTTCTCATCACCCGACCATTCAACCAGCGTTTTCGGTCCCTGGCACGCGACAATTCCCACCGCGTCAAGGAATTCAAACCGCGAGTTAAGATCGACCCGACTGGCATGGCTCTGCATCGATGGCAACTTAACCAAAGCCTCCATGTGTCGCAGCGCTTGTTTTGTTGAGAGGCCACCGTGATGAGCGATCGTTACGTCGAGATCGAATGCAACGCTTTCAAACGTCCGGCCGTGAATAAAGTCGAGCCAAGACGGGCTCTGGCCGAGCCGTCGAGCCAAAAGATGAAGGGTCAGTGCGTCCTCGCGAGCGCCGTCGATCTGGCCCGCCTTAACGCGCAGCCTCACCCGTAGGCCCAGCGAACGGCTGGTGCTCCGATATCGCGACATATCGAATTCATAACCGGCGACCGCCAGCCAAGGTTCATCCTTGAAAGGAAACAGGGGCGAATAATATCTCGGACGCCGCACTCCTTCGGCAACGAGCCGTAGCGGTTTCTCATTGGCCTTCAGCCAGCCGGCGATTAGCGGGTACTGCTTCGCCGACCAGGGACGATCCCAGGCTGTAACGTCGGCGTCCCAAAACCGATCATCGTCGTCTTCCCATGTTTTCGGCCGGGTTTTCTTGAGGTATTCGCCCACGTTGAGAAAATAATCACCCTTCTCCGGCAGCAGATCGATCCCCAGCCGCTTGAAATAAGCCACGCGAACGTCCTTATCAACGGCGCCCGGCCCCATGGCCCGCAGCAGCAACACCGCCGCGTTGTTTTGGGGCGTCACGCCCTTGCTCGCCCGTCGGTTAAGCGCCTCGACGTAATCGACGTAGCCGTCCTTTCGCAGCGGACCCGTGATACGAGTCGTCTCCTTGGAGATCGTGATCTTGCCGGGCTGCCAGGCGTTTTTCTTATCGGCGGCCTTCTTCGCCTTCCCGGGCTCAGCACCACGGCCGGCGACACTCGCCGCGACGAGGGCGACCCAAGCCGTCATGGTAAGAACTGTCGAAGCACGCATGGCGAGCCTTGAATTAATGTGTTCGGACGACAAAAAGAGAGGAACAATGTCTCAGAACCAGTTCGTATTTCGACCGTCTAGCCGAATTATTGGAAAACTGCCCGGCTTGGGTCGTGAGATAACGCCAAGCGCCACCCCCGACCATTGTACCCATTAGCGAAGATCAGCGTTGATTAGCGGTCCCATCTTTTCGCAATCGTGGGCATCCCAGTGTACCGGTCACCTTTCATACACCTTCGGATCAACCTTGACCGTGCCGAAGTCGTTCTCGCCGGGCTTGATCGTGAACGTCGGCCGGCCGCGATACCAGGCCGTCGGTTTGCCGTTCCACTCGACCTGTGACAGGTATCCCCACTTCTCGTGCCAAAGCTGAAACTCCCACTCGCCGACGGGCAGGTTCTTGATGGTGAGCGTGCCGTCTTTGGAGGAGACCGCCATGTAGGGATTGTCGCGAATGAGAAGGCAAGCTTTCATCCAGGGATGGATGTTGCAATGAATGAAGACGGGTAGAATTTCAGTCGCCGAGAGTTGCACGAAATACGATCCCTTGGAAGGGATTAGCACGTTGATGCGATCGTTGGCGAAGAAAGTTATTCTCGCGGTGTGTTGCAATGGGTCGGCGTTAACAATCTTCAGTCGTCGTTTATTCCAAACCGTCAACACGTGCGGCCTGAACATGCCGCCCTTGATCGTCAGACGAACCGGCTTGTCGGCAAGAACGGCGTAGTCGGGGTGGATCTTGACGGCCTGATCTCTGGCCGGCCGCAGATAGACGAGCACGTTCGCCAACTCACCGCAAGCGCCCACGACCAGGGAGTCGCCCAGCGGTGCTGGAAAAGGTAGCTCAATCCCAAATGTTGGAGCACGTTTCGGTTTCGGCGGCTTGCCGGCGTAAGTGAACCGCAGCGTCAAGTCTCCCCAGTTCTTATCGACCGCTATCTGCGGTTCATCGGCCCGGCAAGGAGATCGGCAGGCTTGCACCGTCGAGCGACACGGTCGTCGCCAAGATCGCTGGCGCAGCTTGCGCAAGACGCCGGCCTCGACGGGGCTGCCTTGTCCCATGCCCATTGCGAGAAGCAAACCAAAGAGCAACGTCGCTACCCACCACGTTCGTCGTGTCATGCTACGAATCCTCCGCGTGAAAAACCTCCGCCAGACCGGGCCACCGAAACTGCATCTCAATATACCACCCGCGGGATGAATTGTCTAAATAAGCGGGTCGAGCGTTCCATAACCTGCTGCCGAACGCTTGTGGCATAGCGTCAAGTGTCGGCTGAGATGTTAGGCTCTGTCTCAAACCATCAGCCGGGACGCGCTAGCGTCCGGTTCCCGGAGAGATCGTCCGCAAAGAACCGTGGGCTAGCGCCCAGCGGCTAATGAGAAACACGAATTCAAGCCGTTTTGAGACAGAACCTAGTCCTTTTCATGACGTATCGGAGTCGTCTCCCCCGGAAACGCCTCTTGCCATCGTTCAACGAAATCCGACGTGAGCTGTTCGGCCGTTAGCCAAGTGGCTAGATACTCATAGTCGAGCCGGTCGCGGTTGGACTTCAACAATTCTATCACATCGACGCGATCGATGATCCTTCCGGCGAGCAGTTTGAGGATGATCAGATCCTCACAACTAAGCACCGCCACTTCAAAGCCGGCGTCGGGAAGCGGCACCGAGACACGTCGCTGTAATGCCTGCCGGTGAAACTCGCTCTTGGCGAGCAGGATGTCGATTTTCAGGTCGACGTAGGTCTCCGGCGGTTCGTAGGTCGCTTGAATGAACTCTATCTCGCCAATGACCGTGACGGGCGGATCGCGGCGCGGGTGAATACCGGCCTCGATGAGTTTGGCGAGCACCGCCGCGGTGTCAATATCGTCGACGCCGATCAACAGGTCGACGTCGTTGGTGGCCCGAAAATGTTCCCAGACGGACAGCGCCAGCCCTCCCATCACCGCCATCGGCGCGCCGAGCGGTTCCAGCGTGCGCCAGGCGTGACGCAGGGTTTCCATCAGGGCACTAAGAGGTCGAGGTTCGTCCACGCCGTTGGAACTCCTCGTAAGTGTGCCTCAGCGTCTGGTCTTGCTGCTGAACCTGGTTCTCGTACCACTGGCGGTACACGTCGCGCAGCGGGCGGTCCGGTCCGGTTTTGTTGCGAAGTCCCGCCAGCAGAAATTGCTCGCACGTCCGCATCAGGTCCATCCAGAGTTCGATCCGGCGGCGCGAGTCTTCCTTGGACGGAAGTGATTCGCTACGGGTTGCTTCGGGCTGGGACATGCGATTCAATCACAAAAGATAAGCTGTCGCTGGCATCATTCAATATAAATAAACTCGTTCGACGACAGCACCACCCGGCAGAGGCTGCGCCAGGCTTTTTGGCGAGCCTGGTCGGCGGGGACGTTTTGGGACTGGAGCGTCTTGGCGATTTGCTGGACGAAGGCGATCATGCGGGCCGATTCGGCGGCGCTGGGCGGGCGGCCGAGGGCCTTTTCGTAGACCAGGGCGATGCGGACGGTGTCGCTTACGTTGTCATTCACACCACCGCGGGCGAGCAGCCCCTCGGCCATCCGCGCGGCGTTGTCGGACATCAGATCGCTGTTCATCATGAACAGGGCCTGCGGCGTGACGGTGGTGGTGGCCCGGCGACCGTTGAGCACGCTGGGGTCGGCGAAGTCGAAGGCCTGAAACACCTGATAGACCGCGCTGCGCAAGACCGGCTGATAGACGCTGCGGCGGTTGTTGTTGTAGATGTTGAGGGTCGCGCCGACGCCGGCGACGCCCGTGACGTAGGCTCGGTTCTTGAACTTCATGAGCTGCCCGCCGAGCGTGAGATCGAGATGATCGCCCATCGCCAGGATCGCGTCGCGGACCTCTTCGGCTTCCATCCGCCGACGGTTGAATCGCCACAGCAAACGGTTCTCGGGATCCACGGCGACGGCCTTGGCATCGTAGCTGGTGCTCATTCTATACGTACTGCTACGCATGATCTCGCGGTGCATTTGCTTGATCGACCACTTGTGCGCGACAAACTCACGAGCCAGCCAGTCCAACAGCCGCGGATGCGTCGGCCGCTGGCCAAGCCGGCCGAAATTGTCCGGCGTGCGGACCAGCCCAGCAGCGAAATGCCAGCGCCAGATGCGGTTGACCATCACGCGGCTGGTGAGCGGATGGTCGGCCGACGTGAGCCAGCGGGCAAATTGCAGCCGGCCGCTTTGTTTGGCGTCGACGGGGGCTTTCTGGTCGCCGGCGATGATCTGTGGAAACTGCCGCGGCACCTCACGGCCCAGGGTGAGCGTGCTGCCGCGGAGATGAATGCGGACGTTTTGCACCTTGCCCTCGGTAACGCCCATCGCTTTGGCGCCCTGCGGTTTATTGGCGGTGAGTTGCTGACGCTTGCTTCGCAGATCTGCGAGTTGTTGCGAGTCGTTGCTTCCGGCCACCGTCGACAATTCACCAATCCGCCGGTCCAGCTCGGCCAGCTTCTGCTGGTGCTCTTTCTGCGCGCCCGGCGTGTTCAGGTCGTACTCGTGCCACTCGGCCACGACCTTAAAATTGTTCATCGTCTTGGTACTCTTGAAGATGCCGGCCAGGGCGTAATAGTCGACCATCGTCAGCGGGTCGAACTTGTGATCGTGGCAGCGGGCACACTCCAGCGTGAGGCCCATGAAGGCCTTGGTGACGGTCGTGATCTGCTCGTCGATGATGTCCATTTCCTTCTTCACCGGATCGTCGTCGGCCAACATCTTCGGCCCGATCGACAGAAACCCGGTGGCGATCCGCCGCCCGTTCACTGCCGCGGCCGATTCGCCGGGCTGCTTGGGCAGCAGGTCGCCGGCGAGTTGTTCGTGAACGAACCGATCGTAAGGCAGGTCGTTGTTGAACGATTTGATAACCCAATCGCGATAACGAAATGCCTGGATGAACGCCAGATTTTCGTCCATGCCGTTCGAGTCGGCGTAGCGCGCCACGTCGAGCCAATGCCGGCCCCAGCGCTCTCCGTAACGCGGCGAAGCCAGCAATCGGTCGATGAGATTCTCGTAGGCCGCGGCCGATGTGTCATCGAGAAATCGCTTGATCTCTTCCGGCGTCGGCGGCAGCCCGGTCAAGTCGAACGTCGTCCGACGGATCAGCGTGCGTTTGTCGGCTGCCGGCGCGGGCCGCAGCCCTTTCGCTTCCAGACGAGCCAACACATAGCGATCGATCGGCGAGCGCAGCCAGCCGGCGTCCTTCACCTGCGGCGGTTGCCCCGGATCAACCTTCCGAAACGCCCAGAAGTTTTTCTCTTTCTCCGTAAACACCCGCTTGCCGACTTTGCCCGAATCAGCGGTCACCGCCGGCAAGATTGCATTGGGCCACGGCGCCCCCATTTTCACCCAGGCCGTCAGATCCATTATCTCCCGCGTCGGCAGCTTCTCTTTCTCCGGCATCTGCAACAGCTCGCCATGATTGATCGCGATGATCAGCAAGCTCTTCTTCGGTTTGCCGCGCACGATGGCCGGCCCGCGGGTTCCGCCCTTGAGCATGCCGGCCAACGAGTCGAGCCGCAGCTTGCTTTCCGCCTCGTCCTCGCCATGGCAATCAAAGCAGCGGTCGATCAATATCGGCCGCACGCGCTTTTCAAAGAATTCGACCTGCTCGGCGGTGGGCTTTGCCGGCGCTTCCGCAGCCGCAACGAGCGTCGGCCTCGCGAGAAAAATGCTAATGACACCCGCAAAGATCACGAGCATCCGCAAGGCGGCGCGACGGCGAATTACCACATGCGGCGGAGGTGACATGCAACATTCCAGTTTCGCAAGGCGGGGATGAATCGAGGCGGGTGCATTGTCCGCGGGCGTGCGGGCCACTGCATAAGGTATTTTATACGAAATCGTCGGCACCTGCGTCAATCTTACGAGGGGAAAGCTGCCGACTCGATGGCCGACATTTCAGGCAGTCAAGCGAAACGCGGAGCGATTCCCCGAGGATTTCGCGTTTCAGCTTACGCCGCAAGAGTTTACCAACTTGAAGTCACAATCTGTGACCTCAAGTTGGCGCGGCCGACGGACGCCGCCGCGGGTCTTCACCGAGCACGGCGTGGCCATGCTCTCTAGCGTGCTGCGGAGCAAGCGGGCCGCGGCGGGTCATCGCTTGCGGCTTAGCCGCGCCGCCTAAGTATCTGCATCGCCCACCTCGATCACCGCCTTGACCAGATCGGGCTGCTCGCGGAGATGCGGGAATTCGCCGGGCACGTCGGCCAGCGCCATGCGATGCGTAATCCAGGGGGCCGTGTCAATCTCCCCGCTTTCGATCATGCCAATGATCTTCGGAAACAGCCCGGCGCTGTTGCGGCTGGAGAGTACGGTCATTTCGCGGCGATGCAGGAGCGGGTCTTCAAAGCTGATGCGGCCTTGGACCAACCCGACGAGGACGAGCTTTCCGCCGTGAGCGACGTATTCGAATGCCGCCTCCATCGCCTTGGGGTTGCCAGTGGCGTCGAAGACGACCTCGTAGAGATGATCGGCGGGCGGAGCGTCGAGGGTGGCGACGCCGAGGCCTTCAACGAATGCCCGCCGCTGATCGCTAAGCTCCAGCACGGTAGCATTCGCTCCGGCTGCTTGGGCGAACTGCGTTACTGCCAGACCGATCGGCCCGGCGCCGACGACCAGCACGTCTTGCCCGTCTTGGATGTCCGCCCTGCGCGTTGCCTGGGCTCCGATGCCGAGCGTTTCGACCAGCGCCAGTTGATCGAGCGAGAGCTTGTCTGATTTATGCAGCAGATGCAGCGGCACGTTAATCAGCGGGCGCATCCCGCCGTCGCAATGCACGCCGAGCACTTGCAGGCTCTCGCAGCAATTGGTCTTTCCCTGTCGGCAGGCGTGGCAATCGCCGCAATACAGATACGGCTCGACGGCACATCGGTCGCCAACCTTCAGACCGTGATCGCCCGCGGGCAGCTCGACGATTTCGACGCCCAATTCGTGCCCCAGGATGCGCGGATAGGTGAAGAATGGCTGCCGGCCGGCGAAGGCGTGCAAATCCGTGCCGCAGACGCCGATCGAATGAACGCGAACGAGGGCGTCTGTGTCGATTCGCTGCGGCGGCGCAGCTTGCTCTTCGATGAAGTGGCCCGGCTCGG
>JADFKK010000288.1 GCA_022564995.1 Planctomycetota bacterium | reverse complement strand
ATCCCACGGCAGCTCCTTCCAGCGGCCCGGGACATTGCAATGTACATCACGCTCAAGTACCATCCTTGGCGGCCTCCTGCATTGGGGTGGCAAAGTGAATCCAAACAAGACTTTGCCTAAATTCCCCAAATGACGGGAGGCCAATTTATCTACTCATGCTGCCCATCCATCCAAAATAACAGGACGGTCTCGGAAGGCCGGGGCTGGGGTTTGGCTGAGGTTTGGGTACAATGGACGTATGCCCACGGATCTTATTCTTGGAACGGCCGGTCATATTGACCATGGGAAAACTTCGCTGGTCCGCGCGCTGACGGGGGTCGACACCGATCGGCTGCCGGAGGAGAAGAAACGCGGAATCACGATCGAGCTGGGATTCGCCGAGCTTGATCTGGGCGATTATCGCCTCGGCATCGTCGACGTGCCGGGTCATGAGCGGTTTGTGCGCAACATGCTGGCCGGGGCCACCGGGATCGACTTGGCCCTGTTGGTCGTGGCGGCCGACGATTCGGTCAAGCCGCAAACCCGCGAGCATCTGGAGATTCTGCGGCTGCTCGATCTGCAAGCCGGCCTGATCGCCATCACCAAGACCGACCTGACCGATTTAGACCCCGACTGGATCGACATGGTCGAGGACGAGGTTCGCGAGTTGGTCAGCGATACCTTCCTGGCCGACGCGCCGATCATTCGCACCAGCGCGCCGACCGGCGCGGGATTAGACGAGCTGCGCGAGGCCCTTTCGCAAGCTGCCGAGCGAGCTGCCGCCAACCGGGCCGCCAAGCTCGACGGGCCATTTCGGTTGGCCATCGATCGGGCCTTTACCATCACCGGGCACGGCACGGTCATCACCGGCAGCATTTCCAGCGGAACGATTCACGTCGGCGACGAAATGCTGATCGAACCGGGCGACATTCAGGTCCGCGTGCGCGGTATCCAAAACCACGACCGCAGCGTCGAGGCGGCCCAGCGCGGACAGCGGGCAGCGATCAATCTGGTCGGCATTCGTCATGCGGAAATTCGCCGCGGGCAAGAGCTGGCCACGCCCGGCCATTTGATTCCCAGCCGGCTGCTGAGCGTGCAGTTGTCGCTGTTGCCCTCGGCTCCCCGTCCGCTCAAACATCGCGCCCGGGTGCGGCTGCACGTCGGCACGGCCGAGTTGATTTGCAGTGTGATGCTGCTCGATCGCGATCGATTGGAGGCGGGTCAAACCGCGCCGGTGCAATTGATGCTCAGCGAGCCGGCAGTGACGACATGGCGGCAGCCGCTGGTCGTTCGTTCCGAATCGCCGGTGGTTACCATCGGCGGCGGTCACGTACTCGAACCCGATGCGGCACGGGCGCCGCGCAACGACGAGCAGACGCTTGAGATGATGGAGAAACTGCTCGACGACGAACCGATCGAGCGAGCATCCGCGGCGCTGTACTTCGCCGGGCTGCGCGATTGGCGGCCCGCTGATTTGTCGCGAACGGCGGGCATCGACGATGTGGCGGCAGTCGGCGATGCGCTGCGCGAGCGCGGCGACTTGCAAGAGATTTCGCTTTCGCCGACCCGCACATTCCGGCTGCACGCCTTGGTGTTGGAACAACTCTGTCGGCGGGTCGAAGCGGCGCTGGCCAAGCTACACGAGGAGTTTCCGCTGCAATCGATGCTCGATTATTCGCGTCTGGTGCGCCGCTTCGCTTATCTCGATGTTTACGTCGGCAGCGACGCGATGGTGCGGGCGTTGGTCGGCGCGGTAATCCAGCGCATGAAGAAGGCCAAGCGGGTCAAAGTGACCGAACGGGGAATTGCGTTGGCTGGCCGCGGACCGCAACTCTCGGCGAACGAGCAGCGGCTGGTCGACCAGATTATCGCCGATTTTCGTGAAGCCGGATTTCAGCCGCCCAGCGTTAAGCAAATCCAAGCCAAAGCAACTCGCAACCAGGCCTCGGTGCCGCAACTGGTTGAGTTGGCGGTTGCCGAGGGCCACTTGGTGAAGATCGCGGCCGATTTTTACTTGCATTCCGACTCCGAGCGGCAAGTTCGGGAGATCCTCGACGAACAACTCTCCGGCGGCGAAGGCATGACCCTCAGCCAGATCCGAGAAATCCTCGGCACCACGAGGAAATATGCCGTCCCCTTGTGTGAATACCTGGATCGCGAGGGCTTCACTCGCCGCGAGGGAGATTTGCGCGTGTTGGCCGCGGCGAAGTCGACAACGACGTGAAGGGCAGGGGGGAGGGAGCCGCCGTGTCCCCACGGCGATGAATGTTAGCAGCACAACGTACATCGCCCTGGGGACAGGGCGGCTCCGTAGCGCGACCACTGATCGCGACTTTACAAATCTGAAATCAACAATCTGAAATCGAAAATCCCATGGCTCCCAACATTCTGCGTAACATCCCGTCGGTTAGCGATCTGATTGACAGCCCGCAACTCAAGGGTCTGATCGATCGGATCAGCCACAACGTGGTCGTTACCGGGGTGCGTCGCACGCTGGACGATCTGCGCAAGGAAGTGGCCGGCGCGGCTGCCGAAATTGTTCTGCCCAGCATCTCGGAACTGGCCGAGCGGATCGCCGGGCGGATCCTCAAGAGCGAGGTGCCGCATCTGCGACCGGTCATCAACGCTACCGGAATTCTGCTGCACACCGGGCTGGGACGCGCGCCGCTGGCCCAAGAGGCAATCGACGCGATGAACTCCGTGGCCGCCGATTATGCCAGCGTCGAACTCGATCTGACTACCGGCCAGCGATCGCAACGCGTGGTAGTGGTCGAGGAACTACTCACGCAATTAACCGGCGCCGAGGCGGCTGTCGTGGTGAATAACAACGCCGGGGCGACGATGCTGGTCTTGGCCGCGCTGGCTGCGGATCGCGAAGTGATCGTCTCGCGCGGCCAACTGATCGAAATCGGCGGCAGTTTCCGTTTGCCCGACGTGATGAGCACCAGCGGTGCCCGGCTCCACGAGGTCGGCACTACGAACAAGACGCACCTGGCGGATTACGAGCAGGCGATCAACGACGACACGGCCGCACTGATGCGGGTTCACACCAGCAACTACACGGTCGTGGGTTTCACTGCCGAGGTGTCGCTGGAAGAAATGGTCGCTCTGGGCCGCCGACATCGGCTGCCGGTGATCGACGACATCGGCTCGGGGGCGATGATCGACTTCGCCAAATACGGATTCGCCAACGAACCGGTCGCGGCCGACAGTATTAAGGCAGGGTCCGACGTCGTGCTGTTCAGCGGCGACAAGCTGCTCGGCGGGCCGCAATGCGGCATCATCGTCGGCCGCCGCGAGTCGCTGGAGAAGATTTCCAGTCACCCGATGATGCGGGCGCTGCGCGTCGATAAGATCACGTTGGCGGCGCTGGCCGCGACCTTGCGGTTGTATCGCGATGCCGACAAGGCCGAGGAGTCGATTCCGCTCTTGCAATTGCTGAGCACGTCGCTGGAAAACCTCAAGAACCGCGCCGAGCGGATGGCCCCGCAGATCGCCGATGCCGAAGCAGTCGCGGTGGCGGAAGTTGTCGAAGACGTGGCCTATCTGGGCGGCGGCTCGATCCCGACGCAGCAACTGCCGACCTACTGCATTTCCATCACGCCCGCCCACGGCGGTGTCGACCAACTGGCCGCCCAACTCCGCGCCGGCGAGCCCGCCGTCGTCGGCCGCATTCAACAAGACCGGTTGCTCTTGGACCTGCGCAGCATCCCGCCAAGGCGAGATCAAGATCTCGTGCAGGCGGTGGGCAAAACGGAAAGCGGCGCAGAAAAAAGGGGATAAGTCCAATTTTCTGCTTCAGACGGCTTGGAGGCGCTTCGACCCAAACGCAGAAAATTGGACTTATCCCCTTTTTTCTGCTGCCTCGTCGAGATGAAACACCGCGCCAAGCGTGATGAGTTTGACCTTGTCGCGACGGGATCGCAGCAGGTTGATCGCGCAGTTTTTCTGGCTCAATGAGCGGGCCTTCACCGAGGGCAGGCCGAGGACATGGCCGAGGTAACACTTGATGACGACGTTGTGGGCAACCATGGCGATCGAGTGGCCGAGGTTTTCGGACATGAGTTTTTCGATCGCAGCGCTGCTGCGCGCGAGCACGTCGCTCATGATCTCGCCGCTGGGGTAACCGTGTGTTTCAGGCGTTTGCATGAAGCTGTGATAGGCCTCGGGGAAATCACGCTGGATTTCGTCCCAATTGAGGCCGTCCCACTTGCCCGTGTCGACTTCGATGACGTCGGGGCAGATTTGCACCGCCAGAGCGTGCGGCGCGGCGACCGCCTCGGCGGTTTGCACGGCGCGGAGCAGGGGGCTGGAATAGACGCTGGACAGGGCGGCCCGGCGGAGAAATTTGCCGGTTTCTTTGGCCTGCTGCGTTCCCAACGGAGTCAGCGGCGGGTCCGACGCCTGACCTTGCACGCGCGGAGGTTTTTCCAAGTTGTTGGCCGTTGCCCCGTGGCGAATCAAATACAACAGGCAAGTATCCGGGGCAGGGCAGGGCGGCATGGTTGTCGTTCTCGTAAATGACGAATGACGGATGACAAATAATGAATGATGAATTCCGCCGCCCTAAAGGTGTCTCGGTAGCAGTCTGCGTCAAGTTCGTGGGCGGGGAGAGTTCACGCTACTTAAATCAGGGCTCAATTCATCATTCATTATTGGTCATTGGTCATTCGTCATCCGACGTCGCCCCGTGGCGAATTATGTACAAGAAGCAAGAATCCGGGGCAGGGCAGGGCGGCATGGTTGTCGATCTCGTGAATGACAAATGACGGATGACAAATAATGAATGATGAATTCCGCCGCCCTAAAGGTGTCTCGGTAGCAGTCTGCGTCAAGTTCGTGGGCGGGGAGAGTTCACGCTACTTAAATCAGGGCCCAATTCATCATTCATTATTGGTCATTGGTCATTCGTCATCCGACGTCGCCCCGTGGCGAATTATGTACAAGAAGCAAGAATCCGGGGCAGGGCAGGGCGGCATGGTTGTCGTTCTCGTAAATGACGAATGACGGATGACAAATAATGAATGATGAATTCCGCCGCCCTAAAGGTGTCTCGGCAGCAGTCTGCGCCGAGTTCGTGGGCGAGAAGGGTTCACGCTACCGAAATCAGGGCTCAATTCATCATTCATTATTTGTCATTCATCATTTGTCATTCATCATTCATCATTTGTCATCCGACGTTACGATTCAAGGCGAGGCGGACCAACTATGCCGTGCCAGCCACCACCGCCGACTTCTTCGCCGCCAACCTCGCCGCCACCCCAATCGCTTCGATCATCCCCGTCGACTTCGCTCGCCCTTGCCAGGCCAGATCGAACGCGGTGCCGTGGGCGACGCTGGTCCGCACAATGGGCAGGCCGAGGGTAATATTCACCGCGCGGTGCATGTCGAGCAGCTTGATCGCGATGTGGCCCTGGTCGTGATACATGGCCACCACCGCGTCGAAATCGCCCTCGGCCGCGCGGGCCAGCAGTGTGTCGGCGGGCAAGGGGCCGGCGACGTCGATGCCGGCCTCGCGGGCACGCACAACGGCGGGGCGGATCATGGTCTGCTCTTCGTCGCCAAACGAACCCTGTTCGCCGGCGTGAGGGTTAAGGGCACAAACGCCGACCTTCGGCCGCGCGCCGTTGAGGTCGGTCATCACGCGGTCGATCAGTCGGGTTTTCGCCAACACGGCCCCGGCGCTGAGATGTGAAAACACGTCCCACAGCGCCATGTGCAGCGTGACGTGAACGACGCCCAGGCCGCGCGACGCATCATGGTCTCGTCGCAGATAAAGCATCATTGCGTAATCGTCGACCCCGCAAAGCTCGGCCAAAATTTCCGTGTGGCCGGGATATTCGATGCCCGCACGGTGCATCGCGGCCTTGTTGAGAGGGGCAGTGGTGATCGCGTCGACGCGGCCGGCCAGGGCCAATTCAGCGGCCGAGAGCACGCAGTCGTAAGCCGCCCGGCCACAGCGCGGGTCGACGGTGGCGGGCTTGATGCTGAGTACGTCATCCGAGCAGCCGGTGAGGACCGGAATCCGCGACGGGGCAGGGCGGGCGTCTTCGGGCGCCGAGATTTCGACCACTTCGACGTCCGCACTGAGCAAATCGGCCGCGCGGCGCATGATCTCGGGATGTCCGACGACCAACGGACGAGCCGCCGCGTGGACCGCCGGATCGCGCCAGGCGCCGACGATCGTTTCCGGACCCACACCACTGGGGTCGCCCATGGTGATCGCAATTTGTGGTTTATTCATCTGGGCCATTGTACCGGCGGTGTGGCCCTAGACAAATGGGAGGTCGGCGAAGTTTAATACACAAAAACAAGTGGCACAGCACCGCAGTTCGTCGTGACGTCCGTTTTCGGATGACAAATGACCAATGACAAATAACAAATGACAAATTCCGCAGCCCTAACGATGTCCAGGTACAGAACTCGACGTCGAATGCCTGGCGTCCTGGGTTCCGACGCCGAAAGACGGGGCTCGATTTGTTATTTGTCATTTGTCATTCATCATTTGCCATTTACGACGAATCACGTTCGCAATTGCGTTGTCTGACTTACGCCTCCCGCCTCTTACTCCCGCCGGCTTGTGTCTCGCTTTCATATTTATCTTGCCGCGTCTGCGCTGTTGTTGCTGCTGGTGCCGTTGGGTATCGGGCTTGTGATGCTCGGCGGGCGGCTGAATGAGCTGGCGCGGCTGCAAACGGAACTGCGGCAGATCGATCGGTCCGGCCGCGGCGCGTCGGATGCAGAGCGAGCCGAAATCACGGCCCGGCTCGAGGAGATTGACGTCAAGACGCTCACCGGCGTGGCCACGATGCACCGGCTGCTGGGCCTGCTGGCCGGGCTGGTGGTGTTGTTCGTCAACGGGATTGTCATCACCTATTTCGTCGGCACCAGCCGCTGGTGTATGGAAGTGGCGACGACCTACAAAATGGACGACGCGCTGTGGCGCACCGCCGCGGCACTGAAACGCAAGACGTTCCCTTGGTCGGTGACCGCCATGTTCGCCATCGTCGTCATGATCGCCCTGGGCGGCGCCGCCGACCCCGGCACGGGCCGCCAAGGCACCGCCGACTGGGTCCAATGGCACTCGCTCGGCGCCCTGGCCGGCATCGCGCTGATCGGCTGGGTGTTTTATCTCCAATGGATCAACATCGCAGAAAACGGCGCGCTGATCGAGCGGATCATGGGCGAAGTGAAGCGGATTCGTAGCGAACGCGGGTTGGAGGTGGAAGGGTAGGGCAGGGGGGAAGGAGAGAGGGAGAGACGGAGAGATGGGGAGATTTGGGATTTGGGATTTGGGATTTGGGATTTGTAAAGCCGCGACCATTGGTCGCGCCTGTGATGGAATGTCGGTGTCGCGGGTTATTCCCCGAACTTGAGCGGGCTCAGGGTGTCGTTGATCAAGTACACTCGATGTGGGCTTACTTGATTGACAGTTCGGAAAACATGAATGACAGGAGCGAATCATGACTGCGGCAGTTGATAGTCGCGTGGTGACTTGGAGGGTCAGATACATCGATCGGGCGTCGAAGAAGCTCTACGATCGTGATCTTCTACTCGATGAAACACGATTGGGAAAAGGCGAGAGAGATCGACTGTCCGCCATCCTTGACAGAGAGCACTCCGGCTTGGAAATATTGAAGTATCGCCAATTCTTCAAAGAAGTTAGCGAAAACACGTTTGCGGAATCGATTGCGGGATGGACTGCTGCCCGCGTGCCCATTTTTTTTGTGAATACGATTATGGGCGGCATTGAGTATTTCGAGGACGAATTGGGAAATCCGCTGGACGCCATTGGCCTGGTGCAAATAATGAGCGGAACTCAGAATCCGATCATTTTGGGCAATCCAACGAGTGTCCTTCGTCTGGGACCGGCAAATATCAAGGAAAGGGATCAGTGGACTTCCGATACGGCGGACAAGATTGCGCATTTCTTATACGTCGTTGACGAGATCGTAAAAAGTGATTGGGTCCGAGGATCTCTTTCCATATCTTTCCAGGGTAGCGGTATCACCGGCTTTAAGCACCCAGGACGTGATTCAACTCATGACATCCTGTTTTTCGTTCGTCAGTTGCTTTCTGAATGCGACGATGTGCTGAACTCGGCCTGTAATGCCTACTTGGCACATGTTGACCACATGGGAAAATCCTGGTGGGTCATGGCTACTCAGAGCACTTTTAATAACACTCGTAAGAGCACGGTTTTTCCAAACCTCCTTGATCCGTACACGGTTGAAGAGGTTATTGATATGGTGACGTACGGCACTGGCGTAACGCACCGTAAGTCACGTGCGAAGTGGGAAGAAAAGTTTCCACACATCTTGCGAGAACATGGAAGAGAGCGAGTTGTGTTTGCTTTCCAGGCAGCGTGTCGGCACCTTCTTAGCGACGCTTTCAGACTGGCACCGGTAATCGAGCAGGACTATCGACACTGGATTGATGATCAGGATTGCTCTACGCCGGACCGAGTGACATTTTCTGAGTTGCTGGAGTGAACACCACGATCGCCGAATCCTAATCGGCAACGATTTCTCTTCACTCCCGTTGAAAGGGCAGGGCAGGGGGGCTTTGGGATTTCAGATTTGGGATTTCAGATTTGGGATTTGGGATTTGTAAAGCCGCGACAAGTGGTCGCGCCGGCGATTAGCCATTCAAGTCAACGCCTCCCGTTGAAAGGGCAGGGCAGGGGGGCGTATACTGATTGGCTTGGATTTTTTACGTTTTTCCTGCGAGGTTTCGACTGTGTTTGAATCGATGGCTATCGTCGGCGCGACGGGCGCTGTGGGGCGGATAATTCTGCAACTGCTCGAGGAGCGGGACTTTCCGCTCTCGCAAGTCAAGCTGCTGGCTTCGGCCCGCTCGGCGGGCAGGACGGTGACGTTTCGCGGCGAGCCATGCACGATCGAAGAGCTTACGCCGGAGTCGTTCGATGACGTGGACTTGGCCATCGGCAGCACGCCGGACGAGACGGCGCGAGATTTTGTGCCTTGGGCGTTGGAGCGGAATTGCGTCGTCGTCGATGAGAGCGGCTATTGGCGGATGGACGAGAAGGCCGTGTTGGTTGTGCCGGAGGTGAATGGCGAGGTGCTGGCGCGGCATCAGGGTTTGATCGCCAGCCCTAATTGTTCGACGACGCAAATGGTCGTGGCGATGAAGCCGCTGCACGATTTCGGCCGCATCCGCCGCGTCGTGGTCAGCACCTATCAGGCCACCAGCGGCGCCGGCTTGGGCGGCTCACGCGATCTGGAGGCCGGCACTCGGGCGCACCTTGCCGGCGAAGAACACCGCTACGAGGCGTTCGCCCACCCGATCGCGTTCAACGTCATTCCGCAGATCGGCTCGGAGAAATACAAAGGCTATACGTCGGAAGAGATGAAGATGGTTTGGGAAACGCAAAAAATCTTCGGCGACGAATCGATCGAGATTTGTCCGACTTGCGTCCGCGTGCCGGTGACGAATTGTCACAGCGAAAGCATCCTGGTCGAAACCGAGGAAAAAATCAGCGTCGAAAAAGCCCGTGAGCTGTTCGAGGCGATGCCGGGCATCACCGTCAACGACGACCTTGCCGCCGGAAAATATCCGATGCCGCTCTCTTGCGAAAATCAAGACGACGTGTTCATCGGCCGGATTCGCGAAGATATCTCCTCGCCCAACGGGTTAGCGTTTTGGTGCGTCAGCGATAATCTGCGCAAAGGAGCCGCGACCAACGCCGTGCAGATCGCGGAGCTGTTGGTTGAGAGTCAGAGTGGAGCAACGGCTTGAGGAAGTTATAAATCCTAAACACGAAATCCTAAACAAATTCAAACGTCCAAATTCAAAAAAGGGACCGCTAATCAACGCTAACGGACGCTAATTCAGTTTGAGTTCAGCGTCGTCTCTATTAGCGTTTATTAGCGTTGATTAGCGGTTTCAGTCTTGCGTACCTTCAAGCTCACGCTCGCCTACGTCGGCACGAACTTCGCAGGTTGGCAGTCGCAGGTCGCTCAGCGGACGGTGCAGGTGGTGTTGCAGCAGACGCTGGCGAAGATCACCCGGCAGAAAGATGTCCATGCGATTGCCAGCGGGCGGACCGACGCGGGGGTTCACGCGCTGGGGCAAGTGGTGAGCGTCGTGCTCGATTGGGAGCGACCGGCCGAGACGTTACAGCGGGCGCTGGCCAGTGAATTGCCGCGCGACTTGGTGGTGATCGATGCCGAAGAAGCTCCGCCTGATTTTCACGCCATCACCAGCGCGACCGGCAAGCAATATCAATATCGCATTCACGATGGCCGCGTGGCGGACGTTTTCCGCCGGCAATATACCTGGCATTGTTTCACCCAGCTCGACGAGGCGGTGATGCACCGTGCCGCCCAAGCGTTGGCTGGCCGGCACGACTTCTCCAGCTTCGAGGCCACCGGCAGCCCCCGGCGGTCGAGCGTGCGGACGATCAGCCACATTTCCGTGTCGCGCGACACGGACCACGAGCACCTGATCTACATCGACGTATCCGCCGACGGGTTTCTGTATAAAATGGTCCGCACCATCGTCGGCTCGCTGGTCGAAGTCGGCCGCGGCACCCAAGACGAGTCGTGGATCGGCCAGATTCTCGCCCAGCAAGATCGCAACGCCGCCGGCCCCACGTCGCCGTCGCAGGGGCTGTTTTTGGTCAAGGTCGATTACTGAGGGGACTGGAGCCGCCGTGTCCCCACGGCGGTGCTGGTTGGCAGCGTGACGTACATCGCCCTGGGGACAGGGCGGCTCCGTATTCCTCGCCCACAACGCCGATTGTGGCATGTCGCTCCCAGTGTTAAAATAACCGGATAGAAGCAGGCAAGTGACCAACCTAACTCCGGCACCGTTGGCGACCGAATTGTGAGCCCTGGATATTGTGGCACCGGCAAATCGAGAATACGTCGGTCCTTACCGGCTGCTGTACATCGTCGCTACGTCGCGCACGGCGCAGATCGTCGAGGCGCTGCTCGACGCTAAGCGGCGCCGCGTGGCCATCAAGATGCTGCGACCGGAGTTCGTCCGCGACAAGGAACAAATCGGCCTGTTCAAGCATGAGTATGCCGTTGGGCATGCGATCGAGCACGAGCGGATCGTTCATATTTACGAACTGTCCATCGAGCGCGATCTGGTCTACATGACGATGGAGTTTTTTCCGGACCGCAACCTCAAGCAAGCCATCCGACAGGGAGCCGAGCAGATTGCCCATCAGGCTCCCAAGATCATCCAGCAGGCGGCCGAAGGCTTGGCCCACTTTCACAGCCAGGGTTGGATTCATCGCGACATCAAGCCCGACAATTTTCTGCTGAACCGCAACGGCGAGGTGAAACTAATCGATTATGCCCTGGCCCAGCGACCTAAAGGAGGGCTCGCCCGACTGATGGGCGGCAAGGCCAAAGTGCAAGGCACGCGCAGCTACATGGCGCCCGAGCAGATTGAAGGCAAGCGTTTGAGCCTGCAAACCGACCTGTACAGCTTCGGCTGCTCGCTGTATGAGTTGGTTCGCGGCAAGCCGCCGTATACAGGCATTAGCTCGAACGATCTGCTGAACAAGCACCTGAGGGCGCCGATTCCGTTGGTGAGCCAGGGAGATGCGAATGTTACGCGAGATTTCGCCCATTTGGTGAAGCGGATGATGGCCAAAAGACCAGTCGATCGGCCGGCGTCGATGGCCGACTTTTTGGAGGAATTTCGTGATATGAAGGTGTTCGAGCGTCCGCCGCAGCCGCCGGCCGAAGAAGTCGGGGCAGGGTAGGGCGGTTGACGGGGCAGGGGGCTGCCGATGATAGTAGAAGGAAGCTGGGGATTCCGATTTCACGACTTGGTGCTGAAGCGCGACCAACGGTCGCGGCTTTATGGGAATAAAAAATGGCAAAAGTACATCATCGGCTGGCGTTTGAACGCCCGATTTACGAACTGGAAGCTCGGCTGGAGAAGCTCGAAGCGGCCGGCGGCGACA
>JADFKK010000287.1 GCA_022564995.1 Planctomycetota bacterium | reverse complement strand
TCCATCCCTGTCAGTTTGGCAGTTTCAATTGAAAACTACCTGGATGGCGCAAATATCATACCAAAGCATGTCGCCCGGTAAAAATAGGCCAAAGTAGATGGCATTGGGCGAGCGCCCCACGGCTGATCGACAGATTGTTTTTCGCGTCATCAACGCCCGGCACCGATGAAGCCGCAACCGCTGGTCACGTTCAGCAAGCGGCGCGGCGCCGCAGGCGCGACCAACGGTCGCGGCTTGATGAATTAACACGTCCGCTGTTCTACAGCGCCCGGCGAGTTCTTCGTGGCGGGCGGCCTTTTTTGCCGAGAATCGGTGCGGGCTTGGGCGGGGCGTCGGGCTCTCCGGGCGTCTTTTCGGGCGGCGGCTTGGGCGCCGTGTAGGCCTCGAAGCCGTCGATTTCGTCGCGCTTGAGCAGCCGGTTGATGCGAATTTCGATCCGCGTCAACTCGCCGCCCTGGTCGGGCAGGACGAAGGTGTAGGCCACGCCCTCGCGGCCCATCCGCCCCGTGCGGCCAACGCGATGGATGTAGTCGTCGCAGAACTCGGGGATGTCGTAGTTGATGATGTGCGAGATGCGGGTTACGTCGATGCCGCGGCCCACGATGTCGGTCGCCACGAGATGCCTCACGTCGCCCTTGCGGAAGCTGGCCATGACGCGGTCGCGGGCCGATTGCTGCATGTCGCCGTGAATGCACTCGACCGACTTGAATTTTCGGCTCAACCGCCGCTGCACCGAGTCGGTTCCTCGCTTAGTGCGACAGAAGACAATGGTCTGTTGCGGGTCTTCTCGCTTGATCAGTCGATGCAATAACTCAAATTTACGGTCTTGGGCCACGGTGAAGTAATATTGGTCGATCGTCTCGACCGACACGTCGCCGGGCGAACAGTCGAGCGACTCCGGATCGTGCATGTATCGCTTCGCCAGCCGCTCGACGGGCGGGGGCAGCGTGGCCGAGAGCAGCAGCGTTTGGCGCTCTTTGGGACAGCGGCGAAGGATTTTTTCGATGTCGGGCCGGAAGCCGATGTCGAGCATGCGGTCGGCTTCGTCGAGCACCACGGTGTGCAAGTTGTCCAATCGCAGCGCCCGGCGCGAGATGAGATCGATCACCCGGCCCGGCGTGCCGACCGCGATGTCGGCACCCTTCTGGAGTTTTTCGATCTGAGGGCGAATCGGCTTGCCGCCGTAGAGCGCCACGACACGGGCTTTGCTACCGTGAGCCAACTTTTGACATTCGTCGCGCACCTGAACGGCCAACTCCCGGGTCGGCACGAGAATCAACGCCTGGGGGCCTTCGCCGCGTTTGCGGGGCTTGAGCCGCTCGAGAATCGGAATGGCGAACGCCGCGGTCTTGCCGGTGCCCGTGCGGGCCTGGCCCATCACGTCAACACCCTCCAGCGCGAGGGGAATGAGGCCGGCCTGAATGGCCGTAGGCTCGGTGTAGCCGGCGCGCTGGAGCGCCTCGTGAATGACGCTCGAAAGCGGGAAATCCTGGAAGCTAGCCGAGCTCTCGTCTTGCGTCTCGTTTTCTTCGTTTGAGCGGCTGTCTGTCAACTTACGTGTCTCATCCTTTCGCATGTGCGAAGCGGGTCGCGTGTGTGAAGCGGGGTATGCGATGTGGCCAATGGGAGCCGGCGAAAAGAGTCGGTGCGCTGTGTGCTGGTGTAGACATAAACCTAACTGAGATCGAAGGTTTGGTCAACGCTAGCAGCCCTCAATGCAGGGCGTTTTTGACAATTTGTGCTGCGGTTTTCTGATTTGTTTAGAATTGGTGCTGCGGGTTTTCGGTCTCGTGACACGATCCCATTCCCTCACGTCCGCCCCCTTTCAGGGCGCAAAACCTAGGCCGGCTTGCCCCGCAACACGTCGCAGGGGCCAACCGGCCTATTCTCGTTGTTGCATCCAAAGCGTCGGACCGCCGCGTTATTGCTTCTTGGCCTTCTTCCGCTTGGTGGTCTTCTTCTTGGTTGACCGCTTGGCGGCCTTCTTCTTGGTGGCCTTCTTTTTCTTCGTGGCCTTTTTCTTCGTCGACCGCTTGGCGGCCTTCTTCGTGGCCTTTTTCTTGGTCGCCTTCTTCTTGGTCGACCGCTTGGCCGTCTTCTTGGTGGCCGTCTTCTTGGTGGCCTTCTTCTTGGTTGACCGCTTGGCCGTCTTCTTCTTAGCGGTCTTTTTCTTGGCGGCCTTTTTCTTCTTAGCCATGTCCGTGGCTCCTTGTGTTGGGTGCCCAGTTCAATTCTCGCAAAGCATTTTCCCCTGGGGCGCCCTGGCAGGGGAAGCTTCTACAATTGACCCATTTTCGTCCAAAGAAGATGAGACGGCAGATCCCAGCGATCAACATCATTCATGCAAAACCGCTGGCGGCCACCTGCGCGTCCCTCTTATCTTTCCCCATTGGAACAGCTTTCCTGGATTGTCGTCAAGGCGAATTCCGTTTCTGAAGGAATTCTTTCCGTTTTTTTTCGACTTTCATCTCGTGACCACTGAGGCCAAAGCAGATATTTCCATCGCACGGGGCGTTGAAGCACGTCATACCGAAGCGATATATCAGGACTATGAAACAGTCTGTAGGTCAGTTACTCGATCAGATGCCGGAGCCGCAGCCACACGATAATCGTCCGCGTTGTGATATCTCGCAGCGATTCGCGAGCTGCCTGATTGCCTCGCACGCCGACCTCGGCGACGCCTGCGACGCGCTAGTTCGGGCGCTGCAGCGGGGCGTCTGCTCGACGGTCGATGATGCGGTGTGCTCCGCGGTGATCGGGCTCATCAACGCTTATTGCCAGCGAGAAAGAATTTCGCAGGGGAACCACGCGGCGAAGCCTCTGGGCGCGGCGAAGCCTCTGGACGAAAACTCTTGCCGAGCGATCGAGCGGCTCTATCGGAAATTGGGATCGGCCAGCCAAGAGCGTCACCTGTTACTCAGCGGGCTCGCCAGGCAAGATTCGCCAGAGTCGCTGGACATTTTTGTCGAGTTGATTTGCAGCGATCCGCCAAGCGAAGCGGAACATGCCGCGTTGGCGATGGTTCCGCTGTTTTCCCGCGATCGACACGTCGCGGCTTTGTTGTTTCCGCGGCTTTTCGATGCCCTGGAACACGCTTGTATGGCCCCGTTGGTGCTTGACTTGGCCAACTTTCTTGTGCGAGAGGGCGGGCAGAACGAGCATCCGGCCGCTGGGCGAAGCGCCGCCCTGGCAATGTTGTTGGGTGAGTTGACCCAGCGACTGGATGGGCTCAACGAATCACCGGAGCTGGTCGGCGCCTCGCGGCGCAACAAGATGGCGGGCCAGAGCATTGCCCTGGTGATCTCGCTGTGCGACGCGCTGGCGCCGATCGGCGACCGCTCGGTCGTAGGCAAGCTCTTTCAAACGCTGGAGCTTTCACATCGTCGCATTCGTACCGAAGCCGCGGCGGCGCTGGCCCGGCTCGGAGAAGACGAGGGCTTGAAGGTGCTATCTGAAATGGCCGAGCAGCCACTGGTCCGCAATCGGGCGCTGGCCTACTTGGAAGAACTCGGCATGGCCGGTCCGCTGGTCCATAGTTTCTCCGCCGACCTGCAAGACTTGTCTTCGGCCGATGTTTACGCCGCCTTTGCCGGCTGGCAGGCGGAGCACGAGGATATCTACGAGTTACCGCCTGAAAAGCTTGGCCCAAACGAGGCAGCGGCGTTACAGCGAGTGTGCGATGAACTTCAGCAACAAAATTTCGACGACGTCGAATTCGTCACGATCGGGCACTTTTTCGGCCAAACCGTAACGGTCGCCACCGCCACGCGGGCGGGACATTCCGGCACCGTCATGTATCAACGCGATCTCATCAGTTGGTGTCCCCAGGGCAATCCCCAGCGTCCCATCGATCCGACGCTGGCCTACAACATCTACAAAGGGCGTATTCTGCTGCGGACGTTTAATCCGGAATAGGTTGCCTTGTTGGCCACGTTGCACGATAATAGACCTAGAGGGGTGTCGATTGCTATCAGAACGTCCAGTTAAGATTATCAACGTCGCAACAGGGCATCTCGTCGACGCGGTGATCCGGCCTGCATCAGTGTCTGACAGGGTTCTCTGGACTCACTGGCACGGTGAGATGCAGGCGAGCGACAGCGATGCTCATTGGGACTGGGATGAATTGCTGGATTTGGCATTCGCCTATCCAGATCGTTTTGAAACTTACGCATTGGAGAGCAATGGGGATTTGCAAGGCTTGCGAATGCTCGAAGTGACCGAAAACGACGTAGAAATCTACGGTGTGCATGCCTTGCGACTTTCAACGGCACCGTGGAATCGCCCGCCGGTCCGTCGACACTTTGGAGTTGGCAGCGTCCTCGTGGCTGTGGCGATCTGGCGAAGCGTCGAGCTCGGTCATCGTGGTTGTATACATTGTGAATCGTTGTCGGCTGCTGAGTCGTTCCACAAACGAAATGGCATGACAGCGATTGGCGATGTAACTAGCGAAGAATTGCGTCGATTTCGATTCAACGAAGAATCCGCAGCGGTCTTTTTAGATCGGCTGCGTGCTGATGGATTGATATCATGATGAATACCTCGACATATGAAGACGATTATCTCTTTGATAACGCACCTATTGGCGACATTGAGTCGCTTGCCAGGACGATGCCCCGCATTGTGATGAGGGGCTCGACGATCATTAGCGGAGCACGGCCACAATTCAAGGCGCCGCGTCAGATCGAATGCCCGCGATGTCACAACCTGTTGCACCCCGGTACAACGACGATCACGTTCAAACATGCTCTGTCCGACCGGCGCAGTCAATCCGTCGATGCGTTGACGTGCGAATGTGGCGAGGCGTATGTTCGGGGCGATGTTGCTCAACAAGCATTTCGCCGCGCCATGGCTGGCAAAACCGACGGAGGTCATCGCACATCAGATGATTCAAAACAGAGAGCGTGTTCAACGACCAGGTTGATCGAGCACGTCCAGTCCATCCGTCGTAACCTGCGATCTCGACGTCGGCTGATACTGGCGGGAATTATTGCCGACGCGGTGTTGTTGCTCTCCATCTATGCGTTGGCGTGGACGCTCGCATCGCGGGACGCTTGGTCGACGACAGGTGTAGTCGGCATTCTCGTAGTGTCTTTGATCGCGATCTCCGTTATGTGGCGTCTTTTTTCATCATCTTACAGGCATCTAGCAGACGATACTTTGTGCGTCAGAGGCATCGCCACCCTGGAAATACTCGATCAGCGCTACGACGGTCTCGAATTAACCGCCGAACGACAACTCAAATTCCAAGGCGAATGCACGTCTGTGTTTGATGAAGTGATCGATGGTCTCGCGCACAAGAAATTGTCCTCGAAAGCTCCGGTCGATGGGATATCTCGTGGCATAGATGCTGGTAAGACGGAACCCAACAAGGAGATTCCCACAAGTTCTTGATGGTGGTTACGTCGGACTCGCCATCGAAGAAGAGCCGGCTTTGCATCGCAGCCACCGTCGCCCTACTTCTTCGGCAACAACCGCTGTGCCGCAGCGGCGGCCAAGATCGGCAGCGCAATCGCGACGCCCAGGGCCAGCGGCAGCCATTGGTTTTCTTTGGCCCAGTCGCCGAAGGCTGAGTAGGCCAGCGCGATGCCGAGGTTGCTCAAGAGCACGGCCGGTAGAAAACGTCGCCAGGGGAGCCCGTGAATGCCGACGATCAACACGCTGGCTTCGGCGAACACCGGCACCGCGCGGGCCAGCGCCAACACGGCCGGCCCGTAAACGTCGCTGACGTGCCGCATCCGCTCCAGGTCTTCTTCCTTCGAGAACCACAGCGCCAGCGGACGGCCCCAGCGGCGGGCCAGCGCGAAGCCAATCGCCGCGCCCAGGTTCATGCCGATCCAAGTGGCCAGCGTGGCGCGCCACCAACCGAGCACATATCCGGCCAGGGCACTGACGACGCTCGAAGGAACCGGGAGCAGAATATCCGTGGCCAACAGGCCGACCACCAACCCGGCCGTGGCGGCCCTCGGCGGTGGATTATCTTCGAGGTCTTGCACCCACTCTTCAAACTGCCCGCCAAAAAAAAGAAACGGCAGCACGGGCACCAACAGCACCGCGCACATCAGCGGCAGGGTTCGGAAGAGTTCACGCATCGGGGGATCGGCGTCGGCAAGCGGCAAAATCGGGGAGTCACTTTGCGCCCCCTTTCATTCCCATTGTAGTGTTGCTACGAATCCACGGGAACGAGGCCATGCCGCTTGTGTTCGACGGCGCGGGATTCTGTTGTAGCGGCGGCGGCCGAGGCGGCGAGCGATCTTGCCCTGCGGCGGCCTTGGCGATAGGCTGTTAGGCTAAATGGGGGTGCCATGGGCGGCTTGCCCGCCCTTGTGCGATAGCACACGTAAGGCGAGCAAGGGCCGTCAAGCTTCCCTGGCACCCATGAATCATCTACGTTAGCCGTCCGGCTCCTCGAAGAGTATGCCCGCGTGACCGAACCCGTACACATTCACACCTACGACAACGGCCTGGTGCTGGTGGCCGAGCCGATGGATTGGCTGGAAAGCGCGGCCTTCTGCTTTCTGCTGCCGGCGGGCTGCGCATACGAGCCAGCGGAGCGGGCCGGGCTGGGCGCTATGACCTGCGAAATGACCCAGCGCGGGGCCGGCGAGCGCGACAGCCGCGAGTTCATCCAAGCCCTGGAGAATCTGGGCGTCGAGCGGGGCGAGTCGGTTTCGGTCAGCCACACCAGTTACAGCGGGGCGCTGCTGTCTGATAATTTGGCCGCGACGCTGGAGATCTACAGCGATCTATTGCGGCGACCCTTGCTGCCCGGCGATCAACTCGACGCGGGCCGACAGGTGGCCCTGCAAGAGCTGCGGGCTGTGGAGGACGACCCCGGCCACAAGGTCATGATCGAGCTGCGGCAGCGGTTTTATCCGTCGCCGTGGGGACGAGCAAGCCAGGGAAGTCTCGACGGATTGGAAGCGACGTCGATGGACGAGATCGGAGAGTTTTTCCAGCAGAACTATCGGCCCAACGGAACGATTCTGAGCGTGGCGGGGCGATTCGACTGGAGCGAGTTACAGCAGCACGTCGGTCGATTGCTGGGAGACTGGCAAGCCGCTCAGGGTCAAGAAATCGTCGAGGGCCCCGCCGGCCCGCGGATCGAGCATGTGCCGTACGAATCGAATCAAACGCAAATCGGCATCGCTTTCCCCAGCGTGCCCTTCGCGCACAAAGACTATTTTCAGTCGTGGGGCGCGGTCGGCGTGCTCAGCTCTGGCAGCAGTTCCAGGCTATTCACCGAAGTGCGCGAAAAACGGGGCCTCTGTTACAGCGTTTACGGCACGAATCACACCGTCGGAAAACTGGGCAGCGTGATCTGTTACGCCGGCACATCCGCCGACCGAGCCCAGGAAACGCTTGATGTAATGATCGGCGAGCTAATCCGTTTGGCCGACGGCGTCGAAGAAGAGGAATTGGGCCGCCTCAAGGCGCGCATCAAGAGTGCCCTGATCATGCAGCAGGAATCGAGCGGGTCGCGCAGCGCTTCGATCGCCCGCGATTGGTATCATTTGGGCCGCGTGCGTTCTTTTGACGAGATCAGCCGGCTGGTCGACGAGCTGACTTGCGACACGATCAACGCCTATCTGGCCGAACATCCGCCCGCTGACTTTACGATCGTCACGCTCGGTCCCAGTGCCCTGGAGATTCCCCGTGAAATTTCGTGAGCACAGGCTCGATAACGGGCTGTCGATTGTGGCTGAGTGTAACGACCGCGCGGTTTCGACGTCGCTGGGGTTCTTCGTCACGGCCGGTGCCCGCGACGAGAGCGACGAAGTTTCGGGGGTGAGCCATTTCCTGGAGCACATGGCCTTTAAGGGAACGCCGACCCGCACGGCCGACGACGTGAATCGCCAGTTCGACGAAATGGGAGCCCACTACAACGCCCAAACGAGCGAAGAGTCGACCATATATTTCGCCTCCGTGCTGCCGGAACATCAGGGCGAAGCAGTGGAGTTGCTAGGCGATATTCTCCGGCCGTCGCTCCGCGAGCAGGATTTCGATACCGAGAAAAAGGTGATCGTCGAAGAGATTCGGATGTACGACGATCAGCCACCATTCGGCGCGTTCGAGCGATGCATGGCCGCCCACTACGGCGATCATCCGCTGCACCGCGGTATCTTGGGCACGGTCGAGAGCATCACCGACTTAAAAGTCGAGGCGATGCGAGCGTACTTTGCCGAGCGCTACAGCCCGCAAAACATCTTTCTGGTCGCCACGGGCAAGGTCGATTTCGAGGCGCTCACGGGCGACGCCGAGCGTAGCTGTGGCGAGTGGCCCGTGGTGTCGACGCAGCGACTGACGCCCCGGGCCGCGCCGCACCAGAGTTTTCAGTGCGTGCAAAAGTCGGAGGCCACTCAGCAATACCTGATTCAGATCGCCAATGCCCCGGCTTCCACCGACGCAGACCGCTTTGCGGCGAAACTGTTGAGCGTAATTGTCGGCGACGACAGCGGCAGCCGGCTGTATTGGGAACTGGTCGATACGGGGCTGGCCGAGCACGCCTCGGTGTATCACTACGAATTCGAAGGCACCGGCGCCGTGTTGACGTACATGAGTTGCGAGCCCGATGCGGCGGCTGACAACATGCAGCGGCTGCTCGACGTGCAACGCCGGGTCGAGCAGGAGGGGGTCAGCGAGACGGAGTTGGCTCAGGCCAAGAGCAAGGTCTGCTCTCGCATTGTGCTTCGCAGCGAGCGCCCCAGCGGCCGGCTGTTTCGCGTGGGGGCGAATTGGATCAGCCGCGGCGTCTATCGTCCGGTCCGCGATGAATTGGAATCGTTCAACTCAATCACCGCCGCCGATGTCGCCGCCGTGCTGGAAAAATTTCCCCTCTCCGTATGTACGACCCTCGCCGTCGGCCCGCTGTCCGAGATGGCCGAGCCAAAGTAGACAGCGTGGTTGGCAAATACGGGGCGGTGCGCCATAATGCCCGTTAGAGAGGTTGTTCTATCTTTTGCCTGGGGGGGGCGAATTTCGCGTGTCACCTACCGCCGTTCATACTGTCGATGAAGATGCCGCTCGCCAGGCGATGGACGTCTGCGCTTGCTTCAATTTCCGCAAGGCCTCGCGGGCCGTCACGCAGTTCTTCGACGAAACGCTGGCCCCCTCGGGCTTGCGATCGACTCAGTTGGTGATCTTGCTGAATGTGGCCGCCTCGCAACGGCCCGTCAACAGCACCGAGCCGCCCGCCACGGTCATGCAGCTCGCGCGGGAAATGGTCATGGACCGTTCCACGCTCGCCCGCAACCTCAAGCCGCTCGAAAAGCAGCGGCTCATCAAGATCACCCCGGGCCACGACCGCCGCACGCGGGTTGTCCGTCTGACTGCCCACGGCCGTAAAGTCCTCGCCGCCGCGGTTCCACTTTGGGAACAAGCCCAGCAACGGTTTGTGGAGCAGGTCGGACCGCGGCGCTGGAAAAGCACGCTCAAAAACCTGCAATCGGCCGTGGCCGCCACGAACCGCGCGTGACGGCGCCGGTGCTTTACTTCGTCATTCCTTAGACATTCGTCATGAGATATCAGGCTCTGTCTCAAAACATCAGCCGCGACGCGCTAGCCCGGATTATTCATCAGCCGCGGGGCGCTAGCCCCCGGTTCTTACAGATTGCGGCGAGAACCGTGGGCTAACGCCCAGCGGCACTCACTTTGAGCGGCAAGGCGCTAGCCGCCGGTGAATCGATGTTACGTTTTCCCGCACAAAACCCGCGGCTCACCCAGGCCGCGATCAGCCAGAACCGTGGGCTAACGCCCAGCGGCTGATGACTAACCCGTCTTGAGCCAGAGCCTGGCAGCACAGGGCCGCATCGTCCGCTCTAAGCCGTACAGCCAACACAACCGGGCGTTCTTGGCGCCCGCCGTTCCATGCCATCCTATAGTTGTATGATCCGCGCCCGGCTGTTCGACGTCGTCCGCGGCACTCCCCGATCAATCGAGTTGTTGTCGCCGGCGCTCCCCGCACGGTAACTTGGTATCCATCCACTACGAACGCATGACGGCACGAGTTCATCTCATGGCAGGTACGAAAAAAGGATCGACGGGCCGCATCAATGCGATTGTCCAGTTGCTTCGACAGCGGGCGTCAAGACGTATGTCGCTGTCGGTGCTGGTGGCAGTCGTCGTCATCGGCGGTGGCTGCACAATCGGCATTTGGCACACCAGCGCGATTCAGTCCAAGACGGAGCAGCTTGGCGCGGCGGTTGCTCCGCTGGCGCAGATGGTCACCGAGGTACAGCTCGCGCATACCCGAGAGACCGCCGCACTGAATCAGGCCTATCAACAGGCAGCATCGCTTGAGCAGGATGGGTCCACGGCACCCATTGATGAGTGGCGAAGCGCCATCGGGCTCTTCCGACAACTGGCCGCCAGCACGAAGCGCACACTCGCCGACGTCGAGCGGCTCGATCGTTCGGCCAACAAGCTGTGGCTCGATTACAAGACGCAGATCAAACCGCTTTCGGAACTGCGGCTGCAACACGAGCGGTTCATCCACCACGCGGAAACCGCGGCCCGCCTCGTCGAGGAACAGCGCTGGTCGGAGTTGCCGGAGGCCAAGAGCGAGGTTGAGCGACATAACTTGCTCGTGGGACAAGCCATCCATAAACTTCTGGTCCGCGCTCGTGGTGCCGAGACGGAAATGTCCGACGCCACGCGCTCCCACCAGTCGATACTCCTTTGGAACACGATCGTCTTGTCGTTTCTGTCGGGCGGGGTCTTGGCTTTTGTCGTCGCCACGAGTGGAATACAACTCGCTTGGCCGCGATTGTCCAGCGCGGTCAACAAGTCGCCCGCGACGCGCCTCAGCAACTCGCCGTCGCATGAGACGAAGATCCCGCCCGCTAAGGACCAAACCAGCGACGAGCCACTCCCGCTTGAGGGCCGTCGTATTTTGGTGGCCGATGACGGCCCGGCAAATCAACGGCTGTTGGCGAGCATGCTCAAGAAGGTGGGAGCGGAAGTTGTGCTTGCCTCGCACGGACATCAGGCGATCGACTGTGTCAACCAGTCGAAGATCAATGGAACTGCGTTTGATGTGATCTTGATGGACCTCGACATGCCGATGCTCGATGGCCTGGGCGCGACGGCCCGACTCCGGGAGGATGGCTGCGTAACGCCGATCCTCGCCGTCACCGCATCGGAGTTCAAAGCCAGTCGTGAGGAGTGCCTCAGCAGCGGATTTGACGGTTTCTTTGTCAAGCCGGTTGCAAAGAACGAATTGATCGCCGCCATCTGCCAACATATCGAGCAGAAAGAGCCGCAAGCGTCGGACGCTACCTGCTCGCCCGCGTGCGCCAGAACATGATCTAGCGTGTGAAGCGATGGCCGACGGTTTCAATCGGCCCTCGCCGCGGAGAGCCACGCCGCAGCTCGTCGAGGTGTTCCAGCAGAATCCGCTGCACTTCCAGCACGGTCCGCGGCTGGGAGTGGATGTTCTTGTGATCGGCCGTGACGATGATTTCGCTCACCGCGCCTTCCAGATGGGCGCTCTGCAGCGAGACCACCCCGTCGCTGCCGCCAACAACCGTATCGACGATTTTGCCGACGATTCCCTCGTCGCTTACCCGGCCGATGATGTTGTGATAGCGGACCATCGACCAGCGAGGAGCCGTGGCCAGCACCGGCAAGATCGGCGAGTCGGGCAAAAGCGAATCGACGCTGGTCGAGACGTCGATCAAACTGTGTTTGCGAAACACGCCGGGGTTGTCGCGGTGCAACTCCGAACGGCTGAGCGTGAGCATCTTGGGCAAGCTGATCAGCTTGCGACCCAGCCATTGTGTCATGCTGTTGGCCATCTCGCTGCCGCCGTGGGGAGTGGCGATGGTGATCAGCCGACGAATCGATCGATTGGGTCGGAAAAAGTAAGTTTTGGCTAGGTTCGCCCGCACCTCGGCGGTCGCTATCACGTCGGCCAACTTCCGATCGCTGACCAGCCGCCACACGTCGTCGCCCGAATCGATGGTTTGCATCTTGGCAACCAAACCGCCCATGCTGTGGCCCACCAGCACCATCTGATCGAGCGCCGG
>JADFKK010000022.1 GCA_022564995.1 Planctomycetota bacterium | reverse complement strand
TGGCGAGCAGAACGGTTAGATCCTCGAAGTCTACGAAGCCGTTGTTGGTTAGGTCGCTGATGATCGGTTTGGGAATCGGCGTCAGTCGCGGCACAAGCCGGATAAATCCCGCGTCGTTTTCCGTATAGCCACAATCGCCGAGCAGAAGCATCCGCGAAGAGACGAAGCTAGCGCCGGAAAGAAGCGTGCTGTTTTCTCGCTTCCGTCGATGTAGCGAATCGTCGCTGGCACCCGTTGACACCCGCTAAGGCATTTTCCTCTGCATGAACAGCGACTTGCTCCGTTGCTCTAAAACCGGGTGTCTCTGACACCTGCAGAAGGCTTTTCGGGACGTTTTTCCGAGAGCGGCGAAGTGATGAAAACCCCAGGAAAACAAGGCTAAAGCGGAAAAGAGCGACGTGCGTTGATCGGGGAACGCCCGGGTCTCATGGGGGCCGGTCATCAAAACAATTCTCCTTGCTCCTCTCCCCCGTCGTCTTCCGTCCTGCTCTCGAAATCTACCGGCGGTGTGACGCCGAGATGTTGATAACCCTTGGCTGTCAGCTTTCTGCCCCGCGGGGTGCGGACGACCAATTCGCTGCGGAGCATGAACGGCTCGACTTCGTCGACCAGCGTGTCGGGAACGAGGTTCAGCGTGTGGGCCACCGCTTCGACGCCGACCGGGCCGCCGCCGAAGACGCGGTGGATGGTCTCCAGATACTTGCGGTCCTGATTATCCAGCCCGATCACGTCGACGCCGAGCATGTCGAGGGCGGCTCGGGCCAATTCGAGTGTGACGCGGCCGTCGGCCTTGCTGGTGACGTAATCGCGGACCCAGCGGAGCCGATTGTTGGCCAGTCGAGGCGTGCCGCGGCTGCGTACGGCGATTTCGTAGGCCGCCTCCTCGCCAATCTCCAGCTTCAGCTTGCTGGCGCTGCGGCCGACGATCTCTGCTAATTCATCGACGCTATAAAATTCCAGGTGCTCGCGCATCTGAAAGCGATCGCGCAGCGGGGCCGAAATAATGCCGGTTCGTGTGGTCGCCCCAATCAACGTAAACGGCTGCAAACTCATGTTGATCGTTCGCGCGTTGACACCCTCGCCCAGCAGGATGTCGATGCGGAAATCCTCCATCGCCGGGTAAAGAAACTCCTCGACCGCCTTGGGCATGCGGTGAATCTCGTCGATGAACAGCACCGAACCCCGCTCGGCGTTGGTCAGATACGGAATCAGATCCTTCGGCGCGGTGAGGGCCGCACCACTGGCGATCTGAAACCCGCAGCCGAGTTCGTTGGGAATACACATCGCAAAAGTCGTCTTGCCCAAGCCGGGTGGGCCATCGAACAAGATATGCCCCAGCGGATCGTTCCGCTTGCGGGCCGCGTCAATGGCAATCTCCAGCCGGGCGTAAACCTCGCGCTGTCCGACCATTTCGTTCATCCGCTTGGGCCGGAGTTGCCCGTCGTCTTCGACGCTCTCGGGATCGACCTCGTTTTTTAGCAGAGCTTCGCGGGCCATGATCGGTGCGTCGGACGAAGTGTACGGGTGTTCGGTAAGACGGTCGATATCATAGCAGAATTGTGAGACGGAGCCGAGGAGGAAATCGGAAATTCGGAATTCGGAATGGGGAATTCGGAATCGCCCCGGCCGCCGCTTGCCGGTTTAGCCAGCGCTGCTCTTCCTCCCGCGCAGACAAACAGCAATATCACCAGCAGCACGGCGGCGACGATCCCGGCGACGACCGCAATTTTCTTGTAGCTGATCGGCGCTTCGCCCGTGCAGCGGCCGGTTTGACCGTTGACTAAGAAGCGGTAGAGCTTTTCCTTGTAGCGATAGGCCATGATCCACACCGGTAGCAACAGCGGCTCGCTGGAAAGGCCCTCGATGCGCGAATTGACCTGTATGTTGCGGCTGCGGCCGGGGACGTAACGCTGCTGGCAGGCCTGAACCTCCATGCTTTCGATGCCTTGCCGGGCCAGCGGCCGGGCGTATTTTCTCGGCACGCTGAACTGTTCGACGGTGACGTTATCGAGGTCAACTTGATCCGGCTCGACTGCCGCGGACAGCTCGAACGGGCACAACCCGGAGGTTTCGCCCGGGGTGAGTGCCCCGCTCGCGCCGACCAGCAAACCTTCGTATCGCCCGCGATGCTCGCCGGTGAGCGGGAACCAATCGCCGCGGGCACCCCTGGGCGTTTGGTTGGTGTCGGCCGTCCAATAGGTGTGCGAAGTGGCCTGAAAAACCCAATACGGCACGTAGACCGCTTTCATGTCGACCACCAGCGCCCGCTCCGACAGATCGCTCGGCCGCCAGAAGCCTTGACCGAGCTTGCCGCGCATCGTGGCCACCGCTTTGTCCTGGCCGATAGTGAACGGCACGATCCGCCGCGGGGCCATGATTTTGGCGTCGGCCTGCTTGCTGAGATTATCCGACCCACAGAACGGGCAGCGCAGCGCCTGGGCCGAGGCATCGTAGCTCATCGAGGCCCCGCAGCCATCGCACGTAAAATTGTGCGTGGCGGTGCGTGCCGATGCGGTCGTGCCCGTCGCTTTTTCCGCCCAAGCCGGCGCTTCGGTGCCGCAGTTCGCGCAGAACAGATCCTCCTCGTCGATCAGCGCCTGGCAGACGGAGCATTTGGTGAGTAAGTCGGACATAAACCATAAAGCCGCGACCGTTGGTCGCGCCCCTTCAACGCCGTTCTGTTATTCTTCTATCACCCCAACGCCCCAAGCAGGATAAACATCAACACCACGAGCGCGACGAGCAATACTCCTCCCCCAGCCGCCAGACAGATTCGTAGCCAACTCAGCGGCTTGTCGCCAGCCACCTTGCCCGTCTGCCCGTTGACGAGAAAACGATACAGCTTGTCCCGATACTTGTAACTGAGCAAATACACCGGCAGCAGAATCAAATCGGAGTTGATCTGGCTGAAGCCCGTGTTGACGTGCAAATTGCGCTGGGTGTCGCCGGGCAAAAACGCGGCGACGTTCTGCTGCTCGCGGCGATAAAACTCCTGCTCGCAGCGGTCGAGCGCATCGGTCCGCTCGACGGAATACTCCTCGCTCAGCCAACCGGCCAGAAAATACGGCTTGTATCGCTGCAAGGCCGGCAGGTGAAACGGCTTGATGCGCTCGGCCTCGTTCTGCGGCAATCCACGGCTGCCCGAGACGAGATAGCCGCTGTAGTAACGGTGATGATTGCCCGACAGATCCCACCATTCAGTCTCGCGGACTCGGCGGGTTCGGGTAACCGTCTTGCCTTTCGAGTTGGTCGTGGTGTAGGTTTCGGTGCGATACCAATACTCGCCGATGCGGGCCGACCAGCGACTTTGGGCCAACATCGAAAACGACCAAAACGGCAAGTACACGCCGCGCTGCTTGTCTTCGACCTTCGCGCTGCTCAAATCGCCGGGCCGAAACCAGTTGGACCGATTGAGCCAGGCGCGAAACTTCTCCCGCGCCTGATCCGGCGTGAGGGCGAAGCCAATCACAAATTCCGGCCGCTGTTTGCCGGTCTGTTCCTTGGGCAATTCGATGACGTAGGTCGAATCGCAAAACGCACAGACGTAGCTGCGTTGGTCCGGGTCGGTCGCCACCTCGGCCCCACAGTTTTCGCAGCGAAACCGTCGCTGGTCGTCCTCAATCAGCTCGGCTTCGACGATCTCGATCTGTTGGGCTAATCCGCAAGCGTTGCAGAAACGGTCGTGCAAATCGACCGGCGCGCCGCACTCGGCGCAGGCCCGCCCCTGCGGTGTTAACACCTCATCGTCGGCACTCGGCTCAAAAGTCGCAACGTCGGTCATGCGTCGTTAGCTGTTAGTGTTCGTCGTCGCTCAATTTTTTCTCCCTCCCTCTCTCCCTCTCTCCCTCTCTCCCTCTCTCTCCCCCTCACCCTCGGCTCTGCTCATAAACCGCTTGCAACAGCGCCTCGACGGTCTTGTATTTCTTCTTCTTCCCCAGGGCCGCGTCGATCAGCTCGCGGGCGTGCGATTCGCCGTGGCCGAGTTGCCGCAGGGCCTCGAAGGTTTCGCTTACGACGTCACGTGGCACGTCGGCTTCGTCGGCCACGTCGCTGGTGACCAATAGGGCGAACTTGGGCATCTTGCGGCGCAGCTTGGCGATCATGCGATCGGCGGTGGCGGGTCCGATGCCGGGCAAGCCGGAGAGGGCCTTGGCGTCTTCTTTTTCGATCGCGGTGGCAACTTCTTGTACGGGGCGGACCATCGCTCGCAGGGCCTTGCGGACGCCGATGCCGTCGACCGAGCAGAACAGGTTGAAGAAATCGCGTTCCGCCTCGTTCAAGAAGCCGATCATCCGCGGCGTGAGCCGCCCCTGCATGGGGTTGCCCTCCAGGTATTCGATCGTGTGGAGTTGCAACTCTTCGCCCACGTGATGCTGAAGCTGCCGGCGGGCGAATTCCGGAATGTAGACCTGATATTCCAGCGCCCCCACGGCCAGCGTCAAATCGGCCTCCGCCACCGAGAGCAATTTCCCCGTAATCTTCGTAATCAAAGCGGTCTCCTCATGGAGTTGAAAGTAAACGTCCCATCCCAATTGCCCCCAGCCCTGGCCGGGAGGCCGGGGTCTCGTCGAATCAATCAACACGTTGCCCCTGCAGCGCGGCGCGACCAGCGGTCGCGGCTTTATGGAGTCCGATCTTCCCCACACCCCGGTTAAGATAATAGTGACAGACCGCGATGGCCAGGGCGTCGGCGACGTCGTTGGGCTCGGGCAGGTCGGCGAGCGACAGCTCGCGCTGAATGGCCTGTTGGATTTGCACCTTCGGCGCCCGACCGCTGCCGGTGAGAATTTTCTTGATCTGCGTAGCGCTGTAATGCACCACCGGGATGCCGGCCTGTGCCCCCGCCAGACACAACACCCCGCGGGCATGTCCCATCAAAATCGAAGTTCTCGGTCGGCTGACATGCGCGTAAAGCTGCTCAATGGCCATCACCTGCGGCCGTAGCGCGGCGATCACCTCGCTGATCCCCTCGTGAATTTCATGCACCCGCAGGGTCAACGAGTGTCGACTCGTGCCGCGGACCACGCCGGCTTCGCACAACACCGGCCCGGCCGCGGTTATCTCGATGACGCCGTAACCGGTGACATTCAAGCCCGGGTCGATGCCGAGAATCCGTTCTGGGGGCCGATCATCCATGGCAGCCGCATTTTACCTTTCCAAGGGATCGGGATCGCCCGCGGCGGCCCGCGGCTCAGCGGCGGTTCCGTCCGCCGCGCCGTTGGCCGCGCTGCCGCGGTGTAACGTGCCGTGCGCAACGATGGCCGCGGACTGATCGCGGGAATGCAGTTTGGGTCGGGTCAATTCGTCAAGCTGTTCATCCAGTGGCGAATCGAGCTTGGGCCGCTCCTGGAGTTTCCACGGCAGCCGCACCGTAAAGGTGCTGCCCTGGCCAAGTTGGCTTTTTAGCGAGATGGACCCGTCGAGCAGTTTGCATAATTCCTTGACGATCGAAAGCCCCAGCCCCGTGCCAGAATACTCACGCGTCATGGCGTCGCCGCCGGGCAGCACCGTGTTTCCCTGGCGAAATTTCTCGAATACCGCGACTTGGTCTTCTTCGGCGATTCCGACTCCCGTGTCGGTCACTTGCAGCAATAGTTCGCCGTTGTCCATGCGGCGTGCGTCGACCACGATCCGCCCACCCTCGGGCGTAAACTTGATCGCGTTGGAAAGCAGATTGTTGAGAATCTGCTGGATCTTCCCCTGGTCCTGCAACATCGGCGGCAGATCATCGGGCACGACAATATCCAGGTCGATATTTTTCTTTTCCGTCAGCGGACGGGCCATGTCGCAATGGGCGCCGATGAGCGTGGCGATTTTCACATCGGTCAAACGGACATCGGCCTTGCCGCTTTCGAGCTTGGCCAAATCGAGAATGTCGTTAATCATTTCGAGCAGCACCTGGCCCGACTCGCGGATGTTCACGACGTAGCGTTTTTGTTTGTCGTTGAGCGAATCGATCGAGCCCAAGACATCGCTAAAGCCGAGAATACTGTTGAGCGGCGTGCGCAGCTCGTGACTGATCGTGGCCAGGAAATCGCCCTTGAGGCGGTTCATGTCGTACAGCCGCATGTTCATCTGGGCCAGTTCGTCGATTTTTCCGTCCAGGTCGGTGTTCACCTGGCGGAGCTCCTGTTGGGCCTCGACCAGATGGCGGAGCATGCGATTGAACGCAACGCCCAGTTCCTCGAACTCGTCACCCGTGTGAATTTCCGCCCGTTGGTCGAGATCTCCGCGCGTGATGGCGTCGCTCACCTCGGTCAGATGTTTGAGCGGTTTGACGATGACGTAGCGCACGATGATCCACAGCGCGATCATCGACACGAAGACGGTGATGATGGCCATCGTGAACAACAGCGCGCGATTCCAATTCATCGCCTTTTGTGTTTCCGCGTCGGGAAAGTCCATCACGACTTTGACGACGGCGATCAATTCGCCCTCGCGGTACGGCTCTGGGCCGGCAAGACTTCCGTCGGTGAGCGGATTCGCGGGCTTGCCGGCTTCCCAGTGGCACGTGAAGCAGTCACGCTTATATCGAATCGGCTCGTAGTATAGATATTTTTTCGACTCCGGCTGGCGACGCTCGGCGTATTCGATTTCTGCGATTTCACCGTCATTCGGCGGCGGCACGATGTGGTTAAACTTTTCCAACACCGCATATTCAAATTCGTCTTGCGGCCTGCCCCCGCCGTCTTTGAAATTCGGCTTGATCGTCGAGCAGGTCGCGTTCTTCGCCTGCATGTCGGCGACGAACCCCCTCACCCAACTCTTCTCGTTTTCCGCCTCGGCGAACCGCTCCCAATGCTGCGCCATGACAAAGGCTGTCACGGCCCCGTGGCCATAGCGGCGAATCGGCTTGTAGGTTTGTTGTTCCTCGGTGATGTGGCCGTACCACCAGAAACTGCCGAATATAAGCACCAGCAGACACGCCCCGAACAGCAGCCGGCACTTTCGCTCCAGCGACGTTTCGCCGCCCAACACGCGTTTGATAGTCCGATATGACATGGTTCGAGTCGAAAAGACGGGGAACAATGGGGCGCCGACGACCAGCCTCATTCTATGGCGGTCGAGCGTCGCCAGCCAGTGCAATCGACGTTTGGGCCGGAGGAAATGTCACTCTTTAGCGGTTAGCGGTTAGCTTTTAGCTTCTTAGCTTTTGGCGGTTAGCTGTAGCCGCCAAATCCTCACTCCCCGCTAAAGCATCTCCAACGGATCGACGTCTGCGATCCACTGCACTCCTTCGGGCGGCTTCAGATCGGCGGCGGCCTGGCGGACCGCGCCGCGCAGCACGTCGGCGTTCGGGCCGTGCAATTGAGCTTGATAGCGAAAGTTGCCGCGCAGCTTGGTGATCGGGGCGGGAGCGGGGCCGAGGATCTTGCCGGCCGCGGCATCGTCCCCCAGCGCATGGCCAATGCCAGCGGTAAGCTGCCCGGCGAACTGCTTGACCGCCGCTTCCTGTGGGCCGCGAATGATCAGGCGAATCAACGATCCGCAGGGTGGATACTGCAGCGCCTCGCGATGCGGCAATTCCGCCGTGGCGAACATCGTCATATCGTGTCGCACGGCCGCTTGAATGGCCGGGTGATCGGGGCTGAACGTCTGCACGATCACCCGGCCGCCCTTCGGCCCACGTCCGGTGCGCCCGGCGACTTGCGTGACGAGTTGAAAGGTCCGCTCGGCGGCGCGAAAGTCGGGCATGTGCAATCCAACGTCGGCGTTGATCACCCCGACCAGCGTGACGTTGGGAAAATCGAGCCCCTTGGCGATCATTTGTGTGCCGAGCAGGATGTCGACCTCGCCTCGTTTGAACTTTCCCAAGGCGTCCTCGTGACTGCCGCGGCGCTTCATCGAGTCGGTGTCCATCCGCAGGCAGACGTGGTCGGGAAAGCCGGCGCGGATTTCCGCTTCGAGTCGCTGCGTGCCCAGCCCGCCGTAACGAATGCCGTCGCGGCCGCAACTCGGACAACTTTGCGGCGCCGGGCCGTGAAAATCGCAGTAATGACAGACCGCTTGCTCGTTTTCCCGGTGATGTGTGAGCGCCACGTCGCAATCCGCGCAGCGAACCGCTTCGCCGCAAGCGGGGCATTGAATGTGTGTCGAGAAGCCGCGGCGGTTGAGCAGCAGCATCACCTGCCCACCCGCGCTGAGCGCCTCTTCCATCGCAATCCGTAGCGGCCGGCTGATCGCGCCCCGCCCGCCACGGGTCTGGGTGCGCAAGTCGACAGTAACCACCTCAGGAAGAGGACGATCCATCACTCGGCGGGGCATGTCGATCAACTCGTACTTGCCAGTCTTCGCGCGATGCCAGCTTTCCAGCGACGGGGTGGCCGTGCCGAGCACCAGCGGAACATCCTCGGCCCGTGCGCGAAATAACGCCACGTCGCGGGCGTGATAGCGCGGAGCGGTCGACTGCTTGAACGACGACTCGTGTTCTTCGTCGAGCACAATCAGGCCCAGAGCGGGCGTGGGGGCGAAGATCGCGCTGCGGGCGCCGACGACGACTTGCACCTCGCCGGCGGCGATGCGCTGCCATTGCCAATGCCGCTCGGCGTCGGTCAGGTGGCTGTGCAGCACGGCCACTTGATCGAAGCGCGAGCGAAATCGCTGCCGGGTTTGTGGCGTGAGGCTGATCTCCGGCACCAGCACAATCGCCTGGCGGCCGAAGCTGACGACTTTTTCGATCGCCCGAATGTAGACCTCGGTCTTGCCGCTGCCGGTGACGCCGTGGATTAGCAGCGTGCGATGTTGGCCGCTTTCGAGGGCCGTGTCGATGGTCGCCAGCGCCGCCTGCTGATCGGGATTGAGTTTGAGTGCCGGCTCTCGCTCCTCCGGCGTATCGGCCCGGGCGAGGTTCGAGATGCGCTGGCGGCGCTCTTCGATGAACCCTTTTTGCCGCAGCGCGCGAATCGGTCCCTCGGTGCAGCCGACCGCAACGGCCAATTCTTTCGTGGTGATCGCGTCGCGGCAACCGGCCAGATGTCGCAATATCTCGTGTTGCCTGGGCGGCAGCTTCAGTTCGGTCATCCGCATCGCCACTTCGGTCGGCACCGAGAGCAAGGTTGCCTCGCGCGTGCCGGCTCCCGAGCGGACGCCGGCCGGCAGGACCGATTCGAGCACTTGCCCCCAGGGACACAGATAATGATCGGCAATCCACTCGGTCATCCGCAACATGGCCGGCGAGAGCAGGCTGCGAGCATCGACCACACTCTTGATGTTCTTCAATCGATGCGAGCTTTTGCTGTGATCCGCCAAACCGACGCAATAGGCCAGCAGCGCTCGATTCGATCGGCCGAACGGCACCAGCACGCGAGCACCGACCGTCAAACCACCCCGCAGCGCCATCGGCACGAGATAATCAAACGGCTCCTTGGCACCGCTGGGAAAGACCACCGAGGCGACCAGTTGGTCCTCCGCGGCGTCCAATTCCCAGGGAGCCGGCGAAGTGTCAAACAGAGTTTGTTGGCGGCTGGTCATTGGTCATCTGATTGTCACGATTTAGACTGCCACTGGTCAACCAAGCTGCCCACCTGTACGATACCAGTCATCACACGACGCTGGCAAGCGCTGCCGCGGGACGACCATCACCATGCGAATCGGCATCTTTGGCGGCAGCTTCGATCCGGTGCATTATGGCCACTTGCTGTTGGCCGAGTGCTGCCGCGAGCAAGCCCGACTCGACGCGGTGTGGTTCGTGCCGGCGGCCGTCTCGCCGCTGAAGACGGGCCATCAATCGGCGCCGGCTGAAGATCGGGCCGAGATGCTGCGGCTGGCCATCGCCGGGCACGAAGCATTTTCGGTAAGCACCATCGAGATCGACCGCGGCGGCCTGAGCTACACGGCCGATACATTGCGCCAACTGGTTGCCGAAGATTCCGACCGCGCGTTGTTCTTCCCGCTGGGGGCCGACTCGCTGGTCGATTTGCCCCGTTGGCGACAGCCGCAGGTGATCTGCACGCTGGCCACCCCCTTGGTCGTTCGCCGCGCCGGCGCTCCGGAGCCGGACTTCGACGCCTTGGCCACGATCGTCCCGATCGAGCGGATCGAGCAAATCCGCGCCGCTCAAATCGAAATGCCGACCATCGAATTGAGCAGCACCGAAATTCGCCGCCGCGTCGCCCAGCGGCAGAGCATCCGTTACCAAGCGCCCCGGGCCGTAGAGAAGTACATCGAGACGCACCGACTATATACGGCGGTTTGCGAAACGGATGAAGTATAGATGCTGGCGAGCGTGAAGAATGACAATTCACCTGGCGGTTAGGCCGCTCCGAACTGGAAAACCGGTCGAGCCAAGGTTATGATAGCCGCCATGCACGATGTGACTCACATCCTGGCGGACATCGAATCGGGCAGCAAGCAAGCGGCCGAAGCGTTACTGCCAATTGTCTATGACGAGCTGCGCAGGCTGGCTGCGTCACGCATGGCCGCCGAGCGGTCGGATCACACGCTGCAGAGTACGGCCCTGGTGCATGAGGCTTATGTCCGTCTGGTCGATGACGACGCGGCGAAGCATTGGGACAGTCGAGGGCACTTCTTTTCCGCCGCCGCCGAAGCGATGCGGCGAATTCTGGTCGAACATGCCCGCAGCAAGAACAGCTTGAAGGCCGGCGGCGGGCGGCAGCGGGTGGCCCTTTCCAGCGTCGATCCGGCCAGCGACGGCGCCGAATTCGACCCGCTCGATCTGCTCGCCCTCGACGAATCGCTGCAGAAGCTGCAAGACAAAGACCCGCGAAAAGCGGAATTCGTAAAGCTTCGCTTCTTTGCCGGCCTCAGCCACGCTCAGGCGGCCGAGGCATTGGGGATATCTTCGTCAACTGCCGACAACGACTGGGCTTACGCCAAGAGTTGGCTGTTCGTCGAGATGTCGGGGCGAGAGCCGTCCGATTCGCAAATCTGATTTTCTTCTCTTTTTCACGATAATTCGTTGGGTCGCGCACGGCTAGATTTCGCATTGGTAGATGTGGCGAGCGATTTATATCCCGCACGGCTGAAAAATGGCTCGTTTAACGGCCAGCCGCAGGCGACTGCGTTTTGAGTGGACGCTTGGGTTAGAAACGCAGTTTTGAAACACAGTCGCCTGCGGCTTGCCGTTAAACAAACAAACGTGCCGTTTTCATCCGTGAGCAGTATAGGTCGCCACAACAGGAACCGTAAACATGAAAAACGATCCATTAGACGAAGAAGCGATTTTCAACGTCGCCCGCAAAATGCCGGCGGAATCACGCGCCGATTACTTGCAGCAGGCGTGTGGCGATGACGATGCGCTGTCCGGTCGCGTCACGGCCCTGCTGCACGTCACCGACGAGCATCAGGAGTTTCTCGAACAGCCGGCAGCTCCCGTCGTCGCGACCTTCGACCTGCCGCCGATCAGCGAACCGATCACCGAACAGGTCGGCGACGTCATCGGCCCCTACAAGCTTCGCGAACAGATCGGCGAAGGGGGCATGGGCGTCGTCTTTGTGGCCGAGCAAGAGCAGCCGATCCGCCGCAAGGTGGCGCTGAAGATCATCAAGCCCGGCATGGACAGCCGGCAGGTGCTGGCCCGCTTCGAGGCCGAACGCCAGGCGCTGGCCATGATGGATCATCCCAACATCGCCAAGGTGTTCGATGCGGGCACGACCGACGGCGGAAAAGGGGACAGGTCCAATTTGTGCGAAGCACCCTCCGGGCCGTCCCGGCAAATTGGACCTGTCCCCTTTTCCGCGGGTCGTCCATATTTCGTCATGGAATTGGTTCGCGGCCTGCCGATCACCGAATACTGCGACAACGCGAAACTGCCGACCCGCCAGCGGCTGGAACTGTTCATCACGGTTTGCCGGGCCGTGCAGCACGCCCATCTCAAGGGCATTATTCACCGCGACATCAAGCCGTCGAACGTGCTGGTGACCCAGATCGACGGAGCCGCCGTGCCCAAGGTCATCGATTTCGGTGTGGCCAAGGCAATCAACCAGCAGCTCAGCGAAGCGACCGTCTACACCCAATTCGCGCAGATGATCGGCACGCCGCTCTACATGAGCCCCGAACAGGCGGAAATGAGCGGAGTCGACGTCGACACGCGGGCCGACGTCTACTCGCTCGGCGTGCTGCTTTACGAGCTGCTGACCGGCACGACGCCCTTCGACAAGGAAACGCTCAAGAAGGCCGGCTTCGACGAAATGCGCCGGATGATTCGTGAAGACCAGCCCCCGCATCCCAGCGCCCGGGTCAGCACGCTGGCGGCCGAGAACCTTTCGACGGTTTCCGACCGCCGCGCCGTCGACGGCCGGAAACTATCGCAGTCCCTGCGGGGCGAAGTCGATTGGATCGTCATGAAAGCCCTAGAAAAAGACCGCAACCGCCGCTACGAATCGGCCAGCGCGCTGGCCGCCGACCTGGAGCGATACCTCAAAGACGAGCCGGTCGAGGCTTGTCCGCCGTCGGCCGGTTATCGGCTCGCGAAATTCGCCCGCAGAAACAAAGTCGCTTTCGTGACGACGACGCTGGTCGCAATCTCTCTGATCGTCGGCACGGGTCTCAGCCTGTGGCAAGCCGTGCGGGCAACGAAAGCAGAACGCCTTGCAGAGCAGCGACTGAGCGACGAAAAGCTGGCCCTCGCTGAAGCCGAGCGTCAGCGGACGCTGGCCGATTCTCGGCGGCAGGCATCCTCGGCAAATGTTCTACTGATGTTGAAAACGTCCAGTATCTTCTCGGAAAGGTTCTTCCTTGAGGAGGGCGTGAGCGATCGTCTAACCCGTCGGGAATCAAGAGCATTTGAACTCAGTATCCGAAGACATTACAGAAGTGTTAGGTCTCAAGAAAACCGTGTGGATGAGTTTCCCAACGAACCGCAGGTGATATTTGACCTGGCAACGACCCATGCCGTGCTCGGAATCTGCCTTGCGAGACTTGGTGAAACGGAAAAGGTAATCGTGGAAATACAACGGGCCATTGAGCTGATCGACGAGGGAAATCGATACTCGGACGCGCGAACGTATAGAAAAGTGTATCTCGCTGATTATTTGGGCCAAATTTTGGGCCGTCTTTTCAAGAAGACCGATCGACTAGACGAGGCCTGGGGATACAACAGGCCCTTGGGATTGACGTTTGGACCGCGCGGCGATCTCTTTGTCGGCAGTCGCACATTGAGTTGGGTGCTTCAGTTCGACGTATCGCAACTCGACGAGGGAGGAGGCCGCCTCGGGCGAGTGTTCGCGCGAGGCGATGGACTCAGGTCGCCTAACGGATTGGCTTTCGGACCCGATGGAGATCTCTATGTCTGTGGCGAGTTTGACGACTGCGTTTCGCGGTACGACGGTTCCACTGGTGAGCTTATCGAGATCCTTGCCAAGAAAATTCGCAACCCGGTCGGATTGACCTTCGGCCCGGATCGCAATCTTTACGTCAGCAGCAGTTCGACACATCAGGTCTTTCAGTATGACGGTGCCACCGGTGAATTCATCGACGTTTTCGTCCAACCCAAGAGCGGCGGCCTACTTGGCCCATTGGCGTTGTCCTTCGGACCAGATGGCAGCCTCTTTGTTGCAAGTTCCGCGACCGACGCCGTCTTGCGCTACGACGGGGAGTCGGGTCGATTCATCGACACTTTTGTAAGCCGTGCTGGATTGCGCCCCAACGGCCTGACGTTTGGCCCAAAAAACAGACTCTTCGTGTCGAGCCGGGCTGGCATGCGAGGTGAGGTGAGCTCTCTATACTGCTTCGATACGAAAACTAGAGCGATCGTGTGGTCCGTTGATCACGAGCGCATCTTCACCGACGTCGCATACGGCCCCGACGATGATCTGTACGTCAGTTGCCTCTATCCCGACGGCGTGCTGCGATTCGACGGAGAAACCGGAAAGTTAATTGGCCCGTTAGTTGCGCCGGTGGACACCAGCGAAAAATCGAAATAACGACAACACAAAAGCGGCCGGTGAGCCCTCGCGACGAAACGGGTAACTCACCGGCCTGGCACTCACGCGGGCGATCGGTTTGCGCGCCCCCGGAGCGTGTCTTTATATTATACCGCAAACCGCTTGCAGCTTGGAGATGACACTATGCTCTTACGCATGCCCCGATTCAATCGTATTCGACCCTATCTGGTCCCCAATTCACGACGACTGGCCTTTGAGACTATGGAAGATCGCAGGATGCTGTCGGCGATCACCATCGATCCGGGGGACTACTTGGGGCTTTACAATGTTGGAGCCTCTTCTTTCAACAATGCGGGACAGATAACACTTGAACTCAGTCAGGGAACGCATACTATCTCGCTTTTTGCTGCAAGTGCCTTCAGCTTCAACGTTGATGCCAATGGCATTGTGACAAGCAACAGCTCCGCCGCCGAGGGAAGCGACAGTACGCTGACGTTCAATAACACGACCGTTTTGATTGACCCGGCCGCATACACGGGAATTTACAATCTAGTCAACATTACGCGCAGGGCGGGTGGATCAGGGGTCCAGAGTGTAGTGGTCGTTCCCAACATCAGGGGCTACGATGTGACACATCCTGGACAGGGGCTCAGTTTCGACGTGGCTGCGAATGGAGATGTGACTAGCAATAATACCGTAGCGGCCGTTGCCAACGGCACGACCTTGACATTCAACACGACGACGCTCAATGTCGACCCAGTGGACTACGTGGGTGAGTACGGCATGTCGGCAGTTTCGGTTGGTACGAATTTTGGAACCAAAAGCTTCGTCGTCATTCCCGGGCTCACCAGCTATTTAATTCAACCGAGGGGCGGCTTTTTTCGTTACAATGTTGACGCGAACGGAGACGTAACGAGCCCCAACTCAGATTCGTTGTTTGGCGTGGGAAACACGCTCTTCTTTAAGAACACCACCATCAACATCGATCCCGGTGATTTCGGTGGGCATTACGGCAACGCTTTCGGGGGTACTGTTGATCCGGTCGGGTTCCGATCTATTGTCGTCTTACCGGGAATTCAACACGGGGATATCCAGTTTCCCAACGGCGGAGGCTTTGTCTTTTTTTCCGTAGACGCTGACGGAAACGTGACAAGCAAGACCCCACTCTCGGCGGACGGAGTTGGTGACACACTGTTCTTTAGGAACTCGACTCTCCGAATCGATCCAAACGACTACACTGGCACGTACCAATTCCATTTTATTCCCAACGTCAACGGTGACTTTGGTTCCTTCAATGGCGTTCAGGATTTCATCGTCGTGCCATCCCAGGCATACCGACTCGTCGCGGACGTAACTCAACATTTTGACGTGGCTGCTGATTGCCAACCCACACCATCGACCATCCCGTTTTCCAAGAACGGAGTGTCGTTCACATTGTCTTTGTCGTGTATCACGAACCAACCGCCCACGATTGCCGCTCAAAGCTTCGATGTCGATGAGAACCAAACGTCCGTGGGAATCGTCGTCGCTTCGGACCCGGATCTTCCCGGCGACACGCTTGATTTCACGCTTACCGGAGCCGGTCCGGATGACGCGTTGTTCGAGATTCTCCCGAGCGGTCAGTTGAGTTTCGTTGCAGCGCCGGACTTCGAGAGCCCGGCCGACGTGGGCGGAACGGCTGGTGACAACATCTACCTGGTCGAAGTGAAAGTCACTGACGAAGCGGGCGAGAGTGCCGTCAACACGATCAGTGTGACTGTGCTGAATCAGGCCAGCATCAGCGGCGTGGTGTTTGTGGACGTTGACCAGGATGGACTTTTCGACGCCAACGAACCGGGGATTGACGGGGTGGCGGTTGAGTTGCTCGATGCCTCGGGTAGCTTAGTCCTGGAGACCGTCTTCACGAGCGATGGCGGCTATTACTTGTTCGAGGATCTGGACTCGGCGACGTATCAACTGCACGAGTTGCAGCCGAGCGGCGTGGACGACGGCGCCGAAGGTCTTGGCTCGTTGGGCGGGGTGATTGTGGCCAACGACACGATGCAGTTGACGCTCGATCGCACCGACGCCAGCGACTACGTGTTCGCCGAACTCGGCGGGCAAGTCACCAGCGGCGACACGGCCAGCATCGGCTTTTGGCAGAACAAGCATGGCCAGGCGCTGATCGACGCCGGCGGCGCGAGTCTGGCGACCTGGCTGTCGACGAATTTCGCCAACGTGTTCGGTAACGTCTTTGACGGCACGAGCGTGGCGAACTTCTATAAGCAGGAACTGTTCAAACAGAAAGCCCAGAAGTCTGCCGGGCCGGCCAAGGTCGACGCCCAGTTCATGGCCACCGCGATGGCGACGTATTTCACCAGCAGCAATCTGGCTGGATACGTGGCCGCCGACTACGGTTTCAACGTGACCGACACGGGGATTGGCACCAAGATCGTCAACGTCGGCACCAGCGGCGCCGCCTTTAGCGTAGCCAACGACAGCAACCTGACCATCATGCAACTACTGCTGGCCACCAACGCCCTAACGGACGATCCCGACGACATCCTCGGCGCGGCGAAAATCTACGACACCAACGGCGACGGTGTGATCGATGCCACGGAGGCCGCGCTGCGGATCATGGCGAACGACATCTACACCGCGATCAACGAAGGGTAGAGGGAATGTCCAGTGCAGCGCCACGGCAAGCCGGCGGTCTACGGGTGCATCAAACCGTGGCTAGAATCCGCACGGCCAGCGCGCGGTGTCGCCGCTCGCCGAGTGATGAATCGTTACGAATGATCGAAAGACTCACCAACTCCTCGAAAGGATCCGACATGAAACGCCGCACACTCCCCAGTAGAAAATCTCGGAAATCGACACGCAAGCAACTCAATCGGGCAAGCGCCTGCTTGTCTGTCGAACGGCTCGAACCTCGCGAGATGCTTTCGGTCGCCGACCCGTATGTCGATCTGAACATCGCGACCGATTGGTCGGAGGCGGTATTCACAGACCGCGGTTACGACGTCGCGGTGCAGGCCGACGGCAAGATCGTGGTCGCCGGCGTCCGCGCCAAAAACATTCAGCAGAATTCACAAGATCTGTTGGTGGCACGCTATAACACCGACGGATCGATCGACACCACGTTCAACGGAACCGGTTATGCCATTTACGACTTCGGGGAATTCTACCGCGATATCGGCACCAACATCGCTCTCGGCAGCGATGGCTCGATCGTCGTCTCAGCGATGGCGATAGAGTATTACGTCGATCCGGAGGTCAAGAGCGACAATTTCATCGCTCGCTTCGATGGCGATGGAACACTACTGGGCACCGTTTCGGGTATCGGATGGGTCGAAGATTTGCTCGTCTTGTCTTCTGGCAAGATCCTCTATCTCAACACGGTCAATAATCCAACTACCGGCAATGACTTCGAGTTGACTCAACTCAATCCGGATCTGACCCTCGACACGAGCTTTGGCTCAGGCGGCTCGGTGGTTCACGACGCTTTGGGGCTGGGGCTTGGCAATAAGGCAACGACAATGGCCGAGCAATCTGACGGTATGATCGTGGTGGCCGGCAAAGCTCACCTCATTGAGGGCGAGCCAGTGGTACGCTACTTTGCGCGCTTTGACACAGACGGCAACCTCGATCCCGGCTATGGGGTCGGCGGAGAGGCCACGTTTGTTGCAGCCTTAAACATCCGTCACATGGTACTCGACTCCGATGACAACGCTTACGCCGTAGGCGGCTCACTGGCGGACGACCAAGAGTTTACCGCGGTCAAGGTAGACCAGACGGGCACCCTAGACACAAGCTTCGGGATCGGTGGAGTCTTTACACACAACGTGGCGCCGGCACAAATCGAGTCGGCAAACGCCACCGAGAGCAGAATAGCAGTTGATCAGAACGGTAGGGTCTACCTCTCTGGAAATATCGTCCATTCTGGAGGTCAAACGGACGGAGTTATCGTCCGTGCAAATGCCGATGGAACGCTCGACACAGAGTTTGGCTACGGCGGTTCCGTCATTGTCGGCGTCGATGACAGTAGTGGTAGGCTGCGCGGCATGGCGATCGACGCTGCTGGCCGCCCCATCGTTACCGGGGAAACAAACGACGGCGGCGGTTTGGATACCTGGCTGCTGCGCATCGACCCGCGGGACGGCGAGATCGCGACAACGACGTACAGCAGCACGGACGTTCCCAAAACACTCAAAGACGCCAAGGGAAGAAACGCTGGCAAAACCAACTCGACCCTGACGGTCAACGAATCGTTCGAGATCCTCGACGTGAACGTCAAGCTCGATATCGACCACGCCTGGGACGCAGACCTCGACGTCTTTCTGATCGGTCCGGGCGGTATTGAAGTCGAACTATTCACCGATGTTGGCGGCGACCTCGACAACTTTAGCAGCACGGCGATCGATGACGAGGCTTCCGCGTTCATTACGTCGTCGTCGGCGCCGTTTACCGGCGTGTTCCAGCCCGAGGGCCAGCTCAGTGATTTCAACGGCGGAAGCACGAGCGGAACCTGGACCCTACGGATCGAGGACGACACGAAAGGTATTGTCGGCACGCTCAACAGTTGGTCGCTGACGATCACCTACGCAACTCCGCCTCCCGTGGCCGGCATCAGCGTGACGCCGACCTCCGGGCTCGTCACCGGCGAGGATGGGACGAACGCCTCGTTTGATGTCGTTCTCGATACGCAGCCGACGGCCGACGTGACGATCGGCATCTCCTCCGACGATACCGACGAAGGCACGGTTTTGCCGACCAGTCTGGTGTTCACGTCGACCAATTGGGACCAAGTCCAGACGGTCACCGTGACCGGAGTTGACGACTTGGCCGATCCGAAGCTCGGCGACGATGCCTACAGCATCGTCACTGCCGCGGCGGTGAGCGCCGATGCGAGCTACAACGGCCTCGACCCGGCCGACGTGTCGGTCACCAACTTGGACAACGAAACCCCGGCGGGCGTTAGCGTGACTGACATTGACCCCAATACGATGTCGGCGGGTACATCCATTCCTGTGGTCGAAATCACCGGCTCAGGCTTTGCGACCGGGGCCAGCGTGACCCTCACCAACGGTACCGGACGAGCCCCCATGGCCTCCAGCATCGTTGTCGTCAACGGGACATTGATCACAGCCACCTTCAGCGCGCACAGGAAGGCCAAGGCAGGCGACTGGGACGTAACACGGACGGCTCCAGCGGCGCCTGCTCCGCCTGCTTCAGCGTAGGTTCGTCCGCCCTCGCCGCGAATCAGCAGTTCGCCATCGCCGCGCCGCTGAATGAGCCGACCGCTTCGAGCGACACGGAGCCGCAGCGCCGATCACGTCGCGGTGCCCGGGACGAAGTGTTCTCGCGACTGGACCGAACCGAACGCGCTCAACGTAGAGCCCGGCGTGCGGCCAACACTCCGCTTCGCCGCCTGCAAGCCGTGGCCGTCGATCGGGCCATGACCGATCCGGCAGGCCATTCGCGGATTGCACGGCGCGGTCGACGATGAGGATCGCAAGGTGAGGATCGCAAGGTGAGGATGGCAAGGTGTCGCCTATTTCGCCGACACCATGTCATGCGTGACACCTTTCTCATCCGGTTGCCCAAATCCGCTCGTCTGCTGTGCCTATCCACTCGGCATTACGGCGTGTCTTCACAGCGAGGGCGAAAGGGGCCGGCGGAAAGATCAGCCGCAACGCGCTAGCGTCCGGTTCTCGCCGGGGAACCGTGGGTTAGCGCCCAGCGGCTAATTCCAAGATTTTGCGCGATTCCGAGTCCACACTAGCCCGACGCGCAAGCGAGGGAAATCGCGGGCTGTCCCTCGCTTGCGCGTCGGGCTAGTGAATTCGCAGCACTAGCCGAAGGGCTCTTACCCGAACAATTCCATCACCGGTTTGCCCGTGGTTAATGCGCGCGTTTTGCCGCTGACGTCCTTCGGATCGTTGAGCGGAATGTCGAGGGCGTAGTAGATGGTGGCGGCCAATTCCTCGGGGCGAATGGGGTCGTGGGTGACCGCCCCGCCGCGCTTGTCGGACTTGCCGTAAAGCTGGCCGCCGGCGATGCCCGCGCCGGCCAGGATGCAGGAGAAACACTTGGGCCAGTGCTGGCGACCGGGCGGTTGCTGGGTCAGCACATTCGGCGTGCGGCCGAACTCACCCGTGACCACCACCAGCGTGTTGTCCATCATGCCGCGCTCCTTGAGATCCCACAGCAGCGCGGAAAGCGCCTGGTCGAGGCGCGGCAGGCAAAATCCCATGCCGTAGGAGCCGTTGCCGAAGGCGTTGCCCATGCCCATGTTTCCGCCGTGCATGTCCCAACTGCTGGCGGGTGGGCCCTTCTTGTCGTACGTTGCCTGGCCGGTCCAGCCGTTGACGGTGACAAATCGCACACCGGCCTCGACCATCCGCCGGGCCAGCAGCATATTTTGCCCCAGCGGATGGCGGCCGTAACGGTCGCGCATCTTCGCCGGCTCGCGGTCCATGTCAAACGCTTCTCGGCCCTCGGGGCGTGTCATGGCGTCGTAGCTCTTCTCGCGCAAGTCCAACCAGTCCTTGCCGACGTCGCTCTTGGCCAGCACGTCGCTCTCCAGGCTGTCGAGCAAGCCGCGGCGCTGGGCCAGGCGTTTATGGTCGACGCGGTCGTAAATCGGCGGTGGCGTAAAATTGTCCATCGCCGGATGATTCTTGGCCGAGCCAACGAACACCGGCGCGTAGGCCGAGCCGAGATAACCCCCGATGCCGACGTTCGGCGCGCAAAACACCGGCGGCCCAACGCACTTCATGAGCCAGGCGTTGGAGACGATGTTGCGCTTGCTCGGCTTGTACTTGGCGACGAACGAGCCGAGGTAAGGCTGGTCATTTGGCACGCCCTGTTGCACGCGCTTATCCGATTGGCCGCTGAGCAGGTTGTGCATCGCGTCGAAATGATTGCTGATGCCGCCCGGATGGGTCATCGAGTTGATCAGCGTGAATTGATCGGTCAACTTCGCCAACTCCGTGTGCATCTCGTTGATGCGCATGCCGGGCACCTTGGTGGCGATCGGTTTGTACGGTCCGCGGATCTCTACCGGCGCATTGGGTTTCATGTCCCAGGTATCGACGTGGCTCGGTCCGCCGCAGAGCAACACAAAGATACACGACTTCTCGGCCGCCACGGCATTGCCGCTCTGGTCCTGCTCGTCGACCCCCATCACCATGCCCGGCATGCCCAGCGAAATCGCGCCCATGCCCGCCGCAACGAGCGCCTGCCGTCGATTCAGTTCGAATGTGCTCATGGAAAGACCTGAGGGAGTGTTCGTGGAAATGCCTGACTGCGTACCGTCTGCTCAGTATGCCAGCGCGCTGGGCAAAATACAACTTGGACTTCCGGTTTTCTGCTATCGTTTCGGACCCTTCGGCTCCGTCTCAAAACATCAGCCGCGACGCGCTAGCGTCCGGTTCCGTGGGGATATGTGCCGCGAAGAACCGTGGGCTAGCGCCCAGCGGCTGATGAGAAACACGAATCCAAGGTGTTTTGAGACAGAGCCTAGAATCGTGAGTTAAGCATGGCGCGACGTGTCGCTGGCGAAGTCGATTGCCAGAAACCGAAATTCGCCGCATTCGTCAACGAACTGCTCGACGCCGGCCCTTGAGTACTCGGTACTGAGTACTGAATGGTCTCCTCCGTTGCTCTCACCATGGGCAATCTGCATTCATTTTGGAAATGGCTTCTGCCCAAAACTTCCGACCAAAACTCACCCCCTCTGGAGTGAGGCTGCAGGGGCTCGAACCCTGGGCCTACGGATTAAAAGTCCGTTGCTCTACCAACTGAGCTACAGCCTCATGTGTCGTGAATTGTAGTGCTTTCGTTGTCTTGTCGAGTCCGACCGTGCGATGGCGGATACCCGACGGTTCGTGACCACCGAGTGTCTGACATCACCGATCCCAAATGGTTCGGAGGCGACGCCACGAGTAAGTTTACAGCGAAGCGGGCTGGCGGAAAAGGCACCGCTGCCAAGCCCAAGAACCTGGGTCTGTGCCAAGGATCTCGATCAGCTTGAGCACACGGCGACCGGCGGCGACCTATATTTGCAGTGAAATCCGCTGTCATCTCTTCCGCGAGGCTGCCATGCAGAGCCAGCAATTCCAGCTACACGCCGAAATTGAACACGACCACTGGTGGTTTGTCGCCCGCCGACAGATCATGCGGCGGTTGGTTCGAGAGGTGCTTCCACCCGGTGAGAATCACCGGATTGTCGACGTCGGCTGCGGTACGGGAGCCAACATCGCCGCGCTGGCCGGCGAGTATCGCTGTCTGGGCATCGACACCTCGGTCGAGGGAATCGAGCTTGCTCAGGGGCGGTTTCCCGACGTCGAGTTTCGCTGCGGCTTGGCCCCCGACGACGTGCAGGACATCATGAGCGAAGTGCGGCTGGTCACCATGATGGACGTGCTGGAACACGTCGAGGATGACTTCGCGCTGCTGGGCAACATGCTGGCCGCGACCGAGCCGGGCACGTATTTCCTGATTACCGTGCCGGCCGACGAGTCGCTGTGGAGCCCCCACGACGAAGCCTTTGGACATTTCCGTCGCTACGACGCCGAGCGGCTGTATCAACTGTGGGTCGGCCTGCCGGTCAGCACTCGGATGATCTCGTACTATAACTCGCGGCTGTATCCGGTGGTCAAGGCGATTCGCCATCGCAACGCCCGCCGCGACGAAACCCGCGGCGCCGTCGGCACGGATTTTTCGCGTCCCATCGCGCCGCTCAACGCCGCCCTGCGGCACATCTTCGCCGGAGAGGGCCGTGTGCTATCTGATCTGGCCGCGGGCCGTCGCAGCACGGGCTATCGTCGCGGGGTGAGCCTGATCGCGCTGGTTCGCCGCGAGCCCGGCCCCATCAGGCCGCGTCACAAGCCCGTCGAGCTAGAATCGCTCGACCACGATCCGCATGTTCAGCAGCTTGCCGAAGCGGTCGTGTGAGTTGGTAGAATGTATTCTAATAGACTGCACTCACAGCGTCGCGATTCTTCACGGCGCTCCCCGAGTGTTCGCTCGGGGGTAGTACAATCGTACGCGAAGAGCTTGACTCCGAGTGAGGAATTACCGACGGCTTAACGGCCGCCGCTCGCCAGATGTCGTTTCGAGAATGGTGACTTTGGTTTTTGGATTTGTTTCGGATTTCGATAGGCTCTCGCCATGCCATTCACCTTTGCCCATGCTGCCGCCGCAGCGCCGATCTGGTACGTGCTGCGCAGGCGGCTCGTGCTTTCGGCCTTGGTGATCGGCTGCATGTCGCCCGACTTTGAATACTTCGTTCAACTGAAGATGCGGCGGACGATCAGCCACGAGTGGTACGGGCTGTTTCTGCTTGATTTGCCGCTGGCGCTATGTGCGTTGTGGCTGCTGCATCGCGTGCTCAAACGACCGCTGCTGCTGTTGCTGCCTGAGCGGCTGGCCCATCTGCGTTCGATTGGCGACGGGCGATTCGAGTTCTTTCCCTTCGGAAGATTCTGCAACCTTTGCGTTTCGATTCTGCTGGGGGCCGCCAGCCACGTCGTTTGGGATTCGATGACGCATATCAACGGCTGGACTGTCCGGCACGTCGCGTTTTTTCGCCGACTGTTGTTGGCCGGCACGCCGCTGGAGAAGCCGGTTTACACGTTCTTGCAGAACGGCTGCGGGGTGCTCGGCATGGCGTTTCTGCTCTTGTGGGTTGTTCATACATTGCAGCGGATTCCGGCTCGACCAGCGCAGTACGTCTTGCCGTTCAAGACGCGCGCCCGAGTGCTTCTGCTGCTGGGTGCGTGTGCGCTGGCGGCCGGCGCGGCGAATGCCCTGGCGGGGAACCCTTTCGGCAGCGATCCCGTGGCGCTCAAACAAGCCGTGGTCCATGGCCTGCTCGGCGCCGTCAGCGGCGGCGCCTTGGCGATGTTGGTGTACGCGATTATCGCCAACACCCTGCGTTGGGACATGCCCGCTGCTTCCGCGGAAGAGCGCCGAGCATGATGGTTCGCCAGGCGTCGGGCTAAACCTGCGACGAGACGAGCATCAGCACGGCGAACACCACGGCCATGAATCCGACGATCCAGACGCCAATTTTCACGGCGTGCCGGAGGATCGGCTCCATCAATTCGTGGCGCGTGGCGGCGTAGGTGAAGCTCACCGCCACAATCAGCGGAATGGCGTACCAGAGCTGGCTGATTTGGGCAAGCAGAAGGATTGCGAACATGGTCGATATCTTGTTGTGGACAGCGGGCTGGAAACCAATCGAAAGGAAACGCCTTTACGAATCGGGTGGGTCGTCGGTGTCTTCGTCGTCTTCTGATAGGTCGTTCGGCGGCCTGGCGCGCTTCTTGCCGCGATCGGGCTCGACGATAACCGGCCCGCCCCAGGCGTCGTAAATCGCCAGAATGTTGAGCAGCCCGGCGATCATGGTGTAGACCGTCCCCAACTCGAAATAGCGATTCAAGCGGTTGTGACGTCGATTGAGTTCGTCTGGCCCCGGAGCCTTGTACATCTCGGAGACCGGCACAATCGCCGGCAGCGCGACCAGCCCGGCGGGAAATTGACAAAAGTAGGGCCAGCGTTTTTCGTGCGGCTGCCATTGGGCGTAAACCACCTGACCTTGACCTAATCTCATGCCAAAAATGAACGTCCCCAGGATACACGTCATAAACAAAATGCCCTTGGCCGTGCGCCCTTGGTAGAGATGCCCCGCGCCCGGGACTAGCCAAGCCAAAAAGGCGGCCAGAGCCGGGTCTTTCAGATCGATCTCGATTTGCTCCGAAACCGCGTCGTCTTGCTCTGTCGTGGCCTGCTTCATGAGTTTCTCGTGTCGGGCAGGCCTGTCTGGGCCGCCTGTCTGGCGATTGGGGGGAAGGACTTGTCGAATCGGCTCATTCTACCCGACGGGCCGTCCAGCACCAGATCAGCACGCGCCGTAACTTTGCTTGGAGAGCCTCGCGTGCGGCGGCGCATCCTGCGTGTGATTCGCATCATCGGCCTGATGCTTGGCGCCGCATCGGGCAGATTTTCCCCCGTCGTCGGCGAATCGGCCCCGAATTTTTCCGCAACCGGCACGCGTTGCCCAATTCACCGGCAATTTCGGATTTGCCTCTGCTGTTGGTAAATTCTGGGGGGTGTCCGGTCGATTTTTTACAAGCGAAGGGATAGAATAGAAAACCTCACATCAATCGGGGGCGATGGGTGTCGCGGTGTCCACAACAGATCGTGCCGTAGCGAAGGCGATCTTGTCGGGCCGTGCGAAGGCTTGCGGAGGCGCGATGGGGGTTACCGTCCTGCGTTACTTGCCGACTAAACGGGGGGTATTCTCGTCGCCGGCCAGCGACGAAAACCACTCCACCGGCTGTCGGTCGGTCGAGAACCGCTGGCTTTTAAGGCGCGAATCTGAAACAATAGAGCCAAGGGCCAGAGGCACCCCATAAATCGGATACAGAAGGAGAGAGAAGATGGCTATGAAGAAGATGGCTATGAAAAGGCGGCGTGGATTCACGCTGGTGGAAATGCTCGTGGTAATCGCCATCATCGGCATGTTGATGGCCATGGTCTTGCCGGCGGTGCAGCAGGCTATTGAGATGGCCCGCACGAACACCTGCAAGAACAACATGAAACAGCTCGGCGCGGCGATGCTCAGCGTGGCCGAGCGGAAGAAAGAATTTCCGGGCTACGTCAATCGGGTCGGTCCGCCGACGCGCGGCAGCAGCGAACAGTCGATCAAGATGGCGACGTGGGTCGTCATGCTGCTGCAAGACATGGGTCGGTCCGACATGTGGAGCCAATGGAACAGCGCCGCACGGATAAGCACTGATGATCTAAAGTTTATGGACAACCTCGTTTGCCCGAGTGACTTTCCTGAAGGCTTGCGTCTCACACAGCTCAGCTATGTGGTCAACTGCGGAATGCCCGACGCCAACACCGAAAACTCGCGCGACAATAAAGCCAACGGGATTTTTCATAACCACTATCGATCGACCGAGGACGACAATAAGATTCCGACAACCAAGGTCACGCTGGCCTACATGGAGTCGGGCGGCGACGGCAGTTCCAACACGATGATGATTTCAGAGAATATCCAAGCCAGAAACTGGTCGATCCAAGACCCGGAGTTTTCGGGGCAAAGGGACGCCGAAGGCTACGGCGATTCGCACCAGATGGAGAAATACGTCGGTTTCGTCTGGCACAGATCGGTGCCCACCATTCAGGATCCCAGGCGTACCGACCTGCCGCCGGTGATGATGACGATCAACGGCTTGAAAGACCTGATTAGCGAAGCCCCGGCGGACAATCGGTTGGGGCTGAAATACGCGCGGCCCTCGTGCTTTCACGGTGGCGGCGTGAACGTGGTGATGTGCGACGACAGCGTACATTTTGTCCGTGAAAGCATCGACTACAGGGTCTACGTCCAGTTGATGACGACGTTTCACAGGAAGTCAGGCGTCCGTGGGCCGGACAAGGAGTACATCCTGGACGATCAGCACTGGAAGTAATCGCGCCTTCGTGGCGTCGCGATTGCGTAGGGTTCAAAAACTCGGACGACCAAGGCCCCTTGCTTCCGTTGCTTGGGGCGAGGGACTCTCATGCCGCGGCACAACCTGATCTGTATTCTGTTGGTTGGCCTGGTTTCGCTCGTATGCTACGGGCGAATCGACCGGAATCCGTACGGACGGTACTTTACCGAGGTGATCGACACGATCGAAAACGAAGCGCTGTTGAAAGTCTCGCGGAAGGAACTCTGGAACGGGGCGATGGAGGGAATCGTCGCCAGACTGCATAAGGGAGGCGATCAGCACAGCGACTTCTATCCGTCGGAAAAGGTCGCCGATTTCAACCAGGAACTACGCCAAGAGTTTGTCGGCGTGGGAATTCGCCTCGAGTTATACCCCGAATTGAAACAAATTATCATCCTCGCACCGATCTACGGATCTCCCGCGGATCAGGCCGGGATCAAGGCCGGCGACGTAATCGTAGCGGTGGACGGGCATCGCCTGGCGGTCGACCGGCAGCGGACGAAGAAGCAAATCATGGACGACGTGAAGACCAGGATCGAGGGAAACGCCGGCGATTCGGTCACGCTGAGCGTGCTTCACCTGGGCGCGAAAGAGCCGGTTGACGTCCCCATCGTTCGCAAGCTCGTTCATGTGCCGACCATTGTGGGCGATAAGCCGGGCTCGAAGGGAACATGGAGCTATTACAGCCCAGGTTACGGCAAGATCGCTTATGTGCGGATGCAGCACTTCAGCGAGACATCGACCACCGATCTAAAATCAACCATCGATCGCTTGCGCGAGACCGGCATGCAGGCTCTCGTTCTCGATCTGCGCGGCAATCGCGGCGGACGGCTCGACGTGGCAATCGCCGCCTGCGATTTGTTTCTCGATAAGGGCCAGGTGATCGTCTCAACGCGAAACCGTCGCGGCGAAAAAGATCGGCCCGATTCCCTGGCCAGCGGAGCGGGGCCATTTACCGATTTTCCGATGGCGGTGTTGGTGAACGAGGGCAGCGCCAGCGCCAGCGAAATCGTGGCAGCTTGTTTGCAGGATCACCGCCGAGCGGTTGTCGTCGGCCAGCGCAGCTACGGCAAGGGCACCGTGCAAGACGTTCTTTGGATCGAAGGCGGGGCCAGCCGCCTGAAACTGACCAAATCGAGTTTCTGGCGACCCAGCGGAAAACAGATTCACCGCTCGTGGCACGATGGCAAGTCGGCCCCGCCGGAAGACGACTGGGGCGTCATCCCCGACGACGGCCTGCTGTTGGAGATCGACGACCTTGAGCAATACCATCTGAACCGAGCAAGGCACTCCCGCGACTATCCGCAAGCGCCGCCCCTGCCCGCTGAGAAGACCAAGAAAACAATAAAGCAGCCGAGCGGGGAGCCGCAGGATTCCGATCCAAAGAACGACGAGGAGCCGCGGGATTCCGACCCAAAGAATTCCGAGAAGAAAACGCCCGGCCCGACGAAGAAAAACCCGTCTGATAAAAAATCGTCCGATAAGAAACCGTCCGACGCCCCAGCCGCCGACGCCCCCTGGCCGCAGATCGATCGGCAGTTGATCCTGGCGCTGGAGTATCTTCAGAAGCAAGTCGCGAAATAGACCGGATGATTCGCCGGCCAATCGTGATCGCGAAGCGTAAGCGAGCAGCGTGACTACTTGGCGAAACCCTGCTCGCGAATCCAGTCGACGAACAGGCGAAGTTGCTTCGTCTCGTTGAGCGGTCCGTCGAAGTGTAGGAACCGAGACAACTCGCCGACCGGCAAAAACGGAAACGACAGGCTAAGCTCCGCCGGATGATATTTCCCCTCGTCGCCAAGCTGCAGCATGTGCAGATGTTCGCCGTCGAATCGCCACAGTTCCGCCATGCCGAAAGCGGCGAAGATCGGTTGTCGGGGAACGCTACTGCGGCTGATGTCGATTTCGACGCCCAAATCGGGCGGCGGCATTTTCTTCGGATCAAACTCCAGCGAGTTCGCCACGGCCGCTTGATTGGCGATCCAATAACACTCATCGGGCTCAAATCCTCGATCGAGGTCTTCTCGACCAAAGGTCATCGACCCGCCACTGCGGATTTCGATGTCCAACTCAAAGCAAAGCATCCCGATCATCCGCCCCAAGAAGGTCTTGAAGAATTCATGAGTCGACGAAGTCGTCATCATTTCCAAATCTCCTCGATCGTAGGTGATCCGGATGGGGCGATCTCGCAACTCCTCGCCAAGCATCTGGTAGAGTTCCCAACTGACGTCCGAGAGCACAAAGCAGCGATTCGGCTCGAACTGTCTGGTGGGAGTGATCGTGGCCATGACGTAGGCACCGGGGAATGAATGAGTTCAACAAATCACCTTCTTCATCCGATCTATTGTCCTCCACAGGTCAGGATAAGTCAAACCGCGTCCTTCCTTCAATCCCGGGCCGTGGCATTGCGCAAATGGTGTTGGACCATGAGATTCTGCGCTATAGCATGATCTAGGCCTACGTCCACTGCGGCTCGTCGACGGTGTGCAGGTGCTCGTCGCGGTGGGCGATTTCTCGGATCTCGTCGCGGGCACGGAAGAAGGCGTCGACGATCTGGCGGTCCCACTGCTGGCCCGCCCCGTTGCGCAGAATCGTGTCGAGCCGTTCGTCGGGCATTCCCAGCCGATAGGGGCGGTCGCTGCCCATGGCGTCGAAGGCGTCGGCCACCGAGATGATTCTCGCCAGGCGCGGAATGTCCTCGCCGGCCAGTCCGTGGGGATAACCATCGCCGCACCACTGTTCGTGATGGTGCAGCACGCCTGGCAAAATATCGTCGAGCTGTTTGAGCCCGGCGAGAATGCGGTGTCCCATCTCGGGATGCTGTTTGATGTGTTCGTATTCGGCGGCGGTGAGCTTGCCCGGCTTGCGGAGAATATGATCGTCGATGCCGATCTTGCCGACGTCGTGCAGCAGGCCGGAAAGGTAGATCGTGTTGAGCATCTCGGCGTCGACGCCCAACTCCCTCCCCAGGCAAACCGCCACGCGGGCAACCCGGTCGCTGTGGCCGCAGGTGTAAGGATCTTTGGCGTCGATGGCCGAGGTCATGGCGCGGACCACGTCGGCCAGAAACTCGGCCTGCTGCCGATACAAATCCGTATTGCCGCTGTGGATGCCGAGGATCGTGGCCACCGAGCTAAGCAGGCTGGCCTCGACCGTGCCGAATTCTTCGTTGCTGTCGTGATTTACCGCGACCAGCCAACCGAACAGGTTATCGCCCTCGGCCAAAGGCACCACGATCAGTTGGCGAATCTCCGGAAGCGGCCAATCGGCTTGCTCGGTCGTCTGCCGGTTGACCACCAGCGGAGCGGAGTGTGGCCCCAGCGAGAATCTCGCGATGAGCTGCCCGATGCGCTGTTCATCGAGCGGGCAGTTGGCGTAGGTCAACACCACCGGCTCGGTCCGCGCGGCGTGGGTTGTGGTGCCTGGCTCGGCGACCGGCACCAGTTCGAGGGCGAGCGATTCGGCTGGCAGCGCTTCCTGCAACCATTCCAGCGCCAAGCGGCCTAAATCTTCTTCCTTGCAGGAGATATGCAATCGCTGTGTCAGCCGATGAAGCAGGCTGATTTCTTCGTAGGTCGAGGCCAGGTTGGTCGTTAGATTGTCGACGTCCTGCTCGAGCCGATCGATTCGCTGCTGTGATTTCCAATGGTCCATCAGCAATCGCCCGACGCGCTGGAGCGACTCAGCCGACCAAATCGATTGGCGGCCGATCCACTCGGCGGCTGCCGTGGGGTCGAGGCCCAACAGACTGGCGGCCTCCGACAGATCTTCGTCGGAGTCAACCGACCGCGTAACGAAGGTGGCCACGGCGACCAATGCGCCCGCCGGGCTGGCGGAGCTCATATCGAAAGGAAACGCGCAGGTCATCAACAAACCGGTCTCATCAATGACCTCTGGCTTTCCGCCGGCTGCGACGGCGCGAGAAGTCTCGCTCCAAACCGACCAGTCGCGAGACGGCTGCGTGTCACTGGCGTGCAGCAGATTGCCCGTTGGGCCGTGAACGATCGATGGCTCGACTTCCAAGGCGCCGGCGATGATTGCGATGACGCGCCGGACATCGACGGACGGCGCCGTGGGGTTGGGCGCTGTGGAGTGCAACGTCGACGTCTGGCGGTTTAGTTCTGCAGATACTGACATGGGAGTGAACGCCGCCGGTGCGGCCCGAGCGCGAACGAGGTAGTGTGGAAAGTCGACCATGGCCCAGAAAACTCTACCTTACGGGGCGGACAAGAAAACGCCGCTGATGCCGGGCAATCGGTAGAATTCGTGTGGTCGTTATAAGCTGAACTGGGCGGGCGAACCCGCGGCCTCCCGGCCGGGGCTATCGGGGGCGAAGAGATGCGCGGCGGCTAAGACGTGTTGCGGAGCATGACCTGCTGCGAGTCAGTTCTGCTGGCGGTTTCGATAGCGGCGGCTGACGCGGTCTAGCAATTGGCGCTCGTCGTCGGAGAGCCCGTCGAATCCGCCTTGATGCAGTTGGGCCAGAATCCCGTCGACGCGCCGCTCTTCCTCTTCCTCCACGGCTCGCTGGCGGCGAAGCCTGGCATCGCGGCGCTGTTGTAACCAGCGACGCAGCAAACTAACGTGCGGCGGCCGCTGTGTCTCGGAGGTTCGTTCCAGGCTGGTGTAGCCCTGCGAGAAGTCGTAACCGAACAGCTCGTCGCCGCCTTCCGGTTCGTCGAGCTTAACCAGTTGGCCGCGGGCGGAGAAGAAAATCACGATCGACAATACCACGAGCGGCAGCGACGGGGCCACGCCGCTGGTCGGAAACACATCGGAGGCGAACCAGGCCAACACCAACAGGGCCGCGGCGGTGACCAGCGAAACCCGCGCCGCCAACTGGACCGCCGAACGATATCCGACCGTGGGCCAAAACAGGCTTCGCACGGCCCGAGCTCCGTCGGCCGGAAAGGCCGGCAACAAATTAAACACGAGCAGCACCCAATTGACCCAAAACACCATCTGCAGCCACATCATGATCGTGGCCGAAAGCTCGGCACTCGCGGCGAAAATCTCCGTGGGAAAGCGCAACGGATTGAGCAATCGCACGAACTCAACGCCCTCGAAGGCCACCAGCAGCAACGCCCCGGACACGAGACAGACCGTCGCACTGGCAAACGGGCCGGCCAGAGCAACCTTCAGATCGACGGGCGGATCGTGCGAGACCTGCGGATGCGCCAAACCGCCCAGCGGTCCCAGCACCAACAGCTCGCAACTGCCGCCGCTACGAGCCGCCGCAATCAGGTGCCCGAACTCATGCACCAGCACGCTCACCAGCAACACGCACAGCAGCATCAGGCCCTCGGCCGTGAATTGGGCCCGCCCGGCCAGATACATCACCCCGACGCCAACAAACAGCAGCGAGGCGTGCAGCCGAATCTGCACCCCACCCCAACGTCCAAGATTGACGCTCCACGCGCTCGTGTCGTGCATGACGAGAGTGCTCCGATAAGTCCGAGGGCAGACCGCGAAAAAACGACTTTGCCGCCTGGCCCCGATTATTCACGGGTGCCATCGGCCGGTTGCCCACTGATGTTATCTTATCAGGCGGTGGAGTATTGTTCAAATGTGGGCGATCGACTGCCGAAATCGGCGAAATTCGTTAAGCGGCGACGCGACATCGCGGTTTATGTGCGGCAGTGATACGCCTGACACATTGACTACGCGAGCAAGCCATGCCGCAATCGAAGCAATCCGCACTTGCACTGTCGGCACGGACAATCGCCTGAGCGATTGTCCGTGTGCCGCAGGCACAAGAGGATCAGGAACGACGCGGCCTCTTGTGGCGGACCGAACATGCCAGTCGACGTCTTCTCGGATCCTCTTGTCGCTGCGCGACCCAGACAACAAGTTGTCCGGGCCACCCGAGCACTCCAGCACACACCCCACGCCCTACGCCTTCTTCGTCATGCGGCTGATCCGCACGTGGCGGTCGGCGTGGGCGGTGGCTAGCTGGAGGCCGTCGGGGTGCAGGTCCATGGCGCGGGCCGTGTTGGGCAGCTTGAGTTTGTGGAATTCTTTGTCGCTGTCGGTTTTCCAAAAGACCAGGTAGCCGCCGCCGCTGCCGCCGGAGGCGCCGATCAGGAAGCCGTCTTGGTGGAACAATGCCCGCCAGGCGATGCCCTTGACGCCGCTGGCGACGTGCGACTTGAGCTTCTTCTGCGTGGCCCAATCGAACTGTACGACGAGCGGCTCGTTGACCGCGCCGAGCGGATTGGTGGCTTTGTGCAGGCCGCTGCAAATCAGCAGTTTTTTGTCGGGGCTGATCGACATACTTCGCACGCCGCCGTAATGAACCTGCTGCCCGCCGTTGTAAGAGTGCAGGTCTTTGGCGTCGAAGGTGCGCATCAACTTGCCGGTGGCGATTTCCCACTGCTTGACTTGCCCGGCCAGATCGCCGGAGAGCAGTAGCTTGCCGTCGGGGTGGAACAGGGTGCTGTAGACGTTGCTCTCGTGACCGGTCAGCGTGCGAACCGGACGGCCATCGGCGGCGTTCCACAGTTTGACCAGATTGTCGTTGCCGCCGGTGGCCAGCAGCTTGCCGTCGGGGCTGACCGAGACAGTACGAATCCAGCCCTGGTGAGCCTTGATCTTGCGAATCGGCGCCGGCTTGTCGACCGCCGTGGGCCAAAAAATCATCTGCTCGTCGCTGCCGACCGAGATCATCGTCTCTCCGTCGGGCAAAAAGGCGATGTCGCGAACCCAACTGTCGTGGGCGGCCAGATCGATCTTCTTGCCCGAGGGAATCTCCCAGCGCTGGACCGTGTTGTCTTCGGCACTGGTGAAGACGTAACGCCCCTGGGGATCGAAGCGGCAAGCGATCAACGGGCTGCCGTTCTTCCACTGATGGACGATATGGGTCGCCTTGGGATCGGCCTTGGCGGCGACCTTGTTCGCAGTCGCGGGCTTGGCGGCGTCTTTTTTCGGCGGCGTTTTGTCCGGGCTCATGTGAAAAGTTCCTTGATCGGCTCGGCTTCGGGGTCGGCCATTAGGATCGGCCGGCCGTCGATGTCGAAGTGTCCTGACGAATCGAGTCCGACCGCCGAGAGATAGGTGTGGAACAAATGCCGGTGATCGACCTGTCGATCGGCCACCGCGGTGCCGTTCTTGTTGGTCTTGCCGATGACCGCTCCGCCGGCGATTTTTCCGCCGGCCAGACAGATACTCCAGGCGGTGCCCCAGTGGTCGCGGCCGTAATTCTTGTTGATCCGCGGCGTGCGGCCGAATTCGCTCATCACCACCACCAGCGTGGTCTTGAGCATGTCGCGATCGACCAGATCGCTAATCAGCGCCGCGAACGAACGATCGAACTCGCCGACTTGTTCCAGGTGAAAATTAAAATTCTCGTTGTGCGTGTCGTAGTTCGAGTGCGACACCTGGGCAAACGTGATGCCGTTTTCAAGCAGCCGGCGGGCCAGCAGGCAGTGCCGGCCGAAATCGTATTTGCCGTAACGCTCCTGATCCTTCGCCGGCTCCTTGGTGACGTCGAAGATGTCGCGCTTCTGCATCAATTGGATTGCCTGCTCGTAGTTGTACGTGTAAACGTCGGTCTCGGCCGTCCGCCGCCGGCTGGCGAAACGGTCGTTGAACTTGCGGCGCAGGGCATTGCGGGCCGCGTCTTGCTGCTCGGAGATCGAAGCGGGCCGGGCGGAATTCTGCGGCGGCTTGCCACCGACCGAAATGCTGGCGTATTTCGGACCGAGATAGGCCGAGTCGCCGCCGCGCCCACCCCCGCCGCCGTTGGAGATCTTGATGTGGCCGGGCAGCCCGCTCTTCTCGGGCGAGAGGGCCTTGGCCGCCACGGCGCCGAAGTGCGGGTATTCGGTGGCCGGCGTTTTTGAGCGCCCATGGGTCATCTTGTAGCGACCCTTGCCGTGATCGTTTTCCTTGGTGTTGATGCTGCGGACCAGGGCCAGATGGTGCATCAGCTTGGCGGTCTGCGGCAGCAACTCGGAAACATGCAGGCCGGTGACCGAGGTGGGGATCGCGCGGAACGGCCCGCCGGTGTCGGTCTTCGGCTTGGGATCCCAGCTTTCCAGTTGGCTGAGGCCGCCGGACATGTAGACCACCAGCACACGCTTCTGGTCCTTGGCGAGCTGCGCGGCGGCGGCCGGTTGGGCCATCGCACCCAATCCACCCACCACGGCACCCGCCCCGCCGGCAAGCGTTCCGAGGAATCGGCGGCGAGCGATGACGTGTTCTGACGATCCGCAGGAATAGGAGCAGTTCATGATGGGTCCCCTGGAGTTTCACGATCTATGTGAAAGGCACAATTGCAGCCGCCCAATTCAACCGCCGCTCTTTGTAAGGCGGCTGGCATCGTCGACAACGCGCATCACAAAGCGCAACGCTTCGTTCACGGCTTCATCGTTGGGAAACACTTCCGACACATCGGGTGCCAGGCAAACCAGATTCGTGCCCGAGGCATAACGATCAGCATATTTTCCACGCACTCCGCTTTTCAGCAAAGTCTCGTCGTATTCGGGTCGAAGTTCGTCGTTGGCAGTGTCTTTATCCATCTTCGTATATCTTTCGTTCGCGGCGAGAAGCCTTTCGTGCGCTGATAATGCGAATGTTATCACCGCGGTCTGTATGTGAAACGATGATCAAATGGCCATCGTTCGACATGCCAATGGTAATGTAACGGTCCTCATCTTCGGAGTGATCCGGATCATAAAAGGTTATAGACAGCGGATCGCCAAACGCGGTCGCCGCTTCGTGGAACGAAACACCATGCTTGCGGAAGTTGCTTTCCGCTTTGTCGGGATCCCATTCAAATTCGAGCATACCTCATGCGTCCTCACGACCTATTCTACACTTCTATAGGTCTCCCGACCGTCAATGATCGAAACGAAACTCCGTCGAAGTTAACAACGCCCAGACGATTTCCTGCACGACGGCCGGTTTTTCTTTGGGCCGGGTGGCTAAATATGCTGTGACGTCGGCCATTTCCTGCTCGGTCGGGCGACGGTTCACCACGCTTAGGTAAAGCTCTTCGCCGAGCGCTTTGGGATCTTCCAGCTTGTTCAACCGATCGGTCAAGTTGCCGCCGCCGGGGGCGAGCCAGCCGCGAAGCTGCGAACCGTTGGCGAGGAACAAGGCCTGATCGACCGTGGCGAAAAAGTCATACTGCGGCTGCGCGGCGCCGGCGCCGAACAGCTTGACGAAGGCGGCCACGTTGCCCTTCAACTTGTCGTGGGTCGCTTGATCGATCTGTCGCGCTCGCGCGGCCAGCTTGGCCGGGTCTTTTTGCTCTTCCGGTTTGAGCGGCGTCTTTTTGTTAATCTCAGCCGCCGAAGCGGCCCGCTGGCGGTCGACGACGCCGGTAGCTTGCATCACGCTCCAGGCGATTTGTTCCGGCTGCAGCGGCTGCATGGCGGCGACCGCGAACCGCGCGGTCCAGCCGCTGGTCAACTCGTCGCGGGCTGTCTCCAGTGCGCCCGCGCCCGCGGCAATCTTGTCGGCGAGTTGCTTGACCGCTGCGTCGAGCGATTGGACGCGGGCTTTGGCTGCGGTGGCCGCGGCTTCAAGCGTGTTGATGTTTTTTTGCACTCCGGTCAGCTTGTCGGCGGCGGCCTTGGCGGCCGATTGGGCCGCGTTGTGTTTTTGTTTGAGTTGGGCCGATTCGGCAGCCAGCGCCGTCGAACGGGCAGAGAGGATCGCCAACACCTCGGCCAACTCCGCGTCGTCGGGCAATTTCTCCGTGGCGGCCTGGGTTTTGGCGGCGGCTTCGGTAAGCAGCGCGGCAACCTCCTGCTTCGCCGCTAGCGGCTTTGCCGATTCCACGAAGACCTTGGCGGCATCGCTCGCCACCTTTTGAACGGCCGGCAGCGCGGCCGACGCCGTAGACACTTCACCGGCCGCCTGTTCCACCGCGGGACGGGCCGCGGCCAGATCGGCCTTGGTCTTGTCGAGCGCCGCGCTGGACGCCGCCAACGCCGCCGACTGCTCGCCGAAGGCAATCATCGCCTTGGTTTGATCGATGTGCCGTTGGCGAGAGTTAATCGCGGTCATTTCGCTGCGCACCTTCGCACTCGCGGCGGCCAGTTGTTTTTCAATGGCGGCCGGTTTGACTCGGGCGGTCGCGAGTTTCTGATTCGCCGCCGCCACTGCTTGATTCGCGGCCTTCGTCTTCTCGGTCGGCGCTTTGGCCAACGCCGTTTTATCCGCGACTTCCTTCGTCACGGCGGACACTGCGTCGGTGGCCTTTTTCGCGCGATCTTGGAAGACCTTGGCCGCGGCTTGGAGTTGTGCTTCCTTGGGTAGTTTTGCGGCGGCGGCGAGCGTCTTGTCAGAGGCCTCGGTAAGCGATGCGGCAAGGGTCTGCTTCGCGGCAAGCCGCGTGTTGGCGTCGGTCAGTGCTTTCGTCGTGACGTCGGATAGCTTCTTGGCCGCGGTCGCCGCGGTTTGGGCCTTAGTCACGGATTCGACAAATGGCGCGAGCAGCTGGTTGGCCGCCTCCAACTCCGCCAACAACTTCACGATGCTCTTTCTCGACTCGCCGACTTTCGCCGCCATCTGCTTTAACTCCGCCGCCTGCTTCGGCAACGCCGCGCGGGCCGCCGCCACGTGGGCGTCCAAATTCGCGGGCATCTGGAACGATCGCTGGTACGCGCGGCTCAGCGCCACCTCGCGCAGGAACGCCCGCATGTCGTACTTCATCACTGCGATTTGATCGGCCAAGTGATCGAGCAGCTCCGGGTGCGACGGCGGGTTGTCGCTGTGATGCAAATCGACCGGGTGAACCAACCCGCGGCCCAGCATCATGGCCCACAGCCGGTTGGCGATGTTGCGATTGAACGCGCCGTGATTGGTCGTAGTGGCCAGCCGGGCGAGTTGCTCGCGGCGGCTGAACTTCGGCACCGGCTTCACATTCTTGGCCGGCTTCACCTTGTACTCATCACCCTTGGCAAACGCCGGCTCATCGATCTGCGCCGAACCGGGCAGCCGCGGCCGAGTCTTGCCGCTCTCTTCCGTGAAGACCGATTTGAACGACACCTGGCCCTCGCCCTTTTCGGCCAACACGGCCGGCTTTTTCTTATCCGGCTGAAAGATGTAACTGCGATTCAAGAAGGCGTAGATGCCGTAGAAGTCCGCCTGCAGGTAGTCGTCGATCAACGGGTGATCGTGACACTGGGCACACTGCAAGTCGACGCCGAAGAACATCCGGCCGACCTCGCGCGTGAGCAGATTCGCCTCCATGTCGCGATCGAGATAAAACTTCGCCGCCGGGCGCAGCTTGGCGTCGCTGCTGTCGGCGCCGAGAATCTCGCGGGCCAGTTGGTCGAACGGCTTGTTCGCCTGAAACGACGTCAGCAGATATTTTTGCCACTCGGGCGACTTGACGTGCTTGTCTCCGCGCCGCTCCATCAACATCACGTCGAACGTCGTCGCCATGTGTCGGGCGAACGCTCCGCTCGCCAGCAGCCGGTCGATCAGCTTGGCCCGTTTGTCGGGCGATTTGTCGTCGAGAAACGCGCGGGTCTCGTTCGCCGAGGGAATCGAGCCGGTGAGATCGAGATAGACGCGGCGCAGAAACACACCGTCGCCGGCCAAGGGAACTTGCGGACCGACTTGCGATGCCTCGATCAACTGGTCGATCCGCTCGTGCAGCGGCGGAGCGTTTTGAGCTAGCGCGGTGTGGGTGACCGTCGCCGCGACGAACAGAACGACGAGGCGCAACGGATCGAGCAGACGCCTTGGCGGGCATAACATCCGGCCGTCCCCCTTGGTGAGCTTTCGCTTCGGAGAACCGCGTGGGCCAAACTTGGAAGGCAGGAAAATCTTGGGACGTCTGTTGGCTCACGGGTCCCGGCGTGTCCGTTCGATATCTTGTCAGCGGAGAAATCCATGTCCGCCGCAACACATCGAAACAACCGCATATGTTAATGCCGCGTTTCGGCCACGTCAAGAACAAGGCTGGCAATAGCGGGCGGAGATGCTCGACGCTTTGCGGAAAAGGCAAGCTGCACCGCTCGCGTTCACCTCGCAGGGGTGGTCAAACGCCGGGCGCAGCCAGCAAAAGTGTGACGCAGCCGCACAGACCGAGCAGGCAAGACAGATTGCCTGAATCGCGGTGTCGTGAGGGTTGAGCAAAGAAAACGAAATAACCACGGATAACACAGAAGCCACGGATGGGGCCGTAGGTCGCAAGATGGGCACTGCGCACCATGTTTCACGTTTTGATTTCAATCTTGGTGAGCTGTTACGATGCTTCTTTGCTTTCCTTAGCGATCTTCGTGAGCTTCTGTTCCGAGTCCTTCTGTACGAGGAGACGAGCCATTCCACCGATCCTGCTTCGACACTGGCGGCGAAAACGCGGGTTTAATGGGCAATTCCCGCGTCGCAGCGACTCCGGCAGCAATAGCGGGCCGGTTTGTGTAGAATCGTACTTCGATTGTGGGAAGCATAAATTGGTCCGAAACATATTTCAGGAAGAAGCTATGAAATTGATTTTGCGTCGCGCATGGATCGTTGTTGTCTTGGTCGTTCTTGGGCTGGCCGGGTCTTCCGTCGCCCAGGAAAAGACAAAGAGCGATTCGGCAAAGCCGCCAGCGGCGAGTGCGAAGACGCCCCAGAAGCCGGTTGATGCTTCGCTGCCCCCGGGGCATTCGCAGCATGGCGAGGCGTTTAATGAGGGGCCGCGGCAGAAGGCCTACTTGATGGGCGGGACGGGCAAGATCAGCTTTCCGGTCACGTCGAAGAATCCGCTGGTGCAAAAGTTCATCGAGCAGGGCATCGGACAAGTTCACGGCTTTTGGTATTTCGAGGCCGAGCGGTCGTTTCGACAGGCGGCCATGCTGGATGCCGATTGCGCGATTGCCTACTGGGGCATGGCCCTGGCCAACGCCGGTAACTCGAAGCGAGCCAAGGGCTTCATCGAAAAGGCGCTCAAGCGAAAGAGCAAGGCCAGCCGCCGCGAGCAGCTTTACATCGACGCGCTCAACAAATATCTCAATACCAAGTCGCGCAAAGAAAAGGCCAAGAATTACGCCAAGGCGCTGGGACAAATCGTCAGCGACTTCCCCGACGACATCGAGGCCAAGGCCTTTCTGGCGTATCTCTACTATCGTTCTCGTTCGGACCTGGGCAGTAATTACGAGAAGTCCGACGCGATGATTCAGAAGGTGCTGGCCTTGGAGCCGAACCATCCGGTGCATCACTTCCGGATTCATCTGTGGGATCACAAAAACCCGGCCAAGGTGCTCGACTCGACGGCGTTGTGCGGACCCGCCTCGCCGGCGATCGCCCACATGTGGCACATGCCGGGCCACATCTACTCGCGGCTCAAGCGTTACGACGACGCCGTCTGGCAGCAAGAGGCTTCGGCCCGCGTCGATCATGCCCACATGATGCGCGATCGGGTGATGCCGGATCAGATTCATAATTTCGCCCACAACAACGAATGGCTGATCCGCAATCTGATCTACATCGGCCGCTGGCAGGGCGCGATCGATTTGGCCAAGAACATGACCGAATTGCCACGACACCCAAAATACAACACGCTCGCCCGGCGCGGCAGCGCCAACTACGGGCGGATGCGGCTGTTCGACGTATTGACCAAGTACGAATTGTGGTCGCAACTGATCGAGCTGGCGGCCGGTCCGCATCTCGCCGCCACCGACCGCGAGAACGAGCAGATTAAGCGGCTGCGGTATTTGGCCGTGGCGTATGTCGAAACGGGCGCGAAGGACAAGGCCGCCGAGACGTTGGCCGATTTGCAGCAGCGTTTGAAGAAAGTCACCGACGCAGAAAAGCAGGCCGCCGCGAAGAAGGCGGAAGCGAAGAAGAAGGCCGAGGCGAAGAAGAAAGAAGAGGCCCGAAGGAAAGCGGAGGCCGCGAAGAACCGGCGACCCGTCAATCCTGATCCAAAGTTCCCGGTTAATCCCGATCCGAAGTTCGATGATAAGCCGGTAGCAAAGAAGGTCGTAGCGAAGAAGAAGCCGCCGCGGCGCCGCGGCTCCAGCAGTAAATCGTCACTGGAAAAGGCAATTGCCGAGGTGCAGGGCCGCATGAAGGTGGCCGAGAAAGATTACGCCGCCGCGCTGCCGCTGTTGAAAAAGGCCGGGGCCAATGCGCTCTATCAAGCCCGCGTGCAGTTGTTGGCCGGCCAAACCGACGCGGCCCTCAAGGCGGTCGCCGGGCAAGTCAAGTCGCGGACCAATCAGTGCCTGCCGCTGGCCTGTCAGGTCGAACTGTTGTGGAAGGCCGGCAAGCAGGTCGAGGCGAAGCAGGCCTTCGAGAAGCTCCGCAAGATCTCCGGCTCGATTCAACTCGGCACGCCCGTTTTCGATCGCCTCGCGCCGATTGCCAAGGAACTGAAACTGCCGGAAGAATGGCGATTCGTCTTCGCGCCGGCCAGCGACCTCGGCCAGCGGCCCGATTTTAGTTCGCTCGGCCCGTTTCGCTGGCGGCCGATGCCGGCGGCCGATTGGACGCTCAAGGATCATCAAGGCAAGCCGCACTCGATGGCGGAGTATCGCGGCAAGCCGGTGATCGTGATCTTTTATCTCGGCTACGCCTGCCTGCATTGTGCGGAACAGTTGCAAGCCTTCGCCCCGGCGGCCAAGAAATTCGAGGAGGCCGGCATTTCGATCATCGCCATCAGCACCGACAGCGCCGAGGATCTCAAGAAATCAGTCGACGATTATGAAGGTGGCATTCCCTTCCCGCTGGTCTCCGACGCTCCGCTCGACGTGTTTCGCAAGTATCGGGCCTACGACGATTTTGAAAACATCACGCTGCACGGCACCTATCTGGTCGACGCCGACGGTTACGTCCGCTGGCAAGACATCAGCTACGAGCCGTTTATGGACCCCGACTTTCTGCTCACCGAATCGAAGCGATTGTTGGCCCAGGGCAAGATCGTAGCCGAGCAGCCGATCGTCAAACGACAGGCGCTCCCGGTGCGGCCTCGGCTGGAGCGGATCGTGCCGGCCGGCATCGGCGGGTCGTTGGTCATCTCCGGCAGCGACGTGCCGGATGAGGCGCTGGCGCGTTTTTACGATTTGGCCCACCGCGAGAAAGCCCGCATCGTGGTGCTGCGCGGCGATGCGACGGATGCCTCGCGCGAAATGACCGCTAAGCTGATCGAGTATTGGGAAAAACAAAGGGCGGCCGGCATCGAACTGCTGCGCGTCGATTCGCGCGAGCGGGCCGAAGATCCGCAGGTGGCCGAGTCGATCAAGACGGCCACCGGCGTGTGGATCGTCGCCGCGAATGCGGAAAAGTTTCGCAAGACGATCGACGGGACGCCGCTGGCTCGCGCAACAAAGTCGCTCGTCCAGCGCGGCGGCGTGCTCGGTGCGGCTGGTCCGATCGCCGAGCAAATCGCCGGCCGAGGTCTGCTGCCCGACGCAATCATCGACTTAGTTGCGGCGACCGAGGATAATACCGCACCGCTGGCCGAGTTGCTCAAGCAGCAACCCGGTCTGATCGGTTACGAAGTCGACCCCAACGCCGCGCTGCTCGTGCGCGGCCGGCGGATGCGCTGCGTCGGTCCGGGCAGCGTGCGAATTCACCTCGCCGCCGGTAACGGATCTCGCGAGGCGAAAGAAATCGTGCTCCACGGATCGCGTGTCTTCGCCGACTTGACCGCTTTGCGTCGTTCGGCCCGCGAGCGAATCAATGGCGATTTTCCGCCGGCCAAGCCGGCTCCGCCGCAAGTGGAAAAAGGCACGCTGATCATCATCGGCGGCGGCGGCATGCCCAAGGGGATCATCGAACGGTTCATTAAGTTGGCCGGCGGAAAGAAAGCCCGGATCGTTGTGTTGCCGACCGCTATGCCCGATCCCGTTTCGAAAAAGAGCCGCATCGCCGAGCAGTTTCGTAAAGCGGGTGCGAAAACGGTTACGGTCCTGACCGGCCGCAAGCTGGCCGAGGTCAACAGCGCCGAGTATCTCAAGACGCTCCGCACGGCCAGCGGCATCTGGTTCGGCGGCGGGCGGCAGTGGCGCTTCGCCGACGCCTATCTCGATACCAAAGCCCACGCGGCGATGCGCGACGTGCTGCGACGCGGCGGAGTCATCATGGGCAGCAGCGCCGGGGCCTCGATTCAGGCCGAGTACCTGGCCCGCGCCAATCCGCTCGGCAATCGCGACATCATGGCCGAAGGCTACGAGCGCGGCCTGGGCTTCTTGCCGGGTGCCGCCGTCGATCAACACTTCGCCCAGCGAAAGCGCTTCGCCGACATGACCTCGCTGGTCAAACGCTATCCGCAGCTTTTGGGCATCGGCATCGACGAAGGCACCGCCATCGTCGTGACAGGCCAAATCGCCGAAGTCACCGGTCGGGGCGCCGTCCACTTCTACGACGCCAACAAACCCGTCGCCGAAGGCAAGCCCGATCACGAATCGGTTCGCCACGGCGGGCGTTACGATTTGGTCACCCGCAAGGTGCTGGAGGCAGCCAAGAAGAAGACCGAGAAACCGGCGCAGCCGTGATCTGTAGGAGGCGTCTCCGATGGCGATCAACGAGGGATCCGCGCATGCGCTACGTCGAATTCAGCGACGCGATTCGCGACGAACTTCGCCGCAGCCCAGCGGGACTAACCTGGGCGCAACTTCGGCAGCGCCTCGACCTGCCCTACACTCGCCCCTGTCCGACGTGGATC